>JBJMQQ010000200.1:0-28656 GCA_045802645.1 Polyangia bacterium
CGAGGTGGCGATGCCCCTGTCGGCGCGGATCGCGTGGAAGGGTCACCCAGGCGGCCTGCCGGGATTCGGCGTCGAGTGGAAGGCCCGCGACGCGGGCGGCACCCGCCGGATCAAAGAGCTGGTTCGCCGGATCGAAGCCCAGGGTTTGCCCGCGTACGGCCGCGTCGTCTAACCCGTCTCACGGTTGATCGCATCTCGGAGCCTGAGGGCTCGCGCGAGCCCTCAGGGCGTGTAGTCGAGGGCGTAAAAGCTGCCCCCGTTCGACAGCACATACAGCTTGTGCTGGGCTTCGTCGACCAGCGGCGCGGCGCACACGCCGTGCCCCGGGTTGAAGAGTTCCTGCAGCTCGCCGTTCGTCCGATCGACGACGAACAGGCCGGCCCGGCTCCCGGAGAAGATCAGATAGCGCCCGAACACCTGCGGGCGCGTCAGGTCGCCCGCTTCGGTCAGGCCCTGCCGCCACAAGACGTGCCCTTCCAGATCGGCGGCGTGCAGACCCTGGCGCGGCGCCACGAAGAACAGCCGGCCGTCCGTCACGCTGACGTCGCCGACGCCCTGAACTGGCAGCCGCCACTTCACGGCGCCGTCCTGCAGCTCCACCGCGGCCAGGCCGCCGGAATAGGACGATACGTACGCGAGGTCGCCCGCCAGGGCTGGCGTGGTGTCGACGTCGACGAACTGGTCTGACGTGGCGGCCAGCGAGCGGGCCCAGACGACCTCACCCGAAGCGGCCGACAGCGCCACGAAGTATCCGTCCGCGAAGCCGGTCAGGAGCTGCTGCCCGTGCAGGCGCGGGCCGGCGTAGCCGTGAATCGTGAAGCCGTCGGGCATGTCGCGCTCGTACTGCCAGCGCCACTTTCCAGTGGCTGCCTCCAGCGCGACGACGCGATCGATGTCCGTCGCCGCGTAGACCAGATCGCCGCCGAGCTCGGGCGGGCGCTCGATGGCCCCCTTGCCGCGATAGGTCCAGCGGACGGCGCCGCTGGACGGGTCCAGCGCGTAGAGCGCGCCGTCGTCCGTGCCGATGTACACCTGGCCGTGCGCCTGGTCGAAGCGGGCGCCGCCGTCGACGCCGCCCGACAGCGGCGTGATCCAGTCGACGTGGCCGGTCGCCGGCGCAACGCCGACGGCTGCCCCGGCGCGGGTCCCCAGCACCAGATGCCCGTCGGCCAGCACCGGGGTGGCGCACTCTTCGGGATCGGGCTCGAACAACCCGTGCTCGTGCAGCGTCGTCCGCCACTGCAGGTGCAGCACCCCCGCGGGGTGCGCGGGTTGCGTGGCCGGCTCGATCGGGCGCGCCGTGACGGACGCGCAGCCGGCGGCCGCCAACAGAAGCGCGATGAAGCGCTTCACTTCATTTCGAGCGCGGCGATGCGGTTCTGGATCTCGTCGCGCAGCGAGGTGGTGGGGAACTTTTCGAGCACCTCGTGATAGAGCTTCGTGGCGTCTGCCGGGTTGCTTCGCAGCTCCGCAAGCCGCCCCTGGTGGTACGCCGCGCGGTCTTTGTAGAAATTCCCGAGCCCGGCGCGAGCCGCGTCGTCGCCCAGTTGCGAGAAGGTGCTCCCCGCTTCGGCCAGCTTCCCCTGGGCCTCGTACGCGTACCCCAGCCCCTCCCGGGCCAGGAAGCGGAGGCGCTCGTCCAGCTTGCCGTCCAGCAGGCCCTGGAACGTCGAGGCGGCCTCGGGGGCGCGGCCCAGGTCCAGCAGCAGCCTGCCGCGCACCAGCGCCGCCTCGGGCCACAGCGCGCCCCGGCCCGACGCGAAGCTGCCGTCCAGTTCCTTCAGGGCGGCTTGCTCCTGCTCGGCGACGGTGCCCAGGTGGGGCAGCCCGTCGTCGGGCGGCGTGGCGCCTGGTTGCGCAATCTCGGCCGCCGCGATCTTTTCGACCCGGTCCAGCGCCTCGGCCGCCGTGGAGGCCCGGCGCTGAGACACCTGGCTCAGCACGATCGACCCGATGATCACCGTCGCCAGAGCGGTCGCGGAGATCACCAGCGCGCGCTTGTGCGCCGACGCCCAGGACCCCATCGAGTTCGAGGCGCGGGTCCAGAAGTCCAGGAACTGGTCCGGCTGCTGGAGCTCTTTCTTGTCGATCTTACGCTTCGGCACGCGCCCGGGGAGATAACAGACCCCCCGCGTCGGGTCAAATGGGCTGGGTCCGCGCGGTCCGGGTATGATGGCGCCGCTTGAAACGTGGCTTGGCGTTCTTCGCATTCGTCCTGGCGGCCGCGACGCCGGTCGGCCGGGCGCGCGCGGTCGGCCGCGACGAGTGGCAGGCAGCCGCTCGCCTGGGCATCGGCGTCGTCCACATCGATGGGCGCAGCCCGTGGGGCGAGGCCGCCGGCCTGGACCTGGAGTACGGCATCGCCGACGCCTGGGCGCTCCGGTTGTCCGCCGAAGGGTCGATGCACGGGGTCGACAAGAGCGTCAAACCGCCGCTGCCCGGCGGCTCCGTCACGACCGAGGCGCTTCTGGCCGGCATCTGCTACACGATCGACATTCTGCGGCTGGTGCCGTACGCCGACCTCGAGTTCGGCGTGGCCCGCATCGGGGGCGCCGTCCTGGCGCCCCAGTCGATGTTCGTATCGGAGCTGGGGCTCGGGTCCGACTACTACCTGAACCCGCGCTGGCGCGTCGGCGTGAGCCTCCAGTACCTGTATCGACCGCAGGATCTGCTGTCCAACCCGCAGGGGCTGGGCAACGCCCCGTTCACCTTTTCGGCGACCGCGCGGCTCGCGTTCGGCTTCTAGAGCGCTCTTTTTCCGGAACGGCCGACGCCGGCGCGGGGCGACTCTTCTGCTTGTGCGCGCGCAGCGCCAGGCGGACCGGTGTCCCCTCGAACCCGTAGGCCTCGCGCAGGCGGTTGATGAGGAACCGGCGGTACGGGTACCCGACCTCGGCGGGGTGATTCGTGCTGATGTAGAAGGTCGGCGGCCGCACCCCGGCCTGCGTCGCGTAGTAGATGCGCACGTGGCGCCCGCCCCGGCCCGCGGGCGGCGGCTTGTGGGCGACGATGTCCTCCATCAGCTGATTGAGCTCGCCCGTCGTGACCCGACGCGAGGCCTGCGCCAGCACGCGCGACGCCTCGGTCAGGATCCCCGTCACACCGGCGCGCGTGACGGCGGACGTCAGCAGGATGGGCGCGTAGCGCAGAAACGACAGCGCCTCGCGCGTCGACTCGAGCTTGGCGTCGATGTCGGCGCGGCCGACGAGATCCTTCTTGTTCAGGATCACCAGCGCGCAGCGCCCCGAGTCCTCGATCAACGACGCCAGGCGCGCGTCCTCGGCCGTCGCGCCCATGCGCGCGTCGATGACCAGCGCGGCGACGTCCGCGCGGTCCAGCTGGTCGCGCGCCATCTTGGCCGCCACGTGCTCGGTCAGCGTGTCGATGGCGCGGCGGCGCCGCATGCCGGCCGTGTCGACCAGCAGGTATTCACGCCCGCCGAACGACAGCGGCGTGTCGATGGGGTCGCGCGTCGTGCCGGGCTGGTCGTGGACCAGCACGCGCTCTTCACCCAGCAGCGCATTCACCAGCGACGACTTGCCGACGTTCGGCTTGCCGATGAAGGCCAGGCGCAGCGGCGCCTCGGCATCCGGGTCGGGCGCGGGGGCCTCCTTGGGCCCGGGCTGCCGTGCGGTCTTGGGGAGCTGTGCGACGACGGCGTCCAGCAGGTCGCCGATGCCGCGCCCGTGACTGGCCGAGACGGGAAACACGTCGGGGAAGCCCAGGTTGTAGGCTTCAGTGGCCGCCGCTTCGGTCTTGTCGCTGTCGACCTTGTTGGCGGCGACCAGCACCGGGCGCCCGGATTGCCGCAGGACCTTGGCGACGTTCTCGTCGACGCCGGTCACCCCTTCGCGCGCGTCGATGACGAACAGAACCAGATCGGCCTCGTCCAGCGCGCGCAGCGACTGCTGCCGCATGGCGCCCAGGATGCCCACGGCCGAGGGGTCGAGCCCGCCCGTGTCGACGACGCGGAAGCGCACGGGCCCCCAGTCGGCCGTGCCGTAGCGCCGGTCGCGCGTGACACCCGGCACGTCCTCGACCAGCGCCGGGCGCCCGCCGACGAGGCGGTTGTACAGAGACGACTTGCCGACGTTTGGGCGGCCGACCAGCGCGAGCAGCGGAAGGTCAGCGTCGCTCACGATTCGGCCCGGTAACCCAGCGCGGCCAGCGCGTGCGGCGAGCTGGTCCAATCCGGCTCGACCCGCACGGTCAGCTTCACGTGGGCCGGCCGCTGCAAGAGCTCGCTGATCGCCAGCCGCGCGCGCGTGCCGACGTCTTTGATCATCGCGCCCCCCTTGCCCAGGACGATGGCGCGCTGGGTGTCACGCTCGACCACGATGCTGGCCGTGATGACGACGTCGGTGGCCCGCTCTTCCCAGTTGTCGATGACGACAGCGATCGCGTACGGAACCTCCTGGCGCAGGTTGATGAACAGCTGCTCGCGGATCAGCTCCGCGGCCAGGAATCGCTCCGTGCGATCGGTGAGCTGGTCCGGGTCGTAAAGCGGCGGCCCTTCGGGCAAGAGGTCCCAGAGCGCGTCGACCAGCCGGTCGACGTTCGTCCCCCGCTTGGCCGACAGCGGGACCAGCGCGCGCAGCTCGGGGCGCTTGCTCCAGCTCTCGAGCGTCGGCAGCAGCGCGCCCTTGTCCTTCACCGTGTCGGACTTGTTCAGGCCCAGGATCACCGGGCGGCCCGCGTCGGCGAGCCCCTTCAAGATGCGCTCCTCGACGTCGCCGGGGCGATCGACCGAGGCCTCGACGATCAGCAGCGCGGCGTCGATGTCGGGGATGAGCCCCAGCGCTTCACCCACCATGAAGCGGTTCAGCTCTTTTTTCGCCCCGTGGACGCCGGGGGTGTCTACGAAGACGATCTGCCCGCGATCGCCGTTGTAGACGCCCGTGATGCGGTTGCGAGTGGTCTGCGGCTTGGGCGTCACGATCGCCAGCTTTTCGCCGACGATTCGGTTGAGCAACGTCGACTTGCCGACGTTGGGCCGGCCGAGGATCGCAACACGGCCGGCTCGGCTGGGGGTTTTCATCGCGCCGGTTTATATAGATGTGATGCTCTCCGGAGTCATGCGCATTCTGGGGGTGGCGGCCCTGGGAGGCCTCAGTTGGTTGATTTCCACCCCCGTTTTCGCAGGCGACGCGGCCCCGGCCACGCCAGCGCCGTCTGCCGGGCTGCGGCTGGCGCAGGCGGCCGACGGCACGCTGGAAATCCGGTCCGGCGCCGATCTGATCGTGCGCGTCCCGCTGAAGACGCCCGCGCTGCGACGCGGGCAGCCGACGCTGCGCGAGGTGACCGTCGAGGGACACCGCGTCGCCGAATTGCGGGTTCCCGTGCGCGGCGCTTCGGGCGCCGAGGTCTGGCTGGGCGAGGTCGATACCGCCGATCACCGGCCGATCTGGGCGGGGCTCACCGGCGCGCGCGACGCGGACGGCGAGACGTCCATCTGGGTGGAAGCGACGCCAGAGCGCGTGATCGAGTACCAGACGGCGGCCCAGGTGAATCGCTGCGACGGGGCGCCGCCGCGCCTGTTTCCCCGGGCGTACGACTTCGCGGCGGGCCGGTTTCGCCCCATCGTGTCGCCGATCCCCGCGCCCGCACCGACGACGCTGGTCGCCCGGCGCGGCGACCCGGCGATGCCCGCCGGGCGGCCGCTGGCCGACTTCCACTTCGTCGGCGCGTCGACGACGCGCGGCGCGGGCGCCGACGCGCGGGCGCTGACCGCGCCGCTGGAGCTGGACGACGGGAACCCCGCCACGTCGTGGGCCGAGGGGTTGGGTGGCGACGGGCGCGGCGAATTTCTGACCGCCCGCGCCGCGGCCACCGGGTACGCCGTTCGTGGGTTGCGCATCTTCCCCGGCGACGGCGCCAGCTTGACCGCGCTGCGCGCGCACAACCGCGTGAAGAAGCTGCAGGTCGCGTTCGGCCCGGCGCCCGAGCAGCGGTTCGACGTCGAGCTCGCGGGCGATCCCGCCGCATCCGAGGCGCACTGGCGCGACCCCTACTGGGTCGCCTTCCCGAAGCCGGTCGCGTCCGGCTGCCTCACGGTGACAATCACGGCGGTGACGCCGGGGACGGACGCCTCCCCGCCTCAGAGCTACGGCACGACCGCGATCGGTGAGCTGGCGGTGTTCACGGATGCCGACGGTCCCGGCGGCGCGGAGCGGCTGGTGGCCGATCTGGCGGGCGCCCCCGACTGCGCGACGCGGCTGCCCCTGCTGCTGGGGCTCGGCAACGCGGCCCTGCTGCCGACGGCCCAGGCGGTGGCGACCAGCAGCGGGCCGGCGCGTGCCTGTCTGCTGGAGGCGCTGACCCGCCTCGAGCCCGCGCCGAAGACGCCGGCGGTGCTGGACGCGCTGGTGGCGGCGGTCCTGGGCGCGACCGAGGAAGAAGAGAGCGTCATCGCGGCTGCCCTGGCGCACGCGCCGTCGCCGCCGGTGGCGGCGCTGGCCGCCCTGTTGGGGTCGAAGTCCGTCGCCGTCCCGGATCGGGCGCGCGCGGCGCGCGTACTGGGCGCGCTGAATGACGACGCGGCCGTCCAGGTACTGCTGGCCGCCGCGGGCGAGGGCCCACCAGCGCTGCGGGGTAGCGTGGTCGTCGCGCTGCAGGGCTCGCCGCGGCTGCGTGGCGACGCGGTGCTGGCGGCCTATACGGCGGCGCCCCGCGCGGGCAGCGACGGCCACCGGGCCGCCGACCTGGCGCGCCTGGTGCCGGCCGCCGTGAAGGCCGCGCCCGACCACCGCGCGGAAGCCGTCGCCGCGCTGCGCGCCGATCTGGCGGCCGATCGGCCGTTCGAGCTGCGGGGGCGCGCGATCCTGGCGCTGGGTGCGCTGGGCGACGGCACCGCTGACCTGGTCGGCGCCAGCCGAGCGGCGGGCGACGAGCCGGTGCTCCGTTTCCTGGCGACGCGAGAGCTCGCCGAGCAGCGCGGGACGACGCCGGAGGTTCGCCCGGCCCTGCGCGCGGCGCTGAAGGACGCCGACCCGCGCGTCCGTGAGAGCGCCGCCCAGGGGCTGGCGAAGTCAGGCGATACGGCCGCCGGCCCGGCGCTGATCGATGCCGCCAAACAAGAGCGGTGGCCCTTCGTACGGCGGGCGGAGGTGGACGCCCTGGGACACCTCTGCGTCCCCGGCAGCGGCGACCTCATGGTGCGCGCGACCGAGCGCGACGTCGACGAGGTGCGCCGGGTGGCCCTCATCGGCCTTCAGCGCTGCCACGATCCGCGCGCGCGGCAGGTGCTGCTGGCGGCCCTCAACCGCCGCGAGGAGAGCGCGTCGCTGCGCGCGCTGGCGGCTGGCCTCATCGCCGAATCGGGCGACCGCGCCGCCGCCCCGCAGGTCGCTGCGGCGCTGCGGGGGCTCGTCACTGAGGCCGAAGGCGATCTGGCCCTTCAGGGCGTCGCCGCCGCCGTCCTGCGCGCCCTGGCCCGCCTGGGAGGCCCTGACGCCGTCACGACGGCCGTCGCCCTGGCCGGCGATCCCCACCACCCGTACCAGGCGACAGCGGTCGAAGCGCTGGGCACGTTGTGCGACCCGACCGGCAACGCGGCGCTACACGCCATCGCGACAGGGCGAGACGCGGCGCTGGGTGAAGCCGCGCAGCGGGCGGAGAAACGCTGCGCGAGCAAGTAGCCGGAGATGAAACGCCAGGAACGCCAGGGGACCTGAAGAGGCCTGAGAAGATCTGAGCCAGGAGGTTCAGATCCGGATTTCTGGAGGCTCTGACCCTGGCGTCGTGGCGTCCTGGCGCTTAACTATCCGGCTATCCGAGGCCCGCCAGCGCTGCTTTGAGGTCGACGTTGCGGGGGTCGACTTCCAGGCCGCGCTCGAACATGTTGCGGGCCTTGGGGAGCTCGTTCGCGAGGACGTGCATCCGGCCGAGCATCAGATAGACCTCGGCCTTCGAGACGCCGGCTGTCGCCTCTTCGAAGTTCTGCAGCAGCAGCGACCGGTAGAACTTCCGCGCTGCCTCGAAGTCGCTGCGCCGGTACGCGAGCCGCCCGAGCGCCGCGATGGTCGCCGGGTGACTGGGATCCAGCTTGTAGGCCGCGTTGAACGCCGCGGACGCCGCCTCGCTGTCGCCCCGCGCTTCGGCGATCGTGCCGAGCCGCGTGTGCCACCGCGCCGCCTCCTTGCCTCGGCGCGCCTTGCCGAGCTCCGTGATGACCTCGCCGATGAGGCGCGTGGCCTCGTCGCCGCGGCCGGCGGCGATCAGAGCCTCGGCCAGCTGCTCGCGCCCGGCGATCTCCGTCGGGTCCAGCGCCACCAGGCGCTCGAGGTGCGGCAGCGCCGCGGCCGGCTGACCCAGCGGTCCGCCCAGCAGCGCGGCGACCTCGCGCAGCAGCTTGGCGCGCTCTGCGTCGGTGGTCGCAGTCTGAAGCTGCAGGTCCAAAATGCTGACCAGGCGCTCGTCGTCCTTGGCGGCCCGCGCGATCACCTCCAGGGCTTCCAGCGTCGGCCGATGGTTGGCGTCGGCGTCGAGCGCGCGCAACAGCGCCCGCTCGATGTCGTCGGGCTCGGCGCCCTTCTTGCGCAGGATGGCGGCCGTTCGGAAGTGAATCTCGGCGAGGTCCGGCGGCGACGCCGCGTGCATCGCCGCGCGCTCCAGCGTCTCGGCCGCCTCGTCCCACCGCTCGGCCCGCTCGTGCAGGCGGGCCAGCGACAGCAGCGCGGCCGCGTTTTCCGGCGCGACCTCCAGGACGCGCTCCAGCGCCTCGGCGGCGCTCTCGGGTGAATCGAGCTCCTTCTCCCAGACGTTCGCGATCGCGACCCGCAGGGCCAGTTCGGTTGGCTTGCGCCCCGCCGCTCCTTCCGTCTCGGCGTGCTTGGCCAGCACGTCGACGAGATCGTACCAGCGCTCGGAATCGCGCAGGATTCGCTCGAGCTCGAGGTAGCCGAACCCGTTGCCCGGGTCGGCGTCCAGCAACTGGCGCAGGAAGCCGACCGCCTGGTCGACGTCATTCAGCCGCTGCTCGGCGTTGCGCGCGAGCTTCAGCAGCACCGACACCTGGTCGGGCCCCGTCGCGCTGCCGAGGCGGCGCAGCAGGACCTCCTGCAGCGTCGACCAGTCCTCGCGCTTCTCTTCGATCGACTCCAGCGCCGACAGCGCCATCGGGTCGTCCGGTGCACCCTCCAGCGCTTCGCGGTACGCGTCCGCCGCGCCATCGAGGTCCTTCAGGATCCCCAGACGCAGCTCGCCGACGCGCGCCCACAACCGGGCCCGCTGGCCGGGGTCGTCAGCCAGCCGCGCCTGCTGCGCGAGCACCGCGTCGAGGTCCCGCGGCTGTCCCAGCGTCTCGTAGAGACGCGCCAGCTCTTTCAGCGCGTCGACATCCTCTTCGTCGGCGGCGCGCAGCGTCTGCAACGCCGCGACGCCCGCAGCGACGTCACCACGCGTCTCGTGCAGCCGGGCCGCCTCCAGCAGTCGGGCCCGCCGGAGCTGCGGATCCATGTCGACCGCCGCGCGACGCTCGAGGATCTCGGCCAGCCGCTGGGGCTCCCCGGCGTCGCGGTACAGCCCTTCGAGAGCCTGCAACGCATCCGCGTTTTCCGGGTCCTGTTCCAGCACGCGCCGGTAGAGGCGCTCGGCGGAAGCCCGGTCGCCGGACTCCTGATAGAGGCGGGCCGCCCGCAGGGCCAGCTCGCGCCCGGCGTCGGGCTCGGCGCTGGCCAGCGCGCCTTCGATCTCGTGCGCGCCCGAAGCCGACAGACCGCCCGCGCTGGAGATCCGCTCGAGATCGTCGAGCGCCCCGCCCGGGGCGGGATCCTCGCGTAGCGCGCGCCCCAGGGCCGCCACCGCGCGCGACGGGTCGTTGAGCCGATCGGCCGAGACCTCCGCGATCTTCCGCAGCCAGTGGGCCCGCTCGGCGCGGTCGTCGCGCAGATCGAGGCGCCGCTCGTAAAGCGCGATCAGCTCCTGGTAATCCCCGCGCGCTTCGGCCAGCGGTTCGAGGACGTCCAGCGCCCCCTCCCGTGTCGCGTCGCGATCCAGCAGCTCGATGAGCGCGTCGCGCGCCGCCGGATGCTCGGGCGCTCGCTCGACCGCGTCGCGGAACGCGCTCAGCGCGCCGTCGGCATCGTCGAGCGGCCCGAGCCGCACGGCGCCCAGCGCCGCCAGGAAATCCGCCTGCGCCGCCGGCTCGCTGGCCAGCTCGGCCTCACGCGCAAGCACCTGCGCCAGCTCGTCGTTCTCGCCCAGCTTGCGCAGCACGCGCTCCAGCGCCGCCAGGACCGGCTCCTCGTCACCGGGCAGCGACTGCGCCTGGCGGAGGTAGTCGGCCGCTTTGCCCGCGTCCCCGAGCTCGTTCTCGTTCAGCGACGCCAGCCGCATCGCCAGCGTGCGCTGCAGGGCCGCGTCGAAGGTCGCCTCCATGCGCTCGGCGTACACGTCCGCCAGCCGTCGCCAGTCGCCGTTGGCCGCCGCCAGGCGCTCGAGCGATTCGCGAGGCGCGTCGTCGGTGGCATCCTCGGTCAGCGCGCGCGCCCAGACGCCGAACGCGGCCTTCACGTCGCGACGCTCGACCTCCTCGATGCGCGCGATTTCGGACAGCAGCGCCAGGCGCCCCGGAACGCCGTCCTCGACGGCGAGCCGCAACTCCAGCAGCTCCACGACGGCGTCCCACGCGCCGGCCGTGCGCGAGAGCGGCTCGAGCACCTCGACGGCCGGCAGCCGGTAATCGTCGCCGCGCGCGATCGCCATCAAGGCGTCCCGCGCGCCGATGTGACCGGGGGACGTCTGCAGGATCCGGGCGTAGCGCCCGATCGCCCCCTCGACATCTCCGAGCTCGACCTCGGTCAGGCGCGCGGCGCGGAAGCCCAGCTCGTCGCGCGTGCCGGCATCCTGCGCGCGCGAGACGCGCTGATCGATCACCTCTACCAAGTCCGCGTGGCGCCCCTCCGCGGTGAGGACCCGATCCAGGTCCTCCAGCGCCTCGCCGTCGCCCTGCGTCTCGTTCAGGACCGCGCGCAGCTGCTCGACGGCCCGATCGGGGTCGTTCAGCTTCTCCTCGAAGATCCGCGCGCTCTGCATGAAGAGCATGCGGCGCTCGTCGGCGCGATCGGTGAGCTCGATCTTGCGCGAATAGATCTCGGTGAGCTCGCGGAACGCGCCCGCGCCCAGGTGCAGCTGCACCAGCGCATCCAGCGCCTCGCCGTCGTTGGGATCGATCTCCAGGACCGTCTCCCACGCGCGCACGGCCTGGGCGGACTGATCCAGCGCGTCCTGGTGCAAGAGCGCGACCCGCTTGGCGAGCCCCTTGCGCTCTTCCCCGTCGACCGCGATCTCGAGGTGCCGCTCGAGCACCTCGACCAGCTCGCCGGCGCGCCCCGCTGCCGTCAGCAGCCGCTCGATCGCCAGGAACGCGTCTCGATCGTCGCCCTTGGCCGCCAGCGCCGCGCGCCAGGCCTCGACCGCGTCGTCGGGCCGGTTGAGCGGCGCCTCCAGCAGCCGGGCCGAGGCTGCCCACAGGCCGGCCTGACGATCGGGATCGACCGCCTCGACCGCCCCCTTCTGCAGGGCCATCGCCAGAGGCGCGTGCAACTTGGCAGCGCGCCCGAGCGCGTCCATCGCGCCCAGCGTGTCGTCCGACTCCACGTCGGTGAGGAACGCGCGGCTGCGCGCCTCGAAGGCCAGGTCGACCCGGCCCATCGCCTGATGAAGCTCCGCCATCTCGCCGAGGACGCGCACCCGCTCGGCGCGGTCGTCCGCCGCTTCGAGCTGCGCTTCCAGCGACCCGACGAGGCGGGCCAGATCGCCCGAGCGCCGGTAGACGGGCTCGAGGATGATCGCGACCCGGTACCGCTGGTCCGGATCGTCGGCCATGGCTTCCAGCGCGGCGATCGCGGTGGTCAGGTCGCGCTGCGAGGCGCCGTCGCGCGCCACGATGTCGGCGTAGCGATCCACCGCCGTCGACGCGTCGCCGAGGCGCGCGGCCAGGATCTCGGCCAGCCGCAGCGTGGCGCCGTCGCGCTCGGGCCCCTCGGGCAGTCGTTCCAGCGCCGACGACAGGTGGTCGGCCAGATCCGGCCAGCGCTCCTGCTGGGCAAGCAGGCGCTCCATCTCGGCCCCGGTGCGCCGGTCTTCGGGATCGACGTCCAGCGCCTCGCGCAGCGTGCCGACGGCGCGCCCGGGGTCCTCCAGCTTCTCCTCGTCCAGCTTGGCGCTGCGGCGGAGCAGCGCGACGCGCGCCGCGGGATCGGGCGCCCGCCCGGCTTGCTCGTCGACCAGCTCGCGCAGGTCCTGCCAGGCGCCCCACCGTTCCAGCGCCGCCTCGTAAAGCTGCGTCGTCGCGACGTCGTCGGGGCGCGCGTCGTAGAGGCGCCGGTAATACTTCTGCGCCTCGCCGCGCTCGCCCAGGCGCAGGTCGAAGATCTCCGCCGTGCGGCGCACGATGTCCAGCACCGCGGGTTCTTCCGACAGCTCGCCGTCCAGGTAGTTGGCCAGCAGGCCCGCCGCGTCCTGCCAGCGATCCAGCTTGCCGGCCAGGCGCAGCAACGGCTCCGTCGATCGGTTCTCCGTCGGCGCCTCTTGAAATACCTTCCCGTACCAGCGAAGCGCGCTGTCGTAGTCCTCCAGCTGCTCTTCGTAGAGGCGCGCGATGCGCTTGGTCCAGGCCAGCCGCTCGGCGGGCTCCTCGACCTGCAGCAGGCGGATCTCGCCGATCTTGATCAGCGACGGCCAGTCTCCGCGCCCGGCGTAGACCGGCTCCAGCAGCGTCGCCGCCGCGCCCTGGACGCCGATGTCGTCCAGCATCCCCTCGAGCATCGTGATGGCCTCGGGGTGATCGGGGTCGCCGGTCAGCACCAGCTTGAGGTGCTCGAGCGCGGCTTCACGGTCCCCGCGCTGATCCTGTTCGATGCGCGCCAGTCGGAACCGCACGTCGACCAGCTCGCGTTCGGGGCGGCTCCCCTGGCGCAGCTGTTCTTCGAGGAGCCGCGTCAGATCGCTCCAGCGCTCGGCGCGGGTGTACAGCCGGTCCAGCGCCTGCGCGGCGGTCCGATCGGCGGGCGCGATCTCCAGCACGCGCTCGTAGGCGGCGATGGCGTCGTCCAGCCGTTCCAGCTTGGTCTCGGCGACCTCGCCGACCTGCACGCGCAACGCGCGCTCGCCTGCCGTGTCGCGCGCCAGCTCGGCGCGCCGGACCAGGATCTCGTAGAGCGCGGGATCGTCGCCGCCCGTCCGGTAGATTCGCTCCAGGGCGGCCAGCGCGGCGTCGTCCTCGGGAACCCGGTCCAGGATCCGGCGGTAGTAGTCCGCAGCGACCGCCGCGTCCCCCTGCCCGGCCGCCGCGGCCGCGATTGTGCGATCGAGCCGCAGCTTGACCGCCTCGTCCAGAACGTCGGGGCTGATCTCCCGATAAAGGGCGGTCACCTCGGCGACGCGGGCCGTCCCGGTCAACCGCTCATACGTGTCCAGCAGGCCGGGCAGCTCGGGTTCGGTCAGCGCGTCGCGAATCGCGGCGGCGATCGTGGTGCGCGCCGCCTCCGGATCGCCGAGGCGCGTCTCTTCGAGCGACGCGAGGCGCATCAGCTCGGTCAGGCGCGCGCGCGCGTCGCCCTGCCCCTCGACGTAGATGCGGACGATGCCGGCCAGCTCGGGATACCGGCGGCCTTTTTCGTAGATGGGCTCCAGCAGCTGGGCGGCCGTCAGGCGCAGGCCGGCGTCGGTAGTCGGCGCCAGGAAACGTTCGATGGCGGCGATCGCCGCGGCGTCGGACGGCGCGCGCTCCAGCACCTCGCGCCAGCGGTCGAGCGCGCCGGCGGCGTCGCCAAGCGGCCCTTCCAGCAGCGACGCGATCTGCCGCAACAGCGTGAGCCGCTCGGGATCTTGCGGGCCGCGCAGCGCGAGGCGCCGCTCGATGACGTCCAGCCGATCCCGCTGTCGCCCCTGCAGCTCGTAGAGGCGCGACAGACGCTCGAGCGCCTGATCGTCCTCCGGGTTCTCGTCGAGGATGCTGACGCACGCCGCGATCGCCTCGTCGATGTCACCGACGTCGCGCTCGAGGAGATCGGTGATCTGCCGCCAAAGGGCCTGGCGCGCCGACGCGTCGCCCGCCATCTCGATGCGGCGCTTGAGGATGTCGACGCGCTGCCGGTGCTGGGCGCCGGCCTCGAACAGCCGATCGAGCGCGTCGATCGCCGCCCGGTCCTGCGGATCCTGCTCCAGGATGGCGCGCAAGGTCGCCACCGCGGCCTCGTTGTCGGCCAGCGTCTTCTCTTGCAGGGCCGCGATGCGGAACAGGATCGCCTTCCGGTCCGCGCCCTTGTCGGCCCAGCGGGCCTGCAGCTGCAGCGTCTTGACCAGGTTGGCGGTGTCGCCCGTCTCGCCGTACAGCGACTCCAGGGCCGCGGCCGCGGGCGCCGCGGTGTCCCGGTTGTTCTGGTCCAGATTCAGGACCATCTTCCAGGCGTCGATGGCCGCCCGCCGGTTGTTCAGCTTGCCGGCGTAGAGGCGAGCCGCGCGCGCCAGCAGGTCGGCCCGGCCGGCCACGTCGGCGCCGTCGCGCCGGAACGCCAGATCCTGATAGACGTCGACCAGCTCGGCGAAGCGGTCGAGGGTCGTCCCCAGCCGCTCGACCTGCGCCAGCGCCTCGGGGTTGGCGGGATCGGCGGCCAGGATCTGGCGCCAGGTGCCGAGCGCCATCGAACGCGCCTGCAGTCGGTTCTCCTGCAGCTCGGCGATGCGCGCGAGCAGACCGGCGCCCGCCGGTCCGTCCAGCGCCTCGCGCTGCACCTCGAGGACGGCGACCAGTCGGGCCCACGCGCCGCTCCCCTCGTAGACGGGCTCGAGGATCTTCGCGACGCGCTGGCGCTGCGCGGGCACCGCGAGCAGCTTCTCCAGCAGCCGGCGCGCCCCGTCGTGCTGCGGGGCGGCCTTGACGATCGCCTCCAGCAACCGCAGCCCGCCCTCGACGTCGTCGAGGCGCGACACGCGCAGCTCGGCGCGGCGAAACTCCAGGTCCTGCGCCTCGGGCCCGGAGGCCAGCGCCACCCGGGTGCCCAGCAGCGCTTCCAGATCGGCCCAGCGCTCTTTGCCGGCGTAGAGCCGTTCGAGCCCCTTGAACGCCCGCGGCTCGGCTGGGTCCAGCTCGACCATCTTCTCGTAGGCGCCGAGCGCGTGGTCGGTGTCGTCCAGCGACGCTTCGTCCAGCTCGGCGATCTCCGCCAGCAGATCCAGCCGCTCCTTGGCGTCCAGCGACGCGAGCTGGCGCGTGTCCAGCAGCTCGCGCAGCGGGCGCCAGCGCTGCCCGTCACGATAGAGCCGCGCCAGCGCCTTGAAGGCGCCGGTGTGCAGCGGTTCGGCCGAGAGGATCTGCGCGTAGACCTTCTCCGCTTCCGCGGCCCGCCCGAGCTGCTTTTCTTGCAGCTCGGCGACCAGGACCAGGAGGTCGCGTTTGAGGTTGCGGTCCGACGTGGTGTCGGCGGTCGCCGACAGCTTGTCCGCCAGCTCACCCGTCAGCGACGCCTCGGCGGCGAACCCGACCAGCGCCTCGCGATTCTCGACGTCGCTGGGATCGATGTCGAAGAGCGACGCCGCCGCGTGATAGGCGGCGGCCGGATCCTTGAGCGGCCCACCGTAGAGCGCGCGCAGCTTCTCGAGCCGCTCGACCCGCTCGCCCACGCTGTCCGCCACCGCCAGCAGCGCCGCGTTGGCGGCCGCCAGCTTGGCCGCGTTGTCGGTGCGCTCGTAGTACGGCAGCGTCAGGCGCGCGATCTCGGCCTTGTCGGCCTGCTCGATGCCCGCCATCCGCTCGATCCCGGCCACGGCCGGCGCGGCGTGCGGGTTGGCCAGCAAAACCTCTCGGTACGAGGCGAACGCGTTGGGGCGGTCCTCGAGGCGCGTCTCCTGAACGTGGGCGATGCGCAGGAGCAGCTCCTCGCGCTCCCGCGCTTCCATCGCCGCGCCCCGCTGGGTCAGCTCGCGGCGCAGCGCCTCGACGACGCCGCTCCAGTCCTGGCGCGCCTCGGACACGCGCACCAGCGCCCGCCGGGCCCGCTCGTTCGCGGGATCGGCGTCGACGATCGCCGTCCAGGTCGACGCCGCGGCGGCCAGATCGCCGACGCGCTCTTCTTCGATCTGCGCGATGCGCAGCAACAGCTTCACGCGCTCGGCCGCGTCGGGCGCCCGATCGGCGCGCCCGTGCAGCAGCTTGGCCAGCTCCGGCCAGGCCTTCGACTGCACCAGTACCTGCTCGAGCGCCGTCTCCGCCTCTTCGTCGTAGCCGAGCTCGGCCAGGATCTGCTCGGCGGCGCGCCGGGTCTCGACGGGGCGGAAGAGGCGCGTCGCCGAGATGCGCAGCACCCGACGCAAGAGCCAGATCCGCTCCTCGGCGTCGGTCGACGACTTGAACCGCTCTTCGTAGGCGCCGACCAGCGCGCCCCACTCGTCGGCCTCGCCGGCCAGCCGTTCCAGGTCGGCCCGAACGTCCGGATTCTTGGGGGCGATCTGGAAGGCGCGCGCGCACCACTGGTAGGCCAGCGCCTTCGAGCCCAGGCGCTCTTCGCAGATCTTCCGGGCCTCGGCGAACAGCTCCAGGCGCTCCGTCTGGCTGACGCCGTCGTTGGCCGCCGTCGGGCCCAGCAGCGCCTCGTACGTCGCCAGCAGGCGCGGCCACTTCTGCCCAGTCCGATAAAGCGGGATCAGCGCCAGCGCCGCTTTGCGGTTGCGCGGCTCCGTCGTCAGGATTCGCTCGTAGGCTTTCAGCGCGCGATCGGGCTGATTCAGCTTCTCCTGCGCCAGCGTCGCCACGCGTTCCAGCAGGCGCGTGCGCGCGCCCATGTCGGCGGTGCGGTCGGCCAGCGACGTGAGCTGGTCGCACAGCTCGCCGTACGCCCCCTGCTCGGCGTAGAGCGATTCGAGCGCGACGTAATCGCCGGCCTGCGCGTAGATTTCGCGCAGCGCCCGGGCCGCGCGCGCGTTCTTGGGATCCAGCGCCTGGATGCGCCGGAACACGGCGATGGCGGCGTCCGAAGCGGCCATCCGCTCGTAGAGCAGCGTCCCGCGGCGTTCGAGCAGCGGCAGCTCGGCGCCGGGAGTGCCCTCGGCGTTCGCCCGCTGCCGGTCCAGGATCTCCACCAGCGCCGGCCAGCGCCGCTCGCGTTCGTACAGCGTCGCCAGGCCGGACAGAGCCTCCGGGTCCTGCGGCGCGATCGCCAGCACCTGGTTGTAGAGGGTGATCGCCTCACGCGCGTCGTTCAGGCGCTCGCCCGCCAGGCGGGCCATCTCGACGAGGCGCGCGCGGCGGCCGGCGTCGTCGACGTGCGGCAGCTCCCGCCGAAGCACCTCGATGAGCGGGCGCCACGACCGGCTCTTGGTGTAGAGCTCTTTCAGGCGGGCGGCGGTCTCGGTGTCGGCGGGCTCAGCCTCGAGAATCTTTTCGAAGCTGGCGACGGCGTTCTGGTGCTTGCCCAGCTTGTCCGCCCACACGGACGCGATGCGCCGGTGCAGCGCGACCCGCGTCGCCGCATCCGGCGCGGCCTCTGCCTGGCGCGACAGGATCTGGACCAGGTCCCCGTACCGCCCCTGCGCCTCGTAGCGGCCGGCCAGCGCCGCCAGCGCCTCCGGGTGATCCGGCTTCAGCGCCAGGATGTTGAGGTACGTCGTCACCACCATGACGTCCAGGTTCAGACGGTCGCGGTAGATCCCGACGATCTCGAGGTGCCGGTTGATTCGCTCGTCGACGTCGGCGGCGGGAACCGCCTCCAGCTCGTCCTTCAGCAGCTCCAGCAGCGCGTTCCACTTCTCGGTCGCGGTGTAGAGCCGCTTCAGCGACGCCACGCCTTCCGGAAGGTGCGGGCGCACGCGCAGCACGCCCTTCCAGATCTCGATCGCCTTGTCGGCGTGCTGCGGCCGCTGCTCGGCGGCGCGCGCCATCTCGATGCCCATCGCGGCGCGCCGCTCGATGTCGGGCTCGGTCTTCTGGGCTTGCGCCAGCACCGACAGGAACTGCGCCTGCTCGTTCCGCGCCTCGTAGTAGGCGCGGTAGAAGTCGACCATCGCGTGGTTCGACGCGTCGACCTTGCGGACCCTGCGGAAGAACGGCTCCGCCGCCTCCGGCTGGTCCAGCTGCTTCCAGAACAGCGTCGCCAGGTCGACCAGCAGAGCGACGTCGCGCTCGCCGCGGCGGGTGCGCGCGGCCGCGTCCAGAACCTTGACCAGCTCCGCCCACGACTGGCTCTGCGTCAGGGCCGCCCGGATGGACCGCAGCGCGCGCGGTTCGTTCGGGTCCAGCTCCAGCGCCTTGCGGAAGTGTTCGGCCGCTGCGTCGCCCCGCCCCATTTGCTGGCAGAGCTCGCCGGCCGCGACCTCGGCCGCCGTCCGGTCATCGCGGTTCTGCGCCCGCTCGGCCCGCGCCTCGTAAACCGCGAGCAGCTCGTCGTGGCGGCCGGTCTCCCGCAGGATCCGTTCGAGGTGGGCGGCCGCGCGCCGGTTCGTCGGCTCCAGCGCCAGGCTCTTGCGGAGCTGGACTTCCCCTTCGGGCTCGCCCGGCCGGTACTTCAGGTACAGCTCGGCGACCGAGCCATGCAGGCTGGCCGCGAAGGTCGGGTCTTTCGCCTCCGAAGCCTGCTGCAGGTAGCGCCGCGCGATGGGCTCCCAGTTCGCGCGGACCAGCGTCATCTGGGCCAGCGACTCGGTGGCGGGCCGGTAGTCGGGCAGCTCCGCCAGGGACTGGCGCACGGCGGCCTGACCTTCCTCGTCCTTGAGGAGCTCGTCGAAGAGCAGGCGCCCCTTCTCGTGCAGCAGGTCGGCGCGTCGCTCTTTGGAGGTCGTGAAGCCCAGCTCGAGATCGATGAGGTCCAGGCAGAGCCCGAAGTCGGCCCGCTCGCGGTGCCACCGGCGCGCGTCGGACAGCGCCTTGGACAAGGCATCGGCGTCCAGGCCCGCTCCGTTGCCAGGGTGGACCCCTTTGAGGGCTTGCAGCGCCTGGATGTCGTCCGGGCGAATTTGAAGGGCGGCGAGCGCTGTGGAGACAGTGGTAGTCATGGGAAGGGGCGCGATCGCGGTCCGAAAAAAGACTCTCGAATATAGACCTGCGGGTTTCGTCGGTTCAATCGCGAAGATGCGGGACAGAGTTCCCGATCAGCGATACTTCCGGACATACTTCCTGCTTCCGGCCTTGCCCCGACTTGTCGTCCGTGTCGAATCCCTCCAGAGCCAGCAGCCCCACCCGCACGTCGATCGTGGCGCGCCTGCGGCCCGAGATCGCGGGGCTCGTGGCCGGCACCATCTGCCTGGTCGCCACGAACGCGCTGGCGCTGGCGATTCCCTGGTTGATCAAGAGCGCCATCGACGCGCTCCGGGCCGGGACCGCGGGGGCGCGGACGGCCGGCAATGTTCACGCCGCGGTCGTCCGTGACGCCGCGCTGATCGCGGCGCTGGCGGCCGGGCAGGCGGTGATCCGGACGTTTTCCCGCATCTTCATCTTCAACGCCGGGCGAAACATCGAGTACCGCCTGCGCGGCGACCTGTTCCGGCATCTCCTGCGCCTCGACCCCGGGTTCTACCGGCGGCACCCGACCGGCGACGTGATGTCACGGCTCACGAACGACCTGGGCGCCGTCCGCCAGCTGTTCGGGCCGGGGCTTCTCAACCTCATCAACACGGCGCTGGTGTACCTGACGACCGTCTGGCTGCTGCTGCACCTGTCGCCGCGGCTGACGTTGTGGGCCTTGCTCCCCTACCCGTTCTTGCTGGCGGCGGCCCGGCTGTCGTCGCGGCGCATCTATCACTGGAGCCGCGCCATTCAAGAGCAGCTGGGCGTCATGTCTGCGTCGATTCAAGAGGATCTGGCCGGTGTCGCGGTCATCAAGCACTACACGCTGGAGCCGGTGCGCGACGCCAAGTTCCGCGGCCTGAACGACGCCTACCTGGACCGCGCCCTGTCGCTGGTCCGGGTGCGCGGGACGCTCTCGCCGCTCTTCGCCGTGATGGGCGGCGCCGGCACGCTGATCGTGCTGTGGGCCGGCGGGCAGGAGGTCATCGCCGGGCGGTTGACGGTCGGCGGGCTGGTGGCGTTCAACGCCTATCTGGTCCTGCTGTCCTGGCCGACGATCGCGCTGGCCTGGATCATCGGCATCTGGCAGCGGGGCATCGCCGGGTGGGCCCGGGTCCGCGCTCTGCTGGATACGGCGCCGCGAATCGAGTCCCAGCCGCTGGCTGCGGGCGGCGCGGCGACGGCGCTCGGCTCGCCGTCGATCGAGGTGCGGGACCTGACGATCGAGGTCGACGGGCGCCGCCTGCTGGACGGTGTGTCGTTCAGCTTGCCGGCCGGCGGGACGCTGGCGATCGTGGGGCCGACCGGCGCCGGGAAGACGACGCTGGTCGACGCGCTGGTGCGGATGCAGGACGTGGCGCCTGGGCGCATCTTCGTCGGCGGGCGCGACATCACCGACATCCCGCTGGCGGCGCTGCGCGGGCAGATCGGGTACGCGCCGCAGGACGCGTTTCTCTTCTCGGCCACCGTCGCCGAGAACATCGGCTTCGTCCCGACCGAGCGGGCCCGGATCGAAGCGGCGGCGGAGGCGGCCGGCCTGGTCCCCGACCTGGCGGTGCTGCCGGACGGCTACGACACGCTGGTCGGCGAGCGGGGGCTGACGCTGTCCGGCGGGCAGCGGCAGCGGGTGGCGCTGGCGCGCGCGCTGGCTGCCGACCCGCGGATCCTGATCCTGGACGATTCGCTGTCGTCGGTCGACGCCCAGACGGAGCGCGAGATCCTGACGCGTCTCGAGCCGATCCTGGCGGGCCGCACGTCGGTGTTGATCTCGCACCGGCTGGCAGCGGTCCGCGACGCCGACCTGGTGCTGGTGTTGGACCGGGGGCGCGTGGCGGAGTCCGGCACGCATGCCAGCCTGATGGCCGCCGGCGGGCTCTACGCGACCCTCTACCGGACGGAACAGGCCGCCGAGGCGCTGGAGGGAGCCGCGTGACGGCCGCGGCGATACCCACCCCGCGCCGCGCGCCGGCCGACGAGATCCTGGGCAAGGCGCTGGACCGCACGCTGCTGCGCCGCGTTTTCAGCTACGTCTGGCCGTACCGCCGCGAGCTCGGCATCGCGGTCGCGCTGCTGCCCATCGTGTCGCTGTGCGAGGTCGCGCAGCCCTATCTATTGAAGAAGGCCATCGACGAGCACATCGCGGTCGGGCGCGGCGCCGGTCTGGCGCGGATCGGGCTCGGTTACTTGGTGGCGCTGGCCGGCCAGTACAGCGCGGGGTTCGCCCAGATCTACCTGACGCAGGTCGTCGGGCAGCGTGGCATGAACGCGCTGCGCGTCGCCGTGCACCGCCACGTCCTGTCGCTGTCGGCGTCGTTCTTCGACCGCACCCCCGTCGGCCGCCTCATGACCCGCCTCACGAGCGACATCGAGGCGTTGAACGAGATGTTCGCCTCGGGGGTGGTCAGCCTGCTGGGCGACGCGATCCGGCTGGTCTTCATCTTGATCGCGATGTTCGGGATCGACTGGCGGCTGGCGCTGTTCTCGCTGGCGTCGGCGCCCGTGCTGTTCGGCATCGCGAGCGTCTTCCGGCGGCTCGTGCGCGAGGCGTTCCGCGAGATCCGCTTGAAGCTGGCGCGCATGAACGCGTTCCTGCAAGAGCACCTGTCGGGCATCAAGGTCGTGCAGGCGTTCGCGCAGGAGGGGCGCGTCGACGGCGAATTCGACACGATCAACCTCGACTACCGCCGCGCGAACGCGCGCGCGATCTCCGCGGACGCGGCCCTTTACGCGATCGTCGAAGCGGTCGGGGCCGTGGCGGTCGCGGCGCTGCTGTGGCACGGCGGCAACCGGATCGCCGGGGGAACGTTGACGTTCGGCATCCTGGTGGCGTTCGTCGAGTACCTGGGCAAGTTCTTCGCGCCCATCCGGGACCTGTCGACCAAGTACACCGTCATGCAGCAGGCGATGGCCGCCGCCGAGCGGGTGTTCGCGCTGCTGGACACCGCCGAGCCCGACGCGCCGCCGGCCGCGGGGGTGGCGGCACCCGCGGTGCCGGGCCCCCTGATCCGCCTCGACGACGTGACCTTCGGCTACCGCGCCGATCGCCCGGTGCTGGACCACGTGTCGCTGTCGGTCGCGGCCGGCGAAACGGTGGCCATCGTGGGGGCCACCGGGGCGGGCAAATCGACGATCATCAAGCTGCTCCCGCGCCTCTACGACGTGCAGCACGGCGCCATCCGCATCGGCGGGGTCGACGTCCGGTCGCTGGACCCGCGCAGTCTGCGCGGGCGGATCGTGGTGGTCAGCCAGGACGTGTTCATGTTCGCCGGGACGCTGCGCGAGAACATCGCGCTGGGCAACGCGGGGCTGACCGACGGGCGCATCCTCGAGGCGGCCCGGCGCGTCGGGGCGGATCGCGTCATTGCGTCGCGGCCCGAGGGGCTGGACGCGCCCGTCATCGAACGGGGCGCCAACTTCTCGGGCGGCGAGCGGCAGCTGGTGGCGTTCGCGCGGGCGCTGGCGCGCGACCCCGAGATCCTCATCCTGGACGAGGCGACAGCCAGCGTCGATCCGGAGACGGAGCGGGTGATCGAGCGGGGGATTGCCGAGCTGATGCGGGGGCGCACGTCCATCGTGATTGCCCACCGCCTCTCGACGGTGCGCCGGGCCACCCGCATCCTGGTGCTGCACCACGGCCGAGTCGTCGAGGAGGGCCCCCACGACGCGCTGCTCGCGGCCGGCGGGCTCTACGCGCGGCTCTACCGGATCCAGATGGCGAGCATGGCGCCCGCCGAGGCCGTATAGTGACGGGTTCCTCGTGATTCCCTTCCGTGACATCCGCGACGCCCGCCTGACGGACGAGCGCGGGACCATCTTCAAGCAGGCCGAGCTGCCGTTCGCGCTCTGTTACCCGAGCCCGTACGCGGTCGGGATGTCGTCGCTCGGGTTTCAGACCATCTACCGCCGGCTGAACGGGTTGCAGGGTGTCGCGGCCGAGCGGGCATTTCTCCCGGACGACAGCCGGGCGGCCCGCGCGGTCGCCGACCCGCTGCGCACGTACGAGAGCGGGCGCCCCGTGGGCGACTTCCCGGTCGTCGCGTTCTCGCTCGCGTACGAGCTGGAGCTGGCCGGGCTGGTCGATTGCCTGGACATGGCCGGGATCCCGCTGCTGGCCGAAGAGCGCCTCGCCCGGGCCGAGCGGTTTCCGCTGATCGTCATCGGCGGGCCACTCACGTTTTCGAACCCGGTTCCCGCCGCGCCCTACGCGGACGTCATCCTGCTGGGCGAGGCCGAAGAGACGATCATCGAGCTGTGCGAGGCGATCCGGTCGTCGACGTCGCGTGGGGCCCTGCTGGCGCACCTGGCGAGCCGCCCCGGGTTCTACGTCCCGCCCGTCCACGGCGAGCGCCCGCCGGCGGTCGCGGCGGCCGATGACACCCTGCTGCCGGCCTACTCCCAGATCCTGACGCCGCACACCGAGCTCGCGAACATGTTCCTGATCGAGCCCGAGCGCGGGTGTCACCGCGGGTGCACCTACTGCGTGATGCGCCGCTCGACGAACGGCGGCATGCGGCTGGTCCAGCCCGAGCGCGTAAAGTCGCTGATCCCGGCCGAGGCGCGCCGGGTCGGGCTCGTCGGCGCGGCCGTGACGGACCACCCCGGCCTGCCCGAGATCCTGCGCTTCATCGTGGACAGCGGGCGGCAGGTCGGGATCTCCAGCTTGCGGGCCGACCGCCTGGACGATGAGATCGTGGGCCTGCTCCGGCGGGGCGGCTACCGGACCCTGACCACGGCCGGGGACGGGTCGTCAGAGCGCCTCCGCGACGACATCCAGCGCAAGACGCGCGAGCGGCACATCATGCGCGCCGCCCAGCTGGCGCGCGCCCATGGGATGCAACAGTTAAAGCTTTACATGATGGTCGGATTGCCCGGCGAAACGGACGCCGACATCGACGAGCTGGCCCGCTTCAGTCTGGAGCTGGCCGGCGTGGCCGGGCGGCTGGTGCTGGGGATCGCGCCGTTCGTCGCCAAGCGGAAGACCCCGCTCGACGGCGCGCCGTTCGAGGACATCGCCGTGCTCGACGCGCGACTGGCCCGCTTGCGCGCCGCCGTCAGAGGGCGCGTCACGCTGCGTCCGACCTCGCCCAAGTGGGCGTGGGTGGAATATCGGCTGGCCCAGGGCGGCTTCGCGGCTGGGCACGCTGCCGCCCGCGCGGCGCGCGCCGGTGCGCGCTTCGCCGACTGGAAAGCGGCGTTCGCGGAAGTGGAACGCCCGCCCGTCGTCGCCGTCAAACCGCCCGAGCGCCGCCGCCCCCTGCCCCAGGTCGCCTGACGCCTATCCGACCGACGCGATGGCGTCGATCTCCACCAGCGCCCCCTTCGGTAGCCCCGCGGCCTGCACCGTCGCCCGCGCGGGCGGCTCGTTGGGGAAGAACCGACCGTAGACCTCGTTGACCGCGCCGAAGTCCTGCAGGTCGGCCAGGTAGATCGTGGTCTTCACGACAGAGGCGAACGACGCGCCGCCCGCAGCCAGCACCGCCCCCAGGTTCTGAAGCACGCGCTCGGCCTGGACCCGGACGTCGCCCGCTCCGACCATCTCCCCCGTCCGGGGGTCGAGCGGGATCTGGCCCGAGCAGAACAGCAGCCGTCCAGCCGAAACCGCAACCGCTTGTGAATAGGGGCCGATGGCCTTGGGCGCCTCCGGCGTGGAGATGATCTGCCGCGACATGCGCGCAGGATACCGCTATCCTGCCGGCGTGGCAGCGGACGCGCGTCGCGTGAGATCTCATCCGCAGCGCTTCGTGCGTGGGCCCTTCCGCCCGGGCGCGCCCGCGGTCACCAGTGACACGCTGATGGGCGAGGTGCTGGCCCGCCTGGGCGGGTCGGGCCGCGCCCGCGAGTTCCGGGCTTTCGACTGCTTCGCGCGCAGCGTGGGCCCGACGTTCCGGGCCAAGACGCTGCCCGAGCGGCTGGCGGGAACGACGCTGTTCGTGCGGGTCTCCTCGTCCGCGCTGGCGCACGAGCTGGTGCTGCTGCGGGCCGAGATCTTGACCCGCATGGCGGCCGAGCTGGGCCCCGGCGTCGTGACCGAGCTGCGGACGCGCGTCGGCAACGTCCAGCCCGAAAAATGAAGGGTCGGTTCTCCGCACTGGCCGCGCTGCTGATTCCGGCGGCGGCGCTGGCGCAAGGGTCCGTCGCCGGCGTCGTGAAGCTGGGCGGACCAGCGCCAAAGCCCGCGCCCTACAAGGTCTCCAAGGACGCGACCGTCTGCGGGAGCGATCAGCCGAACGAGGCGGTGGTCGTCTCGGCGACGGGCACGCTGGCCAACGTCGTCGTTTCCCTGCGCGTCCCGCGACCGGCGACACCGCCGCCTCCCACGCCGAACGCGGCGGTCGATCAACGCGGCTGCCGGTACCTGCCACACGTCCAGGCAGTCACCGTCGGCACGCCGCTCGCCCTGGTCAACAGCGACGCCGTTCTGCACAACGTGCACGGCAGCGCCGGGCCCGTCCAGGTGTTCAACGTCGCGATGCCGATTCGCAATCAGCGCCTGCCGGTGAAGCTGGCGCGGCCCGGGCTGGTCCGCCTGCGGTGCGACGCGGGCCATACCTGGATGGGCGCCTGGGTCACCGTCTTCGACCACCCCTATTTCGCGGTCACGGGCGCTGACGGCCAGTTCGCGATCAGGGACGTCCCGTCCGGGCACTACACCGTCGAGTACTGGCACGAACCCGCCGACGGCAAAGGCCCGGGCGTCACCGCGACGGCTGATGTCGACGTGAAGGACGGCACGACGGCGAAAGCGGACGCGACGCTGAAGCTCTGAACGGTTGTCGCGGGCAGCCAGAAGGCTCACGTGAGCGAGTTCGAGTTCGAGGGAGGCTCGCGTTTTGCGGTGTTTCGGCTCACGTGGGCGGCTAGCGGGTTTTCACCGTTTGTTTCGCGGATCTTGCGGCGTTTCGTCTCCCCCTACACGCGTCACGCGCACGCTTGCCTCCCTCGAACACGAACTCGAACTCGCTCACGCGAGCCCTCTGACTCCGCAGACGTGAGGGGCAAAAAAAAGCCCACGGCCCGCCGTGGCGGGAACGTGGGCACGATGTTCAGCGAGCGGCTGTTACTTCTTGCAGCTGTCGCTGCCGACGGCGATCCAGTCCTTGCCCATCTTCATCTCGCCGGACCAGGTCAGCTCCTTCTCGCCCTTCTTCGTGTAGGTCTCGCGGAAGCTGACCTTCTGGCCGCCCATCGAGCCGTCGCCCGAGAACACCAGCTTGTCGCCTTCCCAGCCGGGCGAAGACTCGCTGATCCAGCCGCCCGTGTTGTCCGCGCCGATCGTGACGTACTTCTTGGCGGCCGGGTCGTAGCCCAGGAACCCGCGTGCCTTGATCGGCATCGGGTGCGCCTTCGACTTCTTCTGGTCGTACTCGATCGCGATCCAGAAGTTGTCGATGTCCTTCTTCCCCTTGAACGACGACTTGTACTCCTGCTCGGGGCCGAACGGGCCGGCGGGCTGCTTGCCGTCACACCGCCAGCTCCCCTCGAACACCTTCAGCTGGTCCAGCTCGGTGGCCGGCTTCGGCGCGGGCGGCGGCGGGGGGGCAGCGGCAGCGACTGGCGCCGCAGCGGCAGCGGGCTTGGCCGCGGTCGCCGAGGCTGGTGCGGCGGCCGGGGCTGCCGCCGGCTTGGCGGCCGGTGCGGCGGCCGGCGCTGCTGCCGGCTTGGCGGCCGGCGCAGGCGCTGTCGGCTTCGGCGGCATCGCCGCGGCCGGGGCTGGCGGCGGACCTGCGCTGGGCGTCTGCGCGAGAGCGACACCGGCGAGCGTCGCCAGAGCGCCAAGAGCCACGGATGTTCCGATCGTGCGGAAGTGCTTCATGGGGGGGGCCTCCTCGGCTGGACCATATCCGAAGGGGCAAACCACCCCAAGCATAAAGCGGAGCTAGGTCACTTGACGGAGGCGATCGCGTCGCGTAGCGAGCGGACGAAAGCGGTCATTTCCGGAATTGGATCACGGCCGGATTCGGCCCCGCGCGCGACGATCTCGACGGCGGCGCTGCCGACGACGACGGCGTCCGCAAACTCCGCGACAGCGCGCGCGGCCGGTGGCGTGCGGATCCCGAACCCGACGGCGACCGGCACCCGCCCGCCCCCGCGCGCGCGGATCGCGGCCACTTTGTCGCGCGGGCCCTGCAGGTCCGCCAGCGCCGTGCCGGTAATGCCGGTCATGGACACGTAGTAGACGAAGCTGCCCGCGGCCCCCAGCGCCGCGTCGATGCGCGCGTCCGTCGACGTCGGCGCCAGCAGCGGCACGTAGTCCAACCCCTCGCGCGCCAGCGACGTGCGCAGCGCCGGATCGGCATCCGGCGGGTAATCGACGCACAGCACGCCGTCGACGCCGGCCGCGCGCGCCTTGGCGGCGAAAGCATCGGTGCCCGTCACCAGGATCGGGTTCGCGTATCCGAACAGCACCAGCCCGACGTCCGGGCACGCCGCGCGCAGCTCCGTACACAGCGCCAGCGAGCGGCGCAGGCCGCCGCCCTTGGCCAGCGCGCGGTGCATCGCCGCCTGGATGGCCTTGCCGTCGGCCGAGGGATCGCTCCACGGCACGCCGACCTCGATGACGTCGGCGCCCGCGTCCGCGGCGGCCTTCATGAGACGGAAGCTGGTCGGTCCGTCCGGATCGTCCGCCGTCAGGTAGACGATCAGCGCGGCGCGCTTCTCGGCGCGGGCGCGCGCGAACCGGGCGGCCAGTCGCGGCGCGGCCGTCACGGCGACTCCACCAGCCCCAGACGCTGGCTGATCGTGCCCATGTCCTTGTCGCCGCGCCCCGAGACGTTGACGATGATCAGCGAATCAGCGGGCAGCGCAGCGGCCACGCGCGGCAGCGCGGCGATGGCGTGCGCGCTCTCGAGCGCACACAGGATCCCCTCGCAGCGCGCCAGCCGCTGAAAGCCCTCCAGCGCCTCGTCGTCAGTGACGGCCATGTACGACGCGCGGCCCGTGTCCTTCAGGAACGAGTGTTCGGGGCCCACGCCCGGGTAGTCGAGCCCCGCCGAGATCGAATGCGCCTCGGAGATCTGCCCGTCGTCGTCGCACAGCACGTAAGAGCGCGCGCCGTGTAGCACGCCGACGCGGCCGCGGGCCAGCGTGGCCGCGTGGCGGGCGGTGTCGACGCCGTCGCCCGCTGCCTCGACGCCGTAAAGGCGCACCTCGGGATCCGGCACGAAGGCGTGGAAGAGGCCCATGGCGTTCGAGCCGCCGCCCACGCAGGCGACGCAGGCGTTCGGCAGCCGACCTTCGACCTCTTGAATTTGCGCGCGCGCCTCACGGCCGATGACCGCCTGCAGCTCGCGCACCAGCAGCGGATAAGGGTGCGGGCCGGCCACCGAGCCGATCACGTAGTGGGTGGTGCGGACGTTGGTGACCCAGTCGCGCAACGCCTCGTTCATCGCGTCCTTCAGCGTCGCGGTGCCGTCCTTGACCGGGTGGACCTTGGCGCCCAGCAGCTTCATCCGCAGCACGTTCAGCGCCTGCCGCTCGACGTCGACGGCGCCCATGTAGACCTCGCACGGGATGCCGAACAGCGCGCAGGCGGTGGCGGTGGCGACTCCGTGCTGGCCGGCGCCGGTCTCGGCGATGATGCGGGTCTTCCCCATCCGGCGGGCCAGCAGCAGCTGTCCGATGCAGTTGTTGATCTTGTGCGCCCCGGTATGGCAGAGGTC
>JBJMQQ010000201.1:0-7742 GCA_045802645.1 Polyangia bacterium
GCAGCCCGGATACGACGGCGCGCCGCTGCAACAGTGGCTCGAGGCGGAGGGCGTGCCGTACAAAATCCTACACGAGAACACCTACGCGATCGTCACCGACAAGGTCCCCGAGGGGAAGACCTACTGCTCCCTCTGCTCGCGGCTGCGGCGCGGGATCCTCTACCGCGCGGCTGCCGACCTGGGCTGCAACAAGATCGCGCTGGGGCATCATCGGGACGACGCGCTCGAAACGCTGCTGTTGAACCTGTTCTTCGGCGGCAAGCTGGCGGCCATGCCGCCGCGGCTGACGACCGACGACGGCCGGTTCGTCGTCATCCGCCCGCTGGCGTACGCGGCCGAAACCGACCTGGCGGCGCTGGCCGAGGCGCGCGGCTTCCCCATCCTGCCGTGCAAGCTGTGCGGCTCGCAGGACCAGGCCCAGCGCAAGCAGATGAAGGCATTGCTCGTCGACCTGGAACGCAAACACCCCACGCTCCGCCAGACGATGCTGGCCGCCCTGGGGAACGTGGTCCCGACACACCTCTACCCGCGGGTGCCGGAGGCGCCGCAGGTGGATCCGCTCGGCACGCCGCCGCCGCTGGTCACGCTCGGGCGACGAACGACGTAGGGCTCAGGCCATGCCGGGGCGCGAGGTGACCTTGCGGCGTTCGGTGCGCTCGCCTCGCCCGCTCTTCGCGGCGCCGGCGCCGGCCTTCTTCAGCGGCCGCGCGAGCGCGACCTCCAGCACCTCTTCCATCGTCCGCACCGGCCGGATGGTCAGCTTGGTCGTGACGTAGGGCGGAATGTCGGTCAGCTCGTGCGCGTTCGCCGCCGGGATGATCACCGTCTTGATCCCGGCGCGCGCCGCCGCCAGCAGCTTCTCTTTCAAGCCGCCGATCGGCAGGACCTTGCCCCGCAGCGTCAGCTCGCCGGTCATTGCGACGTCGTGACGGACGGGGATGCCGGAGATCAAAGACACGAGCGCGCACGCCATCGTCACGCCGGCCGAAGGCCCGTCCTTCGGTACGCCGCCCGCCGGGACGTGGATGTGGATCTCGCGCCCCGCGTAGAACTCGCTGCTCAACCCCAGGGCCAACGCGTGGGCGCGCGAGAACGACAGCGCGGCTTGCGCCGACTCTTTCATCACGTCGCCGAGCTGGCCGGTGAGAATCAGCGAGCCCTTGCCGGCCATCGTCTGCGCCTCGACGAGCAGAACCTCGCCGCCGTAGGGCGTCCAGGCGAGCCCGTTGACGGTCCCGATCTCCGGATCGCGGTGGCGCTCTTCGGGGAGAAATCGCGGCGGCCCCAGGAACGTCGGGACCTCCTCGACGGTGATCACCGCGCCACGGGCGGGCGCCGGCGTCAGGTTCGCCGCGAGCCGCGCCCCGTCTTCGACGACCCGCCGCGCGACCCGCCGCGACAGGTGCGCGATCAACTTTTCCAGCCCGCGCAGCCCGGACTCGCGCGTGTACTCGTTGATGATCCGGCGCGTGACCTCGCGGCCAATCACGATCTCGTTGGCCGTCAGCCCCGCCTCGGCGATCTGTTTGGGGATGATGTACCGCTCTGCGATCGCCAGCTTCTCTTCTTCGGCGTAGCCGGACAGGTGCAGCGTCTCCATGCGGTCGCGCAGGGGCGGCGGGATGGTCTCCGGCAAGTTCGCCGTCGCGATGAACATCACCTTGGACAGATCGAAGGACACGCCCAGGTAGTGGTCGCGGAAGTTCTGGTTCTGCTCGGGGTCCAGCACCTCGAGCAACGCCGCCGACGGATCACCGCGCACGTCGGCGCCCAGCTTGTCGACCTCGTCCAGCAGCAGGACCGGGTTGTTCGTCCCCGCCTGCTTCATCGCCTGGATCAACCGTCCCGGCAGCGCGCCCACGTAGGTGCGGCGGTGGCCGCGGATCTCCGCCTCGTCGCGCACGCCGCCCAGCGAGATGCGGACGAACTTGCGACCGAGAGCGCGGGCGATCGATCGCCCCAGCGACGTCTTGCCGACGCCGGGCGGCCCCAGGAAGCAGAGGATCGGGCCGTGGGCCCCGCCCCGCAGCTTGCGCACCGCGAGGTAGTCGAGGATGCGATCCTTCACGTGCTCGAGGTCGTAGTGGTCCTCGTCCAGGATCCGCCGCGCCGTCTCGAGGTCCAGGTTGTCGTCGCTGGAGAAGTTCCAGGGCACTTCGGTCAGCCACTCGATGTACGTCCGCAGGACGCCGGCCTCGGCGCTCTCGGCGTGCATCTGGTCCAGGCGGCGCACCTGCTTTTCGGCCTCGACCCGGGCCTCTTCCGGCATGGCGGCGCGCGTGACCTTGGCGCGCAGCTCTTCCATCTCCTCGCCGTGCACGTCGCCGTCGCCCAGCTCGTGCTTGATCTGCCGCAGCTGCTCGCGCAGGTAATAGTCGCGCTGGGTCTTCGACATCTCTTCGCGCGCGCGGTTCTGGATCTGCGACTGCACCTCGAGGATGCCGATCTCTTTTTCCAGCGTCTGGTTGACGCGCGTGAGGCGCTGCACCGACTCGTCCAGCTCCAGCAGCTCCTGCGCCTCGGGGACCTTCAGCGTCAGGTGCGAGGCGACCAGGTCGGCCATGCGCCCGGGGTCGTCGACGCTCTGCACGACCATCGAAAGCTCGGGCTGGATGGTCTTGCCCAGGCCGGAGAGCTTGTCGATGTTGCCGCGCACCGAACGCAGCAGCGCCTCGATGCCCAGCGAGCGCGCGGGCGGCTTGTCGTCGCTGCGATCCAGCCGCACGCGGTAGCAGGGGCTCTCGGAAACGAACTTCTGGATGCGCGCGCGGCAGAGGCCCTGCACCAGCACCTTCAGCCCGCCTTCGGAGAGCTTGCGCATCCGCATGATCATCCCGATCGTGCCGGACCGGTAGAAGCCCTGCGCCGTGGGCTCGTCCTGCGACGGATCGCGCTGCGCGACCAGGAAGCAGAGGCGTTCGTCGCCTTCCAGCGCCTTCGCGACCGCCTCCATCGATACGGGCCGCGTCACCCGCAGCGGCACGATCATGTAAGGGAAGACGACCAGGTCGCGGATCGGCAACAACGGCAGCACGTCCGGGATCTGGGGCTCCGACGGACGTCCACCCTCATGCGTGGTCACGCCCGCACAATATCACGGACTTCTACGGGGTGTTAACGCCGGCGGCGGGAGGGCTGGCCAGCGCGATGGCGTTCACCGTCAGCGCCCAGATCCGTCCGAAGGCGTCCGGCGCGACATCGCGCAGGCTGCCTGGAACCAACTCGGGCGCGGCGGCGAGTGGGCGATCCCACTGTCCCCCGACGGACACAGGACGAAGCCCCTTGTTCGTCGCGGCCCACAAGGTTCCCCGCCCGTCGGTGGCCAGCCCATGCACCGCGAACTTCTCGCCACCGAAGGGGCGGAACGCGTGGCCGTCGAACCGCGCCAGGCCTTCCGACGTGGCGGCCACCACCGTCCCGTCGGACGCGCGTTCGACCGCCCAGACCAGCTCGCTTGGCAACCCCTCGGCTTCCCCCCATTGCTCGAGCTGACCCTGCTGGAACCGGCAGACGCCGGACAGCGACGCGAACCACGTCGCGCCGCCGTCGAAGAGAACGTCCTCCAGATCGGCGGGCAGCGGCAACGCCTCGGCCGCCGCCCGCCTGCCGGGCCGCTGCGCGTGATGATGCACGCTGATGCCCGTCTGCAGGTCGACCTCGACCGCGCCGTAGCCCACGTCGTCGCCACCGCTGGCGGCGCGCACCCCTGCCCACAGCGTACCGGCCGGGGATATGGCGACGAACGACAGCTGGGGCGTCGTGTGCGGAGGAAGCTCTATGCCGACACGCATCGCCGGCTGCCAGCTGTCGCGCGCCGGATCGCGCCGCGCGATCGCCAGCGTCCTCCAGGGCGGTTCCGATGACAGCCCGTACACGGCTCCGTGCCCATCGGCGGCGACGCCCAGCACCTGCGCGGCCGGCGCCTCGCCCAGGTTGGCTTTTTCGTAGCGGCCGCCGTCGGTCCGCCAGGCTTTTCCCGCGTCCGTGACGATCAGGCACCGGTCCGCCGCCACGCAAACGACCGAGAAGTGCTCGGCGTCGCCGACCAGCTGCGAACCGTCGAGATAATCGGGCCGCCCCGGCGCGGCCTTGGCGACGCCCAGATCGGTCGTGCCGCAGTAGACCTCGCCCGCAGCCGCGGTCGCGACCGTCACGCCCGGGGGAACCGCCAGCTCGATGGGCACCGCCGCCCAGCGCTCGTGTTCGCCCGGCCCCACGGAACCGCCGAACCGCAAACCGCCGGCGGGCACCGGCTCCCCGGCCGCTAGCGGCTGCAGGCGGAACGCGCGCTCGCCGCCGCGTGGGCCGGCGATGAGGACCGCGTCGCCTCCGCGCTCGACCAGCCCACGGGCAACGATGCCGTCCGGGGCGATGAGCTCGACAGCGCCGGCCATCGTCAGCGCGTAGAGGCGCCCCCGTCCCGCGAGGTTGCCGGCGGCCACGTGCGTGCCGGTCGCTGTCGTCGCCATGCCGACGATCTCCGGCGCGGTGACGGCAGCCCCGCCCGGCACCGGCGCCACGCCGCGATCGTCGGCGTGAAAGATGCCGTGCCCGTTCGTGGCGACCCAGACGCCGCGCCCCTCGTCGTCGATGCCCAGCCAGGTGACGGCGGCGCCGTCGATGCCGTCGATGACCGACCAGCGGTGGCCGTCGTATCGGAAAAGCCCGCCTGGTCCGCCGGCCCAGGCACCGCCGCCCTTGCCGGGGGCGCGCGCGGCCAGCGCGATCACCTCGCCGGGCGAGCCCGTCGCCTGATAGCGCCACTCGCCATGCGGGTCGGCGACGAAGCGGCCGACCTCGCCCGCGATGGCGACCCAGGCGCTGCCGTCCTCGTCGGCGGCGAGCGCGGTGATGTGCGCTCCGGCGAGCTGCGCGTCGCCGACCACCTCCCAGTCGCCGCTGGTCACGTCCCAGCGGCGAAGGCCCGGCGCACCGACGGCCCACAGCGATGGCGCGTGGCCGGCGATGGCGGTGATCGGCCCCGTCTCGGCGCGCTCGACGACGGCCATCGGTCCGGGCAGCGACGACTTGGCGGCGGGCGCGACGCCGGCGCCCGCATGACAGGCCGACAACGCCAGCGCGCAGGCCGAGACCCTTCCCGCGAACCCCATCAACCTCATGCTCGTCGCTACTATGCCCGGCCAACGCGCGTCAAGACCGTCGAGCGCGGGTTAACATCCGCGTGTGCTGGAGACGGTCTCGTGCTGGGCCGCGCTGCTGATGGCGGCCGCCGTGCCGCTGGCGCCCGGACGCACCACCGTCGTGGTCGTCTCCGAGGACGTCGGGTCGCCGATCGAGCGCGCGTTCCCGAGTGAATGGTACCGGCGTGCCGCCCAGGCCGACGCCGAGCAGCGGTGGGAGGAGGCGCGCCCGCTTTATCGGCGGGCCGCGGAGGACTGGGCGGCCCAGGCGCGCCGGCAGCCGTCACCCGCGCTGGACCTGGCCGTCGCGAAGGCCGAGCACGAAGCCGCCCGATCCGAAGAGCTGGCGGTGCGCGCGCGGAACTCCAGCTTCGGGGGGCGGCTCCCCGACCACCTGCGTGACGCGTTTCGCCGCCGCCAGGCCTTCGAGGAGAGTCGGCTGCTGCGGGACAAGCTGATGGCGACGCGCGCCGCGCTGGGCCGGGTGCCACCGGGCCTCTACACGGAGACGCGGGCCCGGCTGCGCGACGCGGTCGATCCCGAGGCGGCGCCCGCGCGAAACGCGGAGGTGCAGCTGTGGCGATGCGCGACCGAGGCTGTCGGCGGAGACGCCGCCGCCGCCCGGATGGCGCGGGCCGCCGTCCCCGAAGCCGCGCGCGCCGACACCAACAACGCCGTCGCCCTGGCCGCGTGCGCCGCGGCGCTGCACGAAGACGAGACCGCCCTTCGCGCCCTGGAAGGCTACATCTTGCGCCTCCCCCCGCCCCGCCCCGCCGACCTGCTGCGCGATCTGTCGCTGTCGAACGACTGGGACCGCCTGCGCGGCCCCCGGCGCTTCGAGAGTCTCTTCTGGTGACCGTTGACCTGGGGCCTGGGGACTGCTAGTTAGGGGTCGCCGGCAACGGCATCCGGGGCTGTAGCTCAGCTGGGAGAGCGCCTCAATGGCATTGAGGAGGCCGACGGTTCGATCCCGTTCAGCTCCACGGATTTACTCAGGCTTTTTTCGGGCTCGTGTCCCGACGTACGGTTCCGGGAACGATTGGGCCGGCTATGGCGCCCGTTGTCCCTGAGCGGCGGGGCAACGATTGCTGGCCCCCGGAACTCCGAGTAACCTCGCCTGAGGGAGCGCCCGTGAGCCGACGCCGACCAGCGGGCGAGACACAGCGCTTCGCGCTCGCCACGGGCGCGGTGGTCGTGGTCGCGACTGTCGTTCTGTTGTGCGCGGGCGTCAGCGCGACGGCGAGTCCGGGTGCGCCGGCCGAGCCGGCTCAGACCGCTACGCCGTTGCCCGCGAAGGTGCGGGTAACGGCAGGCGCCGCCCCCGCGCAGCCGGCCGTCGAATCGATCTCACCGACTGCAACGGAGGGCGATACCATCTCCGGCTCGCCCGCGGCACCCGCGCCAGCGGCCGAAGCACCGTCCGTCAACGACAAGGCCCCGTCCGGGACGGGCGCCCTAACCGAGGCACCTTTAGCGAAGCCAGAGACAACTTCGCCGTCAGTGACCGGTTCCACGTTCGACGACGCCGACCTTCGGAACGATCACCCAATCGATGACCATCCTGACGTCGATCCGCGCGCGCTGATTCGGTCCAACTTCGATGACGGCGACCTCCATGATGCGCACCCGTTCGATACCAGCCGGCCGCTGGTGGAGTCGACGTTCGACGAGAGCGATCGTACGGATGGCCACCCGGTCGACAGCGACCGGCCGCTGATCGACTCGGACTTCGATCGAAGCGACATCATCGATCGGCACCCGGTCTCCGACGAGCACCCGACCGGCGACTGAAAGTAAGGGTGACTGGCATCGAGCGGAACCATCAGGGAATCTGCCTCGATCGCTAAATTGCACACGACGGGGTCCGCTGCCTGCGCAACGATTCTACTTTTTGGACCCATCCGCTGAAGCGTCGACGCACCAACGTGTCCCGGCGTCTGGTTTGCAAACACACAGGCTGCAAGAGTCCGAGGGGTCGGACCCCTGCGTACCAGGAGGACACATCGAGCACTCCCCCGTATGACACCCGGCCCCAAGCATCACCAGAGCGATAGCGCACAGGACGATTCGGACCAATCGCATTACTCCAAGGTTCGCTACGGCCTCTGGCACCGCTGGGACCCTATCGCCAAGCCGCTGCTCAGGGCAGCAAGTTCATCGTGGACGTCAGAACCGGTAACAGTCACCAGCTCGGCAGACATGTTCAGGGTCGCCCAAAAGGACGCGCTGCTGTCGTGTCGGTTCGACATCCAGAGCGTCCGAATACGGCTGGTCAGGATAGGCCGCCGGAACCTGGCGGGGCCACGATGCGCAACCGGCAGTCTTCGGCCGCACCCTTCGCGATTGAAGCCGACCAGGTGCAGCCGTCGGAGGTGTCGAACTGTGACCGGCAATCACCGGCCTGGCCGCAGCCGCAAGGCCCGAGCGGCTTGCCGGCGCAGGGGAACGCGATGCAGAACTGCCCGACCTCGGCGCACGCGGCCAGCGGCTCGCACGTCTTGCAGGCGTGGTCGCCCGCGCAGCTGCCGGTGCACTGGGATGCGCTGCACGCTCCGGTTGCCACGGACCACTGGCCTGCGGTGCAGATGGCCAGCGTGCGGC
>JBJMQQ010000015.1:0-11250 GCA_045802645.1 Polyangia bacterium
CTACCTGACGTTCGAGGAGCAGGTGCGCGAGACCAAGCGAAAGCTGCTGGAGCTGCTGACCCAGGCCAAGCGGGCGGGCAAGCGCATCGCGGGCTACGGCGCGCCCGGCAAAGGGAACACGCTGCTCAACTACTGCGGCATCCGCCAGGACTTCGTCGACTTCACCGTCGACCGCAACCCGTACAAGCAGGGCAGGTTCCTGCCGGGCACGCACATCCCGATCTTCTCGCCCGAGAAGATCGATCAAGAGAAGCCCGACTACGTGCTGATCCTGCCCTGGAACTTCAAGGACGAGATCATGAAGCAGCTGGAACACATTCGCGGCTGGGGCGGCAAGTTCATCGTGCCGATCCCCGAGGCGACCGTCGTTTCGTGATGCTGGCGGCGTCGCTGGGCGCACCGGGCGCGCCGTTGCGCATCCTGTGCCTGGGCGCCCACTGCGACGACATCGAGATCGGTTGCGGCGGGGCGGTGCTGCGCCTTCTGGCCGAACGCCCCGGCTCGACGGTGCGCTGGGTGGCGTTCGCCTCGAACCCCGCGCGCGAGATCGAGGCGCGAGCGGGCGCGGCCGGCTTCCTGGAGAAGGCCGCCGATCGACAGGTCGTCATCCACAAGTTCCGCGACGGTTACCTGCCGTTCCAGGGGGCCGAGGTCAAGGACGCCTTCGAGGCCGCCAAGGCCGACTTCCGCCCGGACGTGGTCCTCACGCATCACCGGCATGACCGGCACCAGGACCACCGCATGGTCGCCGAGCTGACCTGGAACACCTATCGCGACCACGCGATCCTCGAGTACGAGATCCCCAAATACGAGGGGGACCTGGGGACGCCCAACCTGTACCTGCCGCTGACGGAAGCGGTCGCGCGCAGGAAGATCGACCTCATCATTCGTTCGTATCCGTCGCAGGCCGGCAAACGCTGGTTCCGGCCCGAGACATTCGAGGCGGTCCTGCGCCTGCGCGGCATCGAGTGCAACGCCCCCGACGGGTTTGCCGAGGCGTTTCACGCGACCAAGCTGGTCATCTGACCAGAGTGGTCAACACACTGCAGCCCAACACAAAGAAAGCGATCGCCACATGAAGGTACTGGTCACCGGAACTCTGGGTTACATCGGCGTCGAGATGGTCCCCGTGCTGCGCGCAGCCGGGCACGAGGTCGTCGGCCTGGACACCGGCTACTACGACGAGTGCGACTTCGACGCTCCGCCCGACGAGATCCCGACGCTGCGGGTCGACCTGCGCGACGTGACCGCCGAGCACTGCAAGGGCTTCGACGCCGTCATCCACCTGGCGGCGCTGTCGAACGATCCGCTCGGCGATCTGAACCCCAACATCACCTACGACATCAACCTGCACGCGTCGGTGCGGCTGGCCAAGGCCGCCAAGGACGCGGGGGTCAAGCGCTTCCTGTTCTCGTCGTCGTGCAGCCTCTACGGCGCGGGCAGCGACGAGCACCTCGACGAGAACGCGGCCTTCAACCCGGTCACGGCCTACGGCGAGTCGAAGGTGCGCGTCGAGCAGGAGGTGTCGAAGATGGCGGACGCCAACTTCACGCCGGTCTACCTGCGCAACGCCACCGCGTACGGCGTCTCGCGCCGGTTGCGCGCCGACATCGTCGTCAACAACCTGGTCGGCCACGCCATCACGACGGGCAAGGTGCTGCTGCAGAGCGACGGCACGCCCTGGCGCCCGCTGGTTCACATCCGCGACATCATCCACGCCTTCGCGTGCTGCCTGACCGCGCCCAAAGAGGCGATCCACAACCAGGCGTTCAACGTCGGCCGCACGACGGAGAACTTCCGCATCCGTCAGGTCGCCGAGATGGTGGCCGAGGTGGTGCCGAACTCGACGGTGGCCTTCGCCGAAGGGGCGTCAGCCGACCTGCGCAACTACCGCGTCGACTTCACGAAGATCGAGACCAAGCTGCCGGGCTTCAAGCCGACCTGGACCCTGAAGAAGGGGATCGAGGAGCTGTATCAGGCGTACAGCAAGCATCACCTCAGCAAGGAAGAGTGGACCGGGCCGCGCTACTACCGGCTGAAGACGATCAAGGGGCTGGTCGACCGCGGCATCCTGGACAACGAGCTGCACGTCAAGAAGGCCCGCGCCTAACGGCCGATGCCGGCCGCGATCCGTCCGGGCGTCGGTCCCTCCGCGCGTCCGTCCGACGCCGACCGCTACGGGTGGGCCGGCCTTTCGGCGGAGGCGCTGTCGGCGACGGGAGCGCCCGCCGCCCGCGCCATCGTCCGGGCACAGGCCCGGACGGTGGGCTTCGTGCCGGCCGCCGGGGCGCTGTCGCGCGGCGAGTCGCTGGCCCCGTTGGTGATGGCGGTTGCGAGGGCGCTGCTCAGGTTCCTGGCCGGGGACGTGGCCATCATCGACAGCTGGCCGACCTGGCCCTGGGGCGACGCGTTCCAGCCGGGCGATCGCTCGATGTATCGGCAGCGCCAGCTGGAACCGCGTCTGTCGGAGCTCGCGCCCACGCCGTGCGGCGACCAGTTCGCGGCAGCCGTGGCGTTACACGCCACCCTCGAGTCTCGGCCGGCCACGACGGCGGTCGTGCTCGCCAACCTGACCGCCTATTCGAAGCCGGGCGTCGTCCCCTCCGTCGTCGATCAGCTCGACGGCGTGGTGGTCGTAGCCGCGCGCCACCGCACCCACGTGGGCGGCCTCGGCCGGATGCGCGCCTACATCCCCGAGGCCAAGCGCCTCGGCGTGTTGCTGGTCGGCTGAGCAGATCAAGCGCCAGGACGCCAAGGACGCCAGGTTAAGGGGTCAGAACGATTCGGCGGACGCCACGAAGCAGGATCGGAACGTTGAAGTTGATCAACAGGCCAAGGCGACACCCGGTCGCCTTGAGATATGAGCGCACCTGAATCCAGTGAATCGGTGCCAAGGCATCGATGGCCTTGAGCTCGACGATCAAGCGCTCACCAATGAGCAGGTCGAGACAGCTTTCACCGACTCGACGACCCTTGTACTCGACTTTTCCTCAGTCCGAGTTCAACGCAAAGAGCGTGCTCGTAGACAGACTCGAGGAAGCCGGGGCCGAGAACCCGATGAACCTCGATCGCCGCGGCAAGTACCTCCGAAATCTCCCGATCCAGCTCCGCTGACGGCTCTTCCAGGTCCCTGGCGTCCCTGGCGTCCTGGCGTTTCATTGCTCAGGTTTTCGGGATGCCTTTGACGAAGTTGCGTTCTTTCCACTACCCGGCGCCCTGGCGCGGCGTGCGGGACAGGAGGTCTTTGCAGAGGGCCACGATGCGCTCGGAGGCGTGGCCGTCGCCATAGGGGTTGTGGGCGCGTGACATTTTCTCGTAGACGTCGGGCTGGGTGAGAAGCTCGGTGACACCGTCGACGATCCGGCGCTGATCGGTTCCCACCAGCCGCACGGTGCCCGCCTCCACGGCCTCGGGGCGCTCGGTCACGGCGCGCATGACCAGCACGGGCTTGCCCAGGCTAGGCGCCTCTTCTTGTACGCCGCCCGAATCCGTCAAGATGACGGTGGAGCGGCTCATCATCCCGACGAACGACAGGTACGGGAGCGGCTCGATGAGGTGCAGGTTGGCAGGCCCCGAACCGTCGCTTTCGCCCGACTGGCTGCCCAGGATCTGGCGCACGGGGCCGCGCACGTTGGGATTGAGGTGCACCGGGTAGACGAAGTGGACGTCGGGAAACCGGGCCGCCAGCTCGGCGATGGCGCGGCAGATCGACTCGAACCCGCCACCGAAGTTCTCGCGCCGGTGGCCGGTGATGAGGACCATCCGCGGCGCGGCCGGTGACGTACCCGCCGTCGGCTGCAACGCGGCCGGCAGGCCTGCGATGGTCGGCGGCCGCTGCCGAACGCGTTCCGCGGCGATGAACAGCGCGTCGATGACGGTGTTTCCCGTGACCGAGATCGCATCGCCCGGCGTCCCCTCGCGCAGCAGGTTGTCCCGGGAGGTCGCCGTCGGCGCGAAGTGCAGGCGCGCCAGGCGCGAGGTCAACACCCGGTTGGCCTCCTCGGGCCAGGGGGCGGAGAGGTCGCCGGTGCGCAGGCCGGCCTCGACGTGACCGATGGGGACGTGCCGGTAAAACGCCGCCAGCGACGCGCAGAACACCGTCGTCGTGTCCCCCTGGACCAACACCAGATCGGGCCGCTCGGCGGCGAGGTATCCGTCGATGGCCTCGATGGCCCGCGCGGTGAGCCCGCTCAGCGTCTGGTTCGGACGCATCAGATCCAGGTCGGCGTCCGGACGAATGTCGAACACCTCCAGCACCTGATCCAGCATTTGCCGGTGCTGGGACGACGAGCAGACGTGGCAGATGAGCCCGGGCTCCTGTTTCAGCCGCAGGATGACCGGCGCCAACTTGATGGCCTCCGGTCGCGTTCCGAAGATGACCGAGATCTTGGCGGGGCGAGGCGTCTGGGGCACGGGGTGGTCGTCCTGGGTGGCGGCTAGGCGGCCTGCCGGCGCGCTCCGGTGTCACCGGCGAGCGCGTTCAACCGTCCGGCGAGGAGGCCCGCCAGGTGACGCGCCTGGTACGGCGCCACCTTCTCGGGCGCGGCGGCCCAGCGGGCGAGCTGGCCCGTCCGGTGAAGCTCGACGATCTCGCGGAGTGCCGGGGCGGGGTCCTGGCCCGGGCCCACCACGCGACCGGCGCCGGTCTCTTCGATCACGCGCGCCGAAGCGCCGTCGGTGAAGGCGAGCACGAACCGCTGCGCGTGGAGGTACTCGTACAGCTTGGCGGGGATCTGACAGGGCTGCCCCTGCGCCAGCAGCAGCAGCACGTCGGCGGCCATCATCCGCGCCAGGGCCTGGGCGTGGTCGATCTGTCCGGAGATCGTCACCACCCCCTCCAGCCCGCCGGCGGCGACCGCGGCGTTGACCGCAGCCAGGGGCTCGCAGTCGCCGATCAGCTCGACCTGCACGGCGCGGCGATCGAGCGTGCCGGCGGCGAACAGCGACGCCAGCCCGCGCAGAAACGGCAGCGGATCGCGACCGCCGTAGATCGTCCCCAGGTGCACGAACCGGAGCGGCCGGGCAGGTGCGGACGCCGACTCCGTCGGTGGCGGGAAATCGACCGGGTCGTAGCCGTTCACCAGGACCCCCAGCTTGCCGGGCGGCAGCTCCGGATAGCGGGCCAGGTAGCGCGACCTCGCCTCGTCGGTGGCGAGCAGGACCTCGTCGGCCGCCGCCAGCACCTGGCGTTCGAGGTAGCTGGCACCGCGCTGAAGCGCCCAATCGCTGGGCGGAGCGTCGAAGCTGACCCACGGGTCATGCAGCTGCGCGAGCCAGGGGACCTCGGGGAACAGGCGGTGCAGCGCCAGCCCGGCCAGGTGTGTCGAGTGCGGCGGCGAGATGGTCAAGAGCGCGTCGAACCGTTGGTCGCGCAGCAGCTGCCGCCCGCGCAGCACGGCCGGCGCCACCCAGCCCGTCTTGCTGTCCGGGAAGGTGAGATAGCGCAGCAGGCGCGACCCGTCCGCCGACCAGGAGAAAGGAGCCGGGGCTGACGGTGCCGCAGGCGCGCGGGCCGCCGCGTCGCGGGCCCGTCGCGGGCGCGCCTTCTTGAGCAGATCGAGCACCCGCGGCCAGCGGGCCACGCGCTCGACGCGCAGGCTGGCGAGCACGTCGGTGTACGCCGCTCGATCGATCGGGCCGACGATGGCCTGCTCGGCGATCGTGAGCACGGTCGTCTGCCAGCCGAACGCCGCCAGGTGCCGCAGCAGCCGCGCCGTCACGCGGCCGGCCACCTCGCCCGACGGAGGGAAATGCTGCGTGAGCAGCAGCAGCTGCCGGGGACTTCCGCTCATGACTGCCGGTTGCCCGTTCGTGCCGGGGCGGAGTTGCTCAGCGATTCCAGACTTTCCAAGGCGCCTTCTCCCGGCCCCAGAGCTCCTCGAGGTTCATGCGGTCCTTGAAGGTGTCCATGCTCCGCCAGAAACCGTCGTAGGGCACGCCCAGCAGCTCGCGCTTCGCGATCAGGCGCTCGAACGGCTCGGAGACGAGGTCTTCGTTCTCTTGCAGAACGTTGAAGATCTCGCGTCGCAGCGCGAAGAACCCGCCGTTGACCCGCAGGTGCGAGGTACCGATCGCCTCGAGGCGGGTGACGTGGTTCTCGACGTCTGACTGCACGATGTGGAACGTGTACGGCGCCGGGACGCTCAGGAATGAAGCGGTCTTGCCGGCGGCTTTGAAGTCGGCGACGAACCGATCGAGGTCCAGGTCGCACAGCCCGTCGCTGTAGTTGGCGAGGAACATCTCTTCGCCCTCCAGGTGCTGGCGCACGGCGCGCAGCCGCATGCCGATGCTGGAGTGCAGGCCGGTCTCGACGAAGGTGATCTTCCAGTCGCTGATGTCGTGCTGGAGGACGTCCACCTTGCGACCGCCGTCGGAAAGGACGAAGTCGTTCGACACCGTCTCGTCGTACTTGAGGAAGTAGTTCTTGATGGCGTCGCCGCGATACCCGAGGCAGAGGATGAAGTCCTTGTGCCCGTAGTGGGCGTAGTACTTCATCAGGTGCCACATGATCGGCCGCGGCCCGATGGGGACCAGCGGCTTGGGGATCTGATCGGAGTAGTCCCGCAGACGCATCCCGAGACCACCGCAGAAGAGGACAACTTTCATGGAGGGCGCTCCCGGCCGCACATACGATAGTGCCGGCTGCGCCAATGCACGTCAATTGCCCGTGTTAATCTGCGCTGCGGAACTTCGACGGTGGGGCTCCTCGACAAAGCGAAGTCGGCGGTGAAGCGGGCGCGCGGGAAGAACCTCGGCGCCTGGACGATGGGTTACGCCAGTTGGCTGGCGCGCTCGTCGCTGCCGCGGGCGCGCGCGAGCTGGGCCAGCGGCGCGGGGCCCCGGCATCTGCTGTTCGCGTTCTGCGATCACTACGAGCCGCTCTGGCGCACGACCGATCGGCAACTCGGCGCCGCGCGTGTCCAGCAGTGGGTCGACCAGTACCCGCCGCTGGCTCGCCAGTTCCGTGACGCCGACGGGCGGTCGCCGCGACACAGCTTCTTCTTCCCGGGTGAGGAGTACGAGACCGGCTACCTCGACGGCCTGGCGGCGCTGGCCGCGGGCGGTTTCGGGGAGGTCGAGCTCCACCTGCACCACGACGGCGACACGGCCGCCGGGCTGCGCGACAAGATCGCTCAGTACCTGGACCTCTACGCGCGGCATGGCCACCTGTCGCGCGGTCCCGACGGCCGCTTGCGGTACGCCTTCATCCACGGCAACTGGTGCCTGGCGAACGCGCGCGCCGACGGCCGCTGGTGCGGCGTCGACGAGGAGCTGCCGATCCTGCACGAGACGGGCTGCTACGCGGACTTCACTTTTCCCGCGGCGCCCGACGAGTCGCAGCCGGCCATCGTCAACCAGATCTACTGGCCCGAAGGGGACCTCGCGCGCCGGCGTGCTTACGAGAAGGGGACGCCCGCGCGGGTCGGGACCCGCCGCGACGACCGGTTGCTGATGATCGAAGGGCCGCTGGGATTTTCGCTGCGGCCAGGTCGCATCCTGGCGCCGCGAATCGAGAACGCCGCCGTCACGGGCGAGGATCCGGCCACGCCGGCCCGCGTGCGGAGCTGGGTCCGCCAGGGAATTGGCGTCGCCGGGCGCCCGGACTGGGTCTTCGTCAAGGTGCACACCCACGGCACGCAAGAGCGGGCGGCCGCGTCGCTGCTGGGCGCGGGCGGCGAAGCGCTGCATCGCGAGCTGACGACCCGCTACAACGACGGACAGCGCTGGGCGCTTCACTACGTGACGGCGCGCGAGATGTACAACATGGCCATTGCCGCCATGGACGGCCGGACGGGCGACCCGGGCGCGTACCGGGACTACGTGCTGGCGCCCCCGCCGGTGGCTCAGGGGACGTAGATCGTGTCGCCCGAGATCAACGCCAGGTTCTGTTGCGGGCGCGTCCCGTTCAGGATCGCCGGATAGTCGATGGGGATGCGCCGGGGCGTGCCGCGCGTGGGATCGGGCCGGATGATGACGATCTGCTCCGGCTCGGCGAAGCGGGTCGGCCCGCCCGCCAGCGCCATCGCCTCCGTCACGGTGGTGTAGTGGGTGCTGGTGAAGGTGCCGCCGTGCTCGACGTTTCCAACCACGACGAATCGGTAGCTGTTGACGCCGACGACGGCGACCGTCACCGAGGCCGACTCGTCCTTGACGAACGCGGTCAGCCGCTGAGCGATGGCGACCTGCAGCTCGCGCGGCGTGCGACCGCCCGCCGCGATCTCGCCAACCAGCGGAAGCGAGATCGTTCCGTCCGGGCGCACGAGCGCTTCCGCGGACAGCTCCGGGTTTTTCCAGACGCTGATCTTCAGCGCATCGGCCGGGCCCAGCGCGAACTCTTGCTTTCGCGGGTCGGGCTCGCTCGCGTAATCGTAATAGGGATGGACCGTTGCGCAGCTCGCAAGCCCCCCGGCCAGCAGCGCCAGAGGGAGCAGAAGCCGGGTCACGCTACCTGGGGTCGTCGCCACGCTAGTCAGATATCATAGCTGCGTCGCGAACCAATGTTGATTCTCCCGGCCCTGGTCACGCTGTTCACGTATCTGTACTGGCGGCCCCACACGATTTTCGAGGTCCTTCACCCAGTTACGGTCAATGCCGTGCTGGCGTTCGTGGCCTTCACGTTCGTCATCGATTTCCGCACCGGGTGGACGCGGCCGCGGGTGTCGCCGCTCATCACTCTGCTGTTTTGCTTCATGATTTGGGCCTTCGCGACGGTCCTGGTGAAGGCCCCCGACCGGCTGGGTGAGCAGTTCGCGGTGTTGCTGATGCCGCTTTTGACCCTGGTCTTCGTGTCGGAGGGGGTCCAGAGCCTGCGGGCGCTGCGGGTCATGGGCAACGTGCTGATGGTCTTCAGCATCTTGCTGGCGATCCTGGGCGTCCAGCAGGGGCTTGCGCCCACGGCCTGCTACGTGCGCGAAGACTCGAACCTCTCCGACACCGTCGTGCCCGGCTTCGACGGCCGCGACTGCACGGACAAGAAGCAGTGTTACGACGGCGGCCTGCCGGGCGCCGAATACGCCTGCGAGCACCCCGGGTGGTTCGGCACGTCGTCGGTCGGCGGGCGCGTCCGCTACCTCGGCATGCTGGAGGACCCGAACGAGCTGGCCTGGGCCCTCAGCATGGGCCTGCCGTTCATCTTCTCGTTCTACGAGAGGAAGCGCTCGCCGTTCCGGTTGGTGTTTCTGGTCGGCGCGATCGGCGTCATCACCGCCTGCGTGATCATGACCCAATCTCGTTCGGGCCAGCTGAGCCTCCTGGGAGCGCTGGGGGTCTATTTCATCCGGCGCTATCGGTGGCGCGGCGTGATCGCCGCCCTGGTGCTGGGGCTACCCGTGCTGCTCCTCGGCGGTCGCTCGGGCGAGGAGGCGGAATCGTCGTCGATGGAGCGGCTCATCTGCTGGCAGGAGGGGCTCGCGATGTGGCGCGAGAACCCACTGGTCGGCGTCGGCTCCGGCCAGTTCACGCAGCACCACGTCCAGACGGCGCACAGCGCCTTCATCCTGACGGGCGCCGAGCTGGGGCCGCTGGGCCTGTTGCTGTTCAGCGCGGCGCTCTACTACGCGGTGAAGATCCTGGTGCGGATGCAAATCGAGCTGCGGGACCGCCCCGAGGCGCAGGACGTCCTCTCGTTTTCGGTGGCCCTGCTGGCCTCCCAGGTCGCGCTGCTGGTCTCGGCGTTCTTCCTGTCGCTGCCTTACCACCCCATCTTGTGGATCTTCATCGGCCTGACCGGCGCCCTCTACGCCGTCGCCCAGCGGCACGCGCCCGAGTTCAAGGTCCGCTTCGGTGCCCGCGACCTGGCGTTCCTGGCGACATTCGACTTCTTGCTGATCGCTTTCACCGCCGTCTACATCCGCCTGAAGGGCGTCTGACCCGTCCTCGTCCTCGTCCTCGTCCTCGTCCTCGTTCCGATCCGGAGAATCGAGGACGGCGACGAGGACGAGGACGAGGACGAGGACGGGGCAGATGGGGTCTACCAGGTCACCCGCTGGCGGCCGGTCAGGAAGCGCCAGAGGCCCAGGACTGCGGCCAGGTTCAAGACGACGAAGGTTCGGGGGAGCGAGGCGATGCGGCCCAGGCGGGGGCCCAGGGCGGCGATGCCGTAGAACGCGAGCTGGGCGGCGAGGAGCAGCGCGATCCATCCGGCGGCGTGGGCGCTGGACAGAGAGACGAGCAGCAGCGCCACCATCAGCCAGGGAGCCGCGAGGCGAAGGATTTTGTGCGAGAAGGTCTCGAACCAGATGGGGTTCGTGAGCGGCAGCAGCAGCTGCGGCAATCGCGCGAAGATCTGGTAGTTGCCCGCCAGCGTGCGCACCTTGCGCTGGAACTCGCGCTGGTCGGCGAAGGCGGCGTCTTGCGCCTGCGCCTCGGGGACCAGCACCGTTCGGCGCCCGCCCAGCGCAAGCCGGATGGGAACCCAGACGTCGTCCAGGATCAGATCGGGCGGCAGCGGACCCAGGTCCGCGCGGCGAACCATTCCGATCGGGCCGGTCATCCCGACGACGCCCCGGAACGCGGACTCTTGCCGGCGGATCCAGTTCTCGTAGCGCCAGTAGACGCCGCTGCCGGCGCTGCCAATCAGCACCAGGTTGCCGGTCGCGCACCCGACGGTCGGATCTTGCAGCGCCGTCGCCAGCGCGCGGATCGCGTTTGGCGACAGCGGCTGGCGCACGTCGTTGAGCAGCAGCAACTCTCCCTTGGCGGCCGGCACCAGCGTGTTGAGCCCGGTCGGCTTGCCGGAGCGCTGCGTGCTCACGAAGACCCGGATCCGCCCGGCGGCGGACGGTTCGGCGGCCAGTGCGTGGGCGACCGCCACGGTGTCGTCGCTGCACCCGTCGCAGTAGACCAGGATCTCGATCGGTCCCGGGTAGTCCTGCGCCAGCAGGCTGGCGATCTTGGCGGGCAGGTAGGCGGCGCCGTTGTAGACGGGAAGGCAGACGCTGACCGACGGCAGCGGCCCGGATGGGGCGACCGTGCGCCGCCGGCGCAGCCGCGCCAGCAGGCCGATCACCATCGGATAGCCCAGGTAGGTATAGGCCAGCAAGGCGAGCAAGATTCCGATGACGGCTTCCACGCCCAGGCTGTTCATACGGCGCGCCTCAACGACTGATAGAGGTCCAAGTACCGTCCCACCATCCGGTCGCGCGAGTGATGTTCGCGCACGCGGGCCTGTCCCCGCGCGGCGACCGCGCGCGCCGCAGCCGGGTCCGCGCGCAGCGATGCCAGACGTCCCCGCAGCGCCGCCTCGTCGTC
>JBJMQQ010000202.1:0-24601 GCA_045802645.1 Polyangia bacterium
ATGGTCAACTGCAACCCGGAGACGGTGTCGACCGACTACGACACGTCGGACCGCCTCTACTTCGAGCCGCTGACCCGTGAGGACGTGCTCGAGATCATCGACGCCGAGAAGCCCGAGGGCGTCATCGTGCAGTTCGGCGGGCAGACGCCGCTGCGGCTGGCGGTGCCGCTGATGAACGCCGGCGTGAAGGTGCTGGGCACCAGCGCCGACGCCATCGACCGCGCCGAGGATCGGCAGCGGTTCGGCGAGCTGATCAAGAAGCTGGGGCTGCGCGTCCCGGCCTGGAGCACCGCCTACGGCCTGGACGAGGCCTACAAGGCCGCGCGAGAGATCGGCTATCCCGTGATGGTCCGGCCGTCGTACGTGCTCGGCGGCCGCGCGATGGAGATCGTGCACGACGAGTCCGGCCTCGAGCGATTCGTGCTGACGGCGATGGAGGCCTCGCGCCGCGAGAGCCTGAAGTCGCGCGCCGACGAGAAAGAGGCGCCGATCCTGATCGACCAGTTCCTGCCCGACGCCATCGAGGTCGACGTCGACGTCGTCGCCGACGGCACGGACGTGGTGGTCGGCGGCGTCATGGAGCACATCGAAGAGGCCGGCATCCACTCGGGCGACTCGGCCTGCTGCCTGCCGCCCCACTCGCTGGCCCCGAAGACGATCGACGCCATCAAGGCCCAGGCCCGCGCGCTGGCGCTGGAGCTGGGGGTGCGTGGCCTCATGAACGTGCAGTTCGCGGTTCCGCGCGACGGGCGCGGGATCTTCATCCTGGAAGTGAACCCGCGGGCCTCGCGCACGGTGCCGTTCGTCTCTAAGGTGACCGGCGTCGCGCTGGCCAAGGTCGCCGCGCGTATCGCCGTCGGCAAGACGCTGAAGCAGATGGGGATCCGCGAGGTCACCCCGAAGCACACGGCGGTCAAGGAGGCGGTGTTCCCGTTCGCGAAGTTCGCGGGCGTCGACACGCTGCTGGGCCCGGAGATGCGCTCGACCGGCGAGGTCATGGGGATCGACGTCGGCTTCGCGGCGGCGTTCGGAAAGAGCCAGATCGGCGCCGGGACGCGGCTGCCCCTCAAAGGGACGGCCTTCATCTCCGTGCAGGACGCGGACAAGGCGGCGGCCGTGAAGGTCGCCAAGGGGTTGGTCGACCTGGGGTTCCAGATCATCGCGACCTCGGGGACGCACGACGTTCTGCGCGCGCAGGGCGTCCCGGTCGAACGCGTGAACAAGGTGCGCGAAGGGCGCCCCCACGTCCTCGACCGCATTCTGGACGGCGACGTTCACCTGGTGGTCAACACCACCTCGGGCGCGGAGGCGATCAAGGATTCGTTCCCGATCCGCCGCAACACGCTGCTGAAAGGGATTCCGTACTACACGACGCTCTCGGCGGCACACGCCGCGGTGGGCGCGATCGCCGAGCTGGCCGGCGGCAAGATGAAGGTTCGGTCGCTGCAGGAGTATCAGGGAGAGGGAGGAGAACGGTAGCCATGGCCAAGTTCCCGATGACACCGCGCGGGCAGCAGGCGCTGCGGGAGGAGCTCAAGCGGCTGCGCGAGGTCGAGCGCCCCAAAAACGTGCTCGACATCGAGGAGGCCCGGGCGCACGGCGACCTCAAGGAGAATGCCGAGTATCACGCCGCCAAGGAGCGGCAGGGCTTCATCGAGGGGCGCTCGCGCGACATCGAATCCATTCTGGCGCAGGCCGAGGTCATCGACCCGGCCAAGCTGTCCGGCACCAAGGTCGTGTTCGGCGCGACCGTCAAGCTGACCGACACCGACAGCGGTGAGGAGGTCACCTACGCGATCGTCGGCGATCACGAGGCCGACATCAAAGCCGGCCGCATCGCGGTTTCGGCGCCGCTGGCGCGGGCCATCATCGGCCGCGAGCGCGGCGAGGCGGTCAGCCTCAAGACGGGTAAAGGGACGCGCGAGTACGAAATCACCGACGTTCGCTTCGTCCCCGCGTGAGGCGGGCGATGTCTTTGGCGCGCGCCGCGGGCTAGCCGCTGGTCGGGCCGTCGTGCCCGGCGTCCTGGGCCGCGTCGCTGGCTGGGGCCGCGTCCTGGCCGGCCGCGCCGCCCTCGCCCGCTGCCCCGCCGCCGCTTCCGCTCTGCCCGCCGGTGCTCCTGCTGCCGCCCGTCCCGGTCTCGTTGGTGGTGCTGGCGGCGCACTGGCCGCCCTGCACGCCGGCGCGGGAGCAGATGCCGCTCGCGCAGTCGCTGTCCTGAACGCAGCGATCTCCGTTGCCTTGCTTGCAACCAACGGCGAGAAACGCCGAAGAAAGGAAAAACCCGATGAGGACGACCCGCATGAGCGCTCGGTCAGTTATCACGCACCCGGACGACTGTCTATGGCCCAAGGTCTGAGGTAGGTTGTTGGGCATGCGTCGTGCGACCCGAGCGACCCTGGTGGTGGTTGCCTGCGCCGCAGCGCTGCCGCTCTGGCATCAGTGGCCAGCCGCGGTAGCCGCGTCGAAGAAACATCCCCAGAAGGCAAAGCCGACCAAGAAGACGGCTGCCGAGGCCGATGCGGAGGCGTTCCTGGCCACCATCGCCAGTCTCCTGCAGCCGGTCGCGACGCGGGCGACCCTCGCCGACTGGGCGTCGCTGACGGACGTCACGCCCGACCACACGGGCCAGCGCATCGGCGCCGACGGCGCCCTGGCGGCGCTGGCCGGCTCCCCGCTGATCATCGAAAAGGCCAAGGCGCTGCTCGCCAAGCGAGAGGAGCTGGACGACCAGACCGCCCGCCAGCTGCAAAAGCTGTTGCTGGGCGCCGCCGAAAGTCCGGGGACGATCCCCGACGTCGTGGCCCACCGCGTGGAAGCAGAGGCCCACCAGTCCAGCATCCTCGACGGCTACACGTTCTGCACGGCCCCGACCAAGAACGGCGGCTGCGCCTCGCCCATCACGGCCAATCAGATCGACAACATCCTGGCCCACTCGCGCGATCTGTCCGAGCGGCTGCGCGTCTGGACGGCGTCCAAAGAGATCGGCCGGCCGCTGAAGCCGGGACTCGTCGAGCTGGTCAAGCTGCGCAACCGGGTCGCGCGCGAGCTGGGCTATCGCTCCTACTTCGCGCTGCAGGTCGCCGACTACGGGATGACCGTCGGCGAGATGATGCGATTGCTGGACGACACGCTGGCTGCCACCCGCCCGCTGTTCGACAGCCTGCACTGCTTCGCGAAGTACGAGCTGGCGGGCCGTTATCACCGGCCACCGCCCCGGTTGATCCCGGCGCACTGGCTTGGAAACCGGTGGGCCCAGGTCTGGCCGGGATTGATCGAGACCGCCAACCTCGACGCGCTCTTCCACGGCTCCAGCCCGGAGAGCATCGTCAAGAGCGCCGAGAACTTCTACGTGTCACTCGGGTTCCCGCGCCTGCCGGCCAGCTTCTGGGAGCGGTCGGACCTGTACCCGGTGCCGCCCGGCGTGGGGCGAAAGAAGAACACGCACGCCTCCGCCTGGGACATCGACCGCAGTGGCGACGTGCGGTCACTCATGAGCGTCGAGCCGAACGAAGAGTGGTTTGGCACCGCCCACCACGAGCTCGGCCACATCTACTACTTCCTGTCGTACGACCGGCCCGCGGTGCCGTACCTGCTGCGCGACGGCGCGAACCGCGCCTTTCATGAGGCCATCGGAGAGCTGGCCAAGATGGCGAGCCAGCAGACGCCGTACCTGATCAAGGTCGGCGTCATGCCCGAAGCGAAGCGGCCTGACGCCACCAGCTGGCTGCTGGAGTCGGCGCTGGAGTCGGTGGTGTTCATGACCTTCTCGGCGGGGACGATGAGCCACTTCGAGCATTTCCTGTACGAGACGGAGCTGCCCCCCAGCGAATGGCAGGCCAAGTGGTGGGAAGACGTCGCCAACTTCCAGGGGGTCGTCCCACCCAACAGCCGCGAGGGCGATCTGTGCGACGCGTGCACGAAGACGCACATCAACGACGATCCGGCGCAGTACTACGACTACGCGCTGGCGACGCTCATCAAGTTCCAGCTGCACGACCACATCTGCACGGAGATCCTCAAGCAGGACCCGCGCGCCTGTGACTACTCCGGCAGCAAGGCGGTCGGCGACTTCTTGAAAGGGATCCTGTCGGCGGGTGCGACGCGCGACTGGCGCGAGGTGATCCAGGACGCCACCGGCGAGCCAATCTCGCCGCGGGCGATGATCGCGTTCTACAAGCCGCTCCTCGACGTGCTGGCCAAGCGCAACGCCGGACGGGACTGCAGCCGGTGATGGGCGCCGGCCGTGCGGCGGCTCTCTTGCTGGCGACGCTGTCGGTGACGCCCCCCGCGCAAGGCCCACGCGCCCCCGGGACGACCGCCCTGCCGCCGCTGGCTGCGACGACGCCGCTGGCTGCCCCGCCGCCGCGCCCACCCGTGCAGCGCGAGCGCGGCGTCGCGCTGGGGCTGTTCGCCGAGGACGTCAGCTTCTCGTACGGGGCCCTCCTCGCCGAGATCGTGGCGCTGGGCGCGACCCACGTCGCGCTGGTCGTTCCGCTTTACCAGACCGACGGCGCCAGCACCGAGCTGGCGCTGGACACACGCCTCTCGCCCACGCTGGAGACCATCGCCGACACCGCGCGGCTGGCCCGCCGCGACGGCCTGGAGGTCACGATCTTCCCGATCGTGCGCCTGGCGGCCCCCCGCGCCGGGGAATGGCGCGGCACGCTGGCCCCGCGCGACCGCGACGCGTGGTTCGCCAGCTACGGTGAGCGGCTGGGCGACCTGGCCGCCGTCGCCGCACTGACCGGCGCGACGCGGCTGGCGATCGGCAGCGAGCTGTCGAGCCTGGACGGCGACCGCGAGCGCTGGACCGCCGTGATCGACCGCGTGCGCGGCGTTTTCCAGGGCACGCTGGTCTATTCAGCCAACTGGGACCACTACCGGGAAGCGGCGCTTCTGGATCTGGTCGACGAGGCCGGCATCTCCGGCTACTTCGGGTTGCGCGCCGCCGGGGCGCCCGACGACGACACGACCGTCGAGGCCGGTTGGCGGCGCGTCCGCCGCGAGCTGGAGGCCTGGCGCAACGGACGCGACCAGCCGTTCATCTTCACCGAGCTCGGCTACCGATCGCGCGCCGGTGCCACCGCGACGCCGTGGGACGAGGGGCCGGGTGGCACGCCTGATCTCGACGAGCAACGCCGCGGGTTCGCCGCGTTCCGCCGGGCCTGGACCGGGTCCGCGGTCCTCGACGGCGTCTACGTCTGGAACTGGTACGGGTTCGGCGGTCCGGGCACCACCGGGTACACCCCTCGCGGCAAGCCGGCCGAAGCCGAGGTCCGCGCCCTGCTCGACGCCCTCTGATCCATTCTTCCCCGTCCTGCCCGTCCTGCCCGTCCTCGTCCTCGTCCTCGTCCTCGTCCTCGTCGCCGTCCTCGATCCGGCTCTGCCGCCGCGTCGGCCAGATCGGCCAGATCGAGGACGAATACGAATACGAGGACGAGGACGAGGACGAGGACGAGGACGGGGAAGAGGCGGATTACTTGCCGCCGCTCATCATGCCGCTCGTGATGAGCGCACCGATCGAGCTGAAGGCGGCCGGCGGCAGCGTCGCGTCCAGAGTCCAGACCTTGCCGGCGCCGTCGCCGCCCGAAGTGAACACCAGCGGGATGGGCGCCGACGCGGAGCGGGCCACGGCCGCCAGGCGGGGGTTGTCGCCGAACTGGCCCACGGTGCGCAGCACGGGCGCGAAGTCGAAGTAGTAGAAAGCGTCCCGCCCCTTGGCCGCCGCCTGCGCGTCCGTCAGCGCTGCCGCCGCCTTGGCCGCCGCAGGCACCTTGCCCGCCGCGATCGCGGCAAGCTGGGCGCGCGCATCCCGTCCGAAGGTCACGATGAGCCGCGTCCCGGCGACGCCCTGATAGGCGTCGATCCCCTTGCCGATCACGCGGCGAATGACGTCGTTGTCGTACTGGCTCCCTTTTCTCACCGTCAAACGGAACCGCACGGCCTTCACCTTGCCGACCGATTCGCGCGTGGCTGTCCAGTCGAACATCTTCGACAGCTCGCGCAGCTGGCTATGAACGACCGCGTCCATCGCCTTGGCGTCCAGCTTGGAAAGGGCCGCCGCCACCTTGGCCGCCGACGCCGCGTCCTTGAGCGGCGTCGAGAACACGCCCGAGATGACGGGGACCTCCGTCCCGACGCTGATGCTGCCCGACTGCTGCCCGGCCATGGCGGCCAGGTAGGCATCGTAGTAGGCGACGGCGGCCGCAGCCCCCTTGCCCGATTCCGCGGCCAGGCGGGCGCGGTACCGGTTCAGCACCTGCGCCCAGACGCTGCCGACGCTCATGCCGCCGACCATGAAGGGGTTACCCGACGCCGCCAGCACGGCGGGGTCGATCTCGAACGGACGGACGTCGCGGGCCACGGCCTGCAACGCTGTCCCGGGGCGCGCGAACAGCCGGCCGCGCAGCACCAGGCCGCGCGCGGGGTCCAGCGACAGACCGATGTCGACCGACTCGGAGTCGCCGACCAGCGCCAGCATCTGGGCGAGCGTCTCGTAAGACGCCGCGTTGTCGTCGGGCGAAATCTCCGCGGAGGCCGCGCCCGCTTGCTGCAGCTGCCGGACCTGGTCGATGAGCGCCGCGATGCCGGTCTTCACGTCGGTCCCGTTCGCCCGTGCGATGGCCTCCGGGAACAGGGTCGCCGTGACGTCGTCCGGGCTGGGGTGGCGGGCCTGAAGCGCCAGCATCGCTCCCCGCATCATCCCGTCGATCTCGTCGCCCAGCACCAGCACGCTGCCCTCGCGGTAGACCCAGCTCTGCGACTTGCCGCCGGTGCTGACCAGCGTGAGCACACCGCGGGTCATCACGCGCTTGCCAAGGGCGTCGATCAAGCGCTCTGCCTGCGCGGGGCCGCGGGCCGCGACCGCCAGGACCAGGCTGGTCCGCTTCCCTTCCAGCGCCGTCACGACGGCGCCGACGGGGGCCGCCGTATCGAGGTTCGCGGCGACTTCCGGAGCCAAGCCTGCCTCCGAAAACAGCCAATCGCGAGCACCGGAGGCCGTCATCGGCAACGGCACCGCCGAGCCGACCAGGCGCACGCCGTTGTCCAGCGTGCGATCGAACGAGCCGATCGAGATGCTGGCCAGCATGAAGCTTCGCGCGATGGGCGCGGGAACCAGCACGACGGGTGGCCCGACTTCAGGCCCCGGCGGCGCGACGGCGACCGCCGTGCTCGCGGGCGTCTGTGCGGGTGGCTTCGCGCTGCCCGCGCATGCGGCGATGGCAACCACGACGAACAGCGTCCACGCGCCACGGCCAGGGACGTTCCGTTTGGGCTCGCTCATGGCGGGGTAGAGTACCCGCGGCACCGGGGGCGCCATAGCAAATTTGCCGCGCCGACGCCCACCCAGGTTGCGGGGCTGCGACCGCCTTGCTACCGTCGAGGGCCATGCCGGCGCCTGCTCGTTTCGTGTTGCTGCTCGTCGCGCTCCTGACGGGCTCGGCGATCGGGTGCGGCGGCTCTACGGCGCGCGACCAGAACTACGGGACGAACCTGGGCGCCGACTTCGTGGCGCCGATCGTCGACGCCGGGCAAGATGGTGCCCAAGATGGCGCCACGGCGGGCGCGGGCGGCGCCGCCAACCCCGGAGCGGCCGGCGCGGGCGGTGGAACGGCCGGCGCGGGCGGTACAGACGTCACCGGAGTGGCGGGCGCGGAGGGCAGCGCGGGGGCCGGCGGTACCGGATCGTGATTTCCAGAATGGACAACCGAGCGAATATGTTCGAAAACCACGTTGTCCGACACTAGGGGAATCGATGCAGGTCGTTTGCGCCACGTGCCAGCTCAGCTTTGACGCGCCAGAAGGCGCGACCGGGCTCGTTTGCCCGATTTGCCGCGGGCCTCTGCGCCCGCAGTCCGCGGACGGGACCGCGCCCGCCGCCAAGACGGCCCACGAATGGACGGGCGGCGATCTCGACGACGTGATCGCCATCCTCAGCGCCCCGGCCGTTTCGGCGCGCGTGGAGGTTCTCGCCCCGAAGGGCGACGAGGTGCTGGGCGAAGTGCACCTTCTGGCCGGCGGCGTGTCCGAGTCGATCTTCGCCGGCAAGTCCACCGACGACGCGCTGGATCGCTTGCGCACGCTGAACCCGACCCGGTTCCGGATCGAGCAGCGCCTGCCCAACCCGAACGACGGCAGCCTGACGAATCCCGGTCCCGAGACCGGCACCCTGGACGGCCGCGCGCTGGCGCACCTGATGCGCTACTGCGAGGACTACGTCATCTCGTGTGTCATCGAAGTGTGGCGCGGCAACGAGACGGCGCGCGTCGAGTACCGTCGCGGCGAGATCAGTGGCGTGACCGTGGGCGGCATCGACGCGCCGGAGCGCCTTGCCGAGGTCATGCAGTGGTCGTCCGGGAATTACCGGCTGATCGTGCCGCCGTTCCAGATGCCGGCGACCGCGCCCAAGCGGACGAAGACTGACAAATCGGCGGCCACCCCGGTTCCTGTTCCGGCGGCGTCGGCGCAAGCGGCGCGCCAGCACGCAACGGCGACCAAGACGATCTTCGGGATGCCCGTCGCGGAGATCGCGAAGGCCCGCATCGCGCCCGAGGCCGCAAAGCCGGCCGCGGCGACGCCGGCGCCTCAGTCCGTCGCCGCTCAGGCCGTGCAGCCAGCGGCGGCCCGCCCCGCCACTCCGCCGGCCGGGCAGAGCCCCGTCGCGCCAGCACCGGGCGCGGCTCCGCGCAGCAACACGCCGGCCCCGATTGCGGTCCCCCGGGAAAACAGCCCGACGCGCACCATCTACGGCGTGCCCGCGCCTCAGATGCCCGAGGGCTTCGTATCCGGCCAGTCCGCAGCCGAACCGGCCGCGGCGCAGTCGGAGGCCGCCAAGCAAGAGGCGGCGACAACCGAAGCGGCCCGAAACGAAGCAGCAAAGAACGAAAAGAAGACGGGCGCCCGCAAGGTGGACGTCCCCGCCCCTGCCATGGCGCCGCCGCCCGCCGCCGCCCCTGTGGCTGCCGCTCCGGCCGCGGTCGCGCCGTCTGACGCGAGCGAGCCGACCACCCGCCCCGGCTTCGACTCCCGCACGGACACGCGCAAGCGTCCCGAACCGGCGGTCACGCAAAGGGTGCCCGCTGCTGGCCAGACGTCCGTCGCGGCGTACGTCGGCGTCGGATTCGCGTTCGGGCTCGCGCTGCTCGGCATTTACGAGCTGTACGCCATGCTGGCGCACTGAGGCTGCGTGCTGAGCGCGGTCGTCGACGCCTACCGGCGCACGAGCAAGCCAAAGGACATCCTCTGGAACAAGCTGGTGGCGCGGCCCCTGGCGGCGGTCGTGATCGTGCCGCTGGCGCGGACGCGCGTGACGCCCAACCAGGTGACGCTGGCGACGCTGCCCGTGTTCCTGGCCGGCGCGGCGATGCTGATCGCCTGGCCGACCTGGGGGGCGCTGGTCTGGGGCGCCGCCCTCCTCGAGCTGTCGTACGTGCTGGACTGCGCGGACGGCCAGCTCGCGCGCCTCAAAGGGATCTCCTCGCCGGTGGGCGCTCACCTGGACTTCCTGATGGACGAGCTGAAGGCCTTCGTCCTGGTCGGCGCGGTCGCCGTTCGGCTTTGGCGGCCGCAGCACGACCCGCGATTCCTGCTGGAGGGGGTGGCAGGGGTCGTCGTGCTCGCGAGCGCCATCAGCCTCACGACCTTCGTGCGCCGGCCCGAGTACGCCGCCGCCACCGGCCGGGCGGTCGCCCAGGGCGCCGGGGACTACGGTGAAGGGTTCGCGGCCGCCACGGCCAAGCCGGCCCGCCGCTCCCCGCTGGCGCTGGTGGAGGCGATCGGGCGATTCGTCGTCCACTATCCGAGCTACATTCTTTTCGTGGCGCTGGCGAACCGGATCGACCTCTTCCTGCACGCGTACGTGGCCATGAACGCCGCCTACGCCGCCCGATCGTTGCTGGGGATCGGCCGCGCGCTGGGACGTTCCCGATGAAAGCCATCATCGTCGCTGCCGGCCGCGGCCGCCGCCTGGGGCAAGAGACCGAGTCCATCCCCAAGTGCATGGTGCGCGTCGCTGGCCGCCCCATCCTGCACCGCCAGCTCGACGCGCTCGCCGCCGCCGGCGTCGATGAGGTGGTGATCGTTCGCGGCTACCGCGGCGACCGCATCGCCCCCCCGGCGGGCGGCCCGCCCGTGCGATTCGTCGACAACCCCGCCTGGGCCGAGAACAACATTCTGACCTCGCTCTTCTATGCCGAGGCCGAGATGCGGGACGGGTTCGTCTTCTCGTACTCGGACATCGTGTTTGCCCCCGACCACGCCACGCGCGTCGTCCAGTCGGCGGGCCCGGTCGCCCTCATCGTGGATCGCCGCTGGCGCGACGCGTACGAGGGGCGCCTGCAACACCCGGTCACCGAGGCCGAGCTGGCCCGGGTCGAGGATCGTCCGGGGGGCCAGGTCGTGTCCCGCGTCGGCAAGCGCCTGGTCCCCGAGCAGGAGGCGGCTGGCGAATTCAGCGGGCTCGCGCGATTCACGGCCGAGGGCGCAGCCGCCCTGATCGCCGTCTGGCATGACGCGCTGGCGCACGGGCGCACGGCTCCGTTCGGCGCGGCAGCCACCCTGAACAACGCCTACCTCAGCGACGGATTGAACGCGGTCGCGGACCGCGGGGTCCCGCTGCGTCCCGTGCTGGTCGACGGCGGCTGGCGCGAGATCGACACCGAAGAAGATCTGGCCCGCGCCGAAGCCTCCGTCGCCGCCTGGACATGAGGCGTCCATGCCGGGTCCCGACCCCACGCACTGGCTGCACCGGTTGACCGCGGCCGAATGGCTGGCCGCGGCCACGACCGAGCTGGCGCACGCCGAAGCGGCCGCGGACCGACGGGCGACCCGGGTAGCCCTGACGCACGCGCGCCGCTCAGCCGGGATGGCGTGGAACGCCGTCCTGGTCGATCACCCGGACGAGCGTGCGGGCCGCAGCTACATGGAACACGTCGTCGCCCTCTGTGAGGACCCGGCCGCGCCTGAAGCAGTGCGGGCCGCCGCGCGCCTCTTGCGCGAGAGCGCGACCGTACCCCCGGCCCTCATCCAGCTGGCCGCGCCCGGCCCGGCGCCGGACAGCCGGCTCGTCCGCGCCGCGCGGGACATCGTGGAACACGCAACGCGCGTGGTCACACCGTCTTAGGGGGTCTCGAGGACGAGGACGGGTTCAAAGACGGCAAAACCCACCCTGACCCACCCCGCCTTGACCTTGCTGAAGTTAACGCACTATCTTTAGGCCCACTTCGAAGCTGCGCAGTTACGCGGTCCCTCGGAATGAATCAATCCTCAAGGAGAAAACGAAGCTCATGAAGAAGGCTGATCTGGTCGACGTCGTGGCGCAGCAGAAGAACCTGCAGCGACAGCAGGTGGAGACCACCATTGATGCGCTCATCGATGCCATTGCCGACGGGCTTTCGCGTGGCGAACGGATCGATCTGCGTGGGTTCGGCGCGTTTGCGGTTCGCGAATCGGCGGCACGCACCGGGCGCAACCCGCAGACAGGCGCCCCGATCGAGATCGCGGCGCGCAAGGTGCCAACGTTCAAAGCGGGCAAGGAGCTCCGGGACAAGGTGAACCGCCCCGCCTGAGGCGACGGCGGCCCCCCCCTTAAGAACCGCACGCCAGGAAGCACGAAGGACCAGGAAGCTCGATGGGTACCCGACTTTTCATCGGCAATCTCTCGTACAGCGTCACCGAGCAGGAGCTCAAAGAGGCGTTTACCGGCGAGGCAATCGACGTACGTAGCGTGCGTCTGGCGCTGGACCGTGAAACCGGCCGCCCGCGCGGCTTCGCGTTCGTCGAGACCATGACCGACGACGGCGCCAAGGCGTCGATCGAAAAGCTGTCCGGCCGCATCCTTCAGGGGCGGCCGATCATCGTCGAGGAGGCCCAGGCCAAGCCGGCCGGGCCTCGGCCCGGTGGCGGCTTCGGGGGGCCGCGTCCGGGTGGTCCTCCGGGCGGCGGCGGTGGTTTCGGTTCTCGTCCGCCAGGTGGGCCAGGAGGCCCCGGACCGGGAGGTCCGCGTCCGGGCGGCTTCGGTGGAGGCCCAGGGGGACCTCCCCGGCCAGGCGGTCCACCGCGCGAGTTCGGTCCGCCGCGCGCGCCAGGCGGCGGGTTCCGGCCGGGTGGCTTCGACACGCGCGGCGCCGGCGGTCCGCCGGGCAGCCGGCCCAGCGAAGGCCCTCCCCGTCGCGAGCGCCCCGAAACGAAGCGGTCGACGCGACCGAAGCCCGAAGAGCGCGAGCGAGGCAACTGGCGCTGGGATCGCAGCTCGGACGACGAGTAGCGGCAGGCGCCGGCGCCTCCACACCTCGCAGTCGCGTTCTGCGTATACTGCGCCGAGGGGGCGCACGTGACGCCGGGGCGGATTTTGGTCGTCGATGATGATCCGTGGATTCAGCGGATCGTCTCTCGCACGCTGGGACAACGCGGGCATCAGGTGACGCTGGCCGGCGACGGAGCGGGGGCGCTCGCCCTCGCTTCGAAGACCCGGCCGGATCTGATCATCACGTCGGTGTCGTTGCCGGCCGTCGACGGCTGGTCGTGGTGGGAGCGGCTGCGCGCCGTCCCGGCCGCCGCCGAGACGCCGGTCATCTTCCTGCTGTCGCAGCTGGACGGGTCGACCGCCGTCCGGGGCGCGGGCCCGCGCGACCAGACGTTGCGCAAGCCATTCCGGATGGAGGATCTCGACCGCACCGTCGTCGAGACACTGGGCGGCGGGTTCGTGAACACGTTGATCGGCCTTCCGGCGGCGACGACGGAAATGCCAGAGGTGAAGCCCTCGGCGGGGCACCGTCCGCTGTCCGCGCTGCGCGGCCGCGTCGACGAGATCGGCCTCGACAGCATCCTTGGGCTGCTCGAGATGGAGCGCAAGACGGGCATCATCCTCGTCGAGCGCGAGGACGCGTCCGCTCGCCTGTTCTTGCGCAAGGGGCACGTCATCCGAGCGGACTGCGACCACCCACGCCTCACCGGCGCCGCCGCCGTGTTCCAGGCGCTCGCCTGGCGTGGCGCGTCCTTCGACCTCCTGGTCGGCGACATCGGCGGCGTCGACGAGATCCAGACCTCGACGACCTTCCTGCTGCTCGAGGCGGCACGCCGAGTCGACGAAGTGAACGAGCAACGGCGCGCGACGAACCCCGAAGTGAAGGCCTGAGCCTGAACACCGCCGGCGACTTCATCGAGCTCGACATCCTGGTGCCGGCCGAGTGCGGCGGATGGAGGCTGGACCACTTCCTCAAGCGCCGCATCGGCCGACTGTCGCGCACCAAGATCCAGGCGATCATCGGCGAGCAGATCTCGTTTTCGGACGGCCGCACGGTGAGACCGGCGTCCGCGGTGCGCGCCGGCGAGACGATCCGCCTGCGGCGCCCCGCCCCAGTCGAACCGCCGGTGCCCCGGGACTTCGGGATCCTTTATCAGGACGAAAGCGTGCTGGTGATCGACAAGCCGGCCGGGCTGCCGATGCACACGACCGCCAAGTTCTGGCGCAACACGCTGACCGCGGTCCTGCGCGAGCGCTATCCCGACGAGCAGATGGAGATGGCGCACCGGATCGATCGCGAGACGTCGGGCGTGCTGCTGATCGCACGCGGCCGCGACGTCGCGAGCTTCCTGACCCGCGCGTTCGCGCGCCGCGCCGTCGACAAGACCTACCTGGCGCTGGTCAAGGGCCACCCCCCGGACCAGGGGCGCATCGAGCGGCCGCTGAAGCTGCTCGATACGCGGTCGCACGTCATGATGGGCGTGGCTGCCGACGGCCTCCCCGCGGTGACGACGTACCAGGTGCTGCGCCGGTTCGCCGACCACGCGCTCTGCGCCGCCCACCCGGAGACGGGCCGGCAGCACCAGATCCGGGTTCACTTCCAGAGCATCGGCCACCCTATCGTGGGCGACAAACTGTACGGCGCCAGCGAGGAGCTGTTCATGCGTTCATGCGATCAGGGGGTCACGCCCGAGTTGCTCGCCGTCTTCGACGGGCTGCCGCGACACGCCCTGCACGCGCATCGCCTGACGTTCCCCCACCCGGTCCGGCGTGAACCCGTGACCGTCGAGAGCCCGCTCCCGCGCGATCTGACCGATTACATCGCCGGCTTGCCCGCCTAGCCCTACTCGTCGCCGCTGCTCGCCAGCACGCGCGACACGCTGAGGTCCAGGTTGCTCAGGAAAAGACCGGCGAGCGACCGAAACTCCGACGGGGGCAGCCCCAGGCGCGCGCACACCTCGTGCTCCGCCGCGGCGAGCACGTCCGCCCGCGCACGCGCGATCCACCGGCTGACCGTCGACTGGTTGACGCTGTAGATGGCCGCGATCTGCTCGTGCGAAAGACCGCTCAGCGTCGTCAGCCGCAAGAGAAGCCGGTCGCGGTGGCCAAGCGCAGCCAGCGCGGCGCGCACGCCCGCCTCGAACTCGGCGCGGTATCGGCTGCGCAGGTAGTCGGCCTCGGGGTGCTCGCGCGCGGGGAGCAGCTGGTCGGCGTCAGGATCGGCGGCCGGCGCCCGCATCGCGACCCGCCGCAGATCCAGCGCCACCCGTTGAGCCGCCACGGCGACCCAGGCCGCCAGAGGCCCTCGCCCGCCGTACGACGCGATCCGCGGGGGCCGCCCGGCATCGCCGACGAACAGCCGCTGCCACAGGATCTGCCGGACCTCGTTGCGAAAATCCGGGGCGCTGTCGATGCGCACGATGGCGGCGGCGATCGCGCCGCCGCAAAGGTGATCGCAGCGCTCGACCGCGCCCGGCACGCCGCCGGCGCACGCCACGGCCAACCCGAAGTCCTCCGCGTGCAGCTCGCGCAGCGTCGCGTCCACGTCGTCGCCCGCGACCCGCGCCAGAGCCGTCACGAACCGCGCGCCGTCGATCGGCAGATCCGGGTGCGCCCGCCGCGCGCGCGCGAGCAGCGCCGCGAGGCGATCCTCCGCATCGGCGGCCAGGGCCAGAGCGGCATTCGCCGCCGCCCAGACCTCTCGCAGCGATGACTCCCCGCCGGCGACCATGGCCGGACGTTAGCAGAATGCCTCCGCCGGGGGCCCCGCCCCGGTCACCTTCGGGGCCTGAGATACTCTGGTGCGGTCGTGGACTGCCTGGAGGAAGGGACCGTGCTCGCTTTCGTCGGGGGGCAGCTGCAAGGCGCAGCCCTGGCTGTCGTCGAGGAGCACCTGGTCGGATGCCCGGCCTGCACCGCCCTGGTGGCGGTTGCGGCGCCGATCGCGCCCGCGGGCGCGGCCGGTGGGACGCGCCGCCTGGACGCCGTCACCGTCGGGCGGTACCAGCTGCGCCGCCTGTTGGGCCGCGGCGCCATGGGCGAGGTCTACGCGGGCTACGACCCCGAGCTCGATCGCAAGGTCGCCATCAAGATCCTGCGCAGGGACGTGCCCAACGCGGATGCCCACCGCGCGCGGTTCATGCGCGAGGCGCAGGCGGTCGCGCGGCTGCACCACCCGAACGTCGTCGGCATTTACGACGTCGGCGCCGCCGGCGACCGGATCTTTCTGGCCATGGAGCTGATCGAGGGCGAGACGCTGGGCGCATGGTTGTCGCGCCGCCCGCGCGCTGTTCCCGAGATCCTGCGGATGTTCACGCTGGCCGGACGCGGACTGCAGGCCGCGCATCAGGCCGGAATCATCCACCGCGACTTCAAGCCGCAGAACGTGATGGTCGGCCGGGACGGCTCGCCGCGCGTCACGGACTTCGGGCTCGCCGCCACCGCAGAGGCCGGTGCCGCCGATGATGCGCCCTTGCAGCCGCCGTTGACCGCGGCTGGCGCGATCCTGGGCACGCCCCACTACATGTCGCCCGAACAGCTGCGCGGGCAGCGGGCCGACGCGCGCGCCGACCAGTTCAGCTTTTCCGTGGCCGTATGGGAGGCGCTGCACGGCGCGCTCCCGTTCCCGGCCAAGACCTGGGATGACCTGCGGAGCGCGGTTCTCGACGGCAAGCCCCGTCCCGGGCCACTCGCGCGGCGTGTCCCGCGGCACGTTCAGGCAGCCCTCTTGCGCGGGCTCGCCGTCGACCGCGCCGGGCGGTTTGCGGCGATGACCCACCTGCTGGAGGCACTCTCACCGCGGCGCCCGCCCGCGTGGCGGCGGGTGGCCGCCGCGTGCGGCGCCGCGCTTGCCGTTGCGGCGACGATCGCCGGCGCGCTGGCCGCCCGCGCCCACGCCCGTCGCGCCGCCGCCTGTGATCCCGCCCCGAAGCTGGCCGCGATCTGGGGCCCCGCCGCCGATTCCCGGCGCGCGGTCGCCCGGGCGGCGTTCACCGCAGCCGCCGCCGACGTCCCCGACGCGCCGGCACGGTTCGCGCGCGTGAGCGCGAGCCTGGACGGCGCCGCGCAGCGCTGGGGAACGCTGTGGCGCGAGACCTGCGAAGCCGCGGCCGACCAGCCGCCCGCCGACGACCGCGTTTCGGAGCTGGCGCTTGCCTGTCTCGAGCGGTGGCGGCGCGAGCTGGGGGCGCTGTCGCGGGTGCTCGCCGCGGCCGACGCCAAGGTCGCCCGGCGGGCCATGGCAGGTGTGGCCGCGCTCTCGCCCCCGGACGGCTGCCGTGATCCGGCGGTGCTGCGCGCGATGTCGTCCACGGATACCGCCACCAGCACGCGGCTGGCTCCACTCTTCGACCGGCTACTGGCCCTGCGGTTCGAGGCTGCGGCGGGCGACGACGCGCAGGCCGTGGCTCCCGCGCGCGCCCTGCTGGCGGACGTCCGCCAGGCCGGCGACCGCGCTCTTTTGGCCGAGTCGCTGGTGGTGAGCGCGCGGATCCAGTCGCCGTTCGAGCCGGACGCGGCTCTGCCGCTGCTCGAAAGCGGATACCGCGAGGCGCAGGCGCTGGGTCTCACGGCGGCGGCTGCCGAGGCCGCCATCCAGCTGGCGCTGATCCACGGCGCCGTCCAGCACCGCTTCGTCGCAGCGGATCGCTGGCTGGGTCTGACGGAGGTCGCCATCGCGCACGCGCGCGGGTTCGACGAACCCCGGCTGCGGAGCTGGTTCGTGGACACGCGCGGCGTGGTGGCCGCCGCACGCGGACAGTGGCGGCAGGCGCGCAGCGATTTTGCGGCCGCCATCGCGGATCGCGAACTAGCGTCCGGCGACGCGCACCCGGAGCTGGGAGGGTCGCTCATCCACCTCTCGCGGGCCGCGGCGATGCTGGACGACGCGCCCGCTGCGGTGTCCGCGGCCACACGCGCCCTCGACACGCTGGCAGCCCTTTTCCCGCCGGACAGCTACGAAGTCGGTGCCGCGCATCTGGCCCGCGCGCGCGCCCTGCTGGTCGCGGGCCGCGCGGACGCTGCCGCCGACGCCGAGGCCGCGCGCGCCGCGTTCGAGCGGGCGCTGGGGCGCGACCACCCGTTCCTCGTCGAGCCGATGACCGTCCGGGGCGAGGTGGCGCTGGCGCACGGGGACGCGGCCACCGCCCGCGACCTGCTGGAGCGCGCCTGGGAGATCCGTTCGACGCAGCTCGCGGACGCCGGTGCACGCGAGGAGACGGCGTTCGCCCTCGCGCGGGCAATCTGGCTCAGCTCCGGCGACCAGGCGCACGCGCTGGAGCTGGCGCGCGAGGCCCGCGACGGCTACGGCACGCTGCCCGACCTGGCCGGCCGGCAGGCGGTCGTCGCTGGCTGGATTGCCGGTCACCCCGACCGGGCGGCGCGCACGGCCCGGCGCTGACCGACCCGGGGGCTACGGCTTCGGCGGCGTCAGCTCTTCTTCGACGATCCGCTTCACAGCCGCCGGCTCGAGCTTCCCCTTGTTGGCCTTCATGATCTCACCCACGACCCGGCCCGCCTGCTTGGGGTCGGAGACGCCCATGCGGACCAGCGCCTCGCGGACCAGCGCGCGCACCTCGTCGTCAGAGGCGGCCTTGGGAAGGAACTTGGCGCAAAACGCGATCTCGAAGTCGATCTGCGGGATGGCCTCCGCGCCCCGCGCGCCGATGGCCACGTACTCCTCGCGGGACTTGCGGAGCTGCTTCTGGTAGGTGGCGATGACGTCCAGCCAGAGCGCGTCGTCGAGCGGCCCTTTGAAGCCAGCCGCGGTGCGGCGCTCCATGTGCTTGGTCTTGATCATCCGGATGCAGTTGGCCGTGGCGGCGTCCTTCGCCCGCATGGACTCTTTCAGGAGATCGTTGAGCTGGGCCTCGATCGACATGTCGGCGAAAGGTAGGCCGAAACAACACCCCTCGCAACCTCACGCTGTGAACCGGCGGCACGCTCGCGTCGCCGCTCAACCGTCAAATGCGGTATTCTGGAGGTCGTTCTCGGCGCGGGCGGTGGGCCCGCCGATTGCTTCTTGACACATCGGCCATGAGTCTCAGCAAGACGCTCTCCGTCATCGGGCTGCTGGCAGTCGGGGCGCTGTCGAGCGGGGCGGCCCTCGCGCAGGCGCAGCCCCAGCTCCCCGGCACTGACCCCGGCGCGCTGCCGCCGCCCCCCTCCCCCTCCCCGCCCCCTACGACGGGCGCGCCGGCGCAGCCTTTGGAAGAGGATCTATCCCCGGCGCCCGACATGCCTCCGCCGGACGTCCAGTCCGCGCCACCAGGCGCCGCGAACGCCGCTCCCCCCAATGCTGCCCCTCCGATTGGCGCGCCGGACCAGGGGCCGCCGAATCAGGAGTATCCGATCCCGCCGAATGTGCAGGGTACGGCCATTCCGGTGCAGGGCGGCGGCTATTGTTTCGGCGGGCCCCATCCCGCACCGGGCGGCGGTTGGGAGGCGACGGCGACGGCGCACGTGCACAACTACGCGCCGTTCGACCTGCGGCTGTTCTCGTACCGCGACGGTTGCTACTACTTCGTCGGCGACCCGCGTGACTTCGGCTACACGGGCCAGCTTTACAGCTACTACGGCGCGCACCCGGTCGCCGACGGCTACGGCGGCGGCTGGTGCTTCATGGTCGGACCGCACACCCACTGGTGGCGTCCGTGGTCGCCCAACTTCACGGTCGTCGGCTCCTGGTACTACTGGAACGGACCCTACGATCCCTTCTTCTGGGCGTACTGGCCGTTCTACTCGTTCTACTACCGCAGCTACTACCCGCACTATTACGCGGGGGGGCGGTATTACCGCGGCGGCTTCCGTGCCGCGCCCCCGATCACGCGCGTCCCGGCCTACGCCGGGGCGGGCTGGCGCGCGGCCCCGGCAGGCGCCGGCGGCTGGCGGGGCGGTGCTCCCGGCGGCGTCTATCACGGTGCGCCCGGCTACCATGGGGGGGCGCCCGCCTACCACGGGGGACCTGGTTACCAGGGTGGCTGGCACGGCGGCGCGGTCCCCTATTCGGGCTCGCGCGGCGGGTTCGGCAGCTTTCACGGTGGCGGCGGCTCCTGGCACGGCGGCGGCGGTGGAGGCGGCTTCCACTTCCACGGCGGCCACCGCTGAGGCTGGGGCCGGTCAGTTGTTGCCGTTCGGGAAGAAGCTGTCGTCGTACGAGAACTGCGGGTAGCGGTCGAAGCCGATCGCCAGCAGCAGGTTGATCGCGAAAGCGACGATCACCAGCGACTTGAAGAGCCGGGTCAGCGGGCGGTTGCCGATCGCCAGCAACACCATGAAGTACACCATGTAGTCGAGGCTGAACCGGTAGCCCCACTGGACGTATCCCGAGTTCTGGTACAGCAACGACGGAATCGCGACGGCGGCGATGGTCAGCCACAGCGGCTTCGTCAACGGGCTCGGTTCCTGGGGCAGCACGGCGTACGCGAGGTTCGGTGAGGTCACGAGCAGGCTCATGCCGTGCTGGCTCACCTTCACGTACGGGTAGCGGCTCATGATCCGCGGCAGCAGCACCAGCGCGGCGGCCAGGTTGCGGGAGAGGAAGTGGTAGTTGAAAAGGCCGAACCGGAACATGCGCTCCTGCCACTGCACCGGCATGAAGCGATGCCCGAACTCGAACGGGTTCTTGAAGCGCGCGTAGTTGTAGATCGCCAGCGCCAGCCCGCCGGCGACGATCGGAACGCCGAAGCGCAGCAGCAGGGACGCCAGCGCCCGCCGCCCCGCCGGCGCTCGGAGGCCGTCGCGGCCACCCGCCGCGCGCCAGGCCTCGAACAGGAACAACGGTACCACCAGCCAGGGGGGACGCGTCGCGACCCCCAGCGCGACACACGCGCCCGCCAGGACCGGGCGCCGCGCGCCGATCGAGGCCCACACGTACGCGATCGAGATCGTGACCCCCACGATCTCGGCCGTGAACCAGACTTGCCCGATCACCGAACAGAAGTAGTAGACCGACCCGACACCGAACATCGCCGTCAGCCACAGGTCGTCGGTCGTGCTGCGGCTGGACAGGCCGCGCGCCTTCAGGTCGCGCAACAGCAGGAACAGCAGCATCGGGTTCAGCGCCGCCCACAGCGCCGTGAACAGCACGTCGTTGAACTGCAGGCCCCAGACGGCGACGAACGGCAGCATCACGACGGCCGGGAACGGGGGGAACGACACCAGCCGGACAGTCGACCGACCGACGATGTCCGACGCCGGGATCGTCTCCGGCTCGCCGCGCAGCGGGAACATCCGGTCGCCGGGGGCGCCGGTGCGGCCTCCGTAGATGCCCCGCACCTCGCGTCCATCCTTGAGCTCGAGGACGTCGATCTTGGCCCAGTCGTTCTCGTTGGGCGGCGCACCGGCCAGGGTCAGACGACCGTGCAGCCAGCCGTCCGCCAGGTAGACGTAGTGGTTGTACGGCGAGTGCATGCGTAGCCGGGCACCCGAGGCGCCGAGGTAAGCGCCGGCGAACACCAGGTAGAGCACCACCGGGGCGCGCCACCCGCGAAGCCAGCGGCCCACGCGGTCCCCAGGCGCCGGGTCCATCTGCATCAACGCGCCCCCGCCGGCGCCGGCCGCCGATCGTAGAGGGTCACCATCGGGACGCCTTCGCGTGCGCGCACGTAAGCCGGGCGCGTCGTTCCGTACGTCTCCCAGAACCACGCCTCGTACTTGGCCCAGTGCTTTTCATAAAAGAGGATCCCGAGCTGCGAGCGGCGGATGCCTTCCTCACCGAACCCTGTGTCACCGACGCCCAGCGACAGCCGCCCGTCGCGTTTGTACATCGAGATCGCGTCCGGGAGCACGTCGTGCCAGTAGAGCGCGCGGTTCTCCGGCACGCGTGCGTCGAGGGCCGGCAGCATCGGCAGCACCGAGTATCCCCAGAATTGCCGGTTCATCCCCAGCGACGCGCCGCCGGCAAACCCGCCCGCAATCAGGTTGTAATGCCCCAGGCCGTCCGGGTGCGAGCGCTGCGTCTCGACGATCGCGGGCAAGCACACCAAAGTCGCCAGCGCCACCGGCCCCGCACGCCGCACGCCGGCGGCGGGCCACGCAGACGCCGCCGCGCGCGCGAGCGCCGCCAGCCCCACGCCCGCCGAGAGCGCCAGGTACGGCATGGCCGCCAGGAAGTGCTTCACGCCGCCAAAGATCGGCGTCGACGGCACCGCCAGCACCGCAAGCGGCCCCAACGTCTGCAGGAGGACGAACGCGCCGGGCGCGCGGTCGACGTCGGCACCTGGGCGTAGCCAGCTGGGACGCTCGGCGACGGCGGTTTCGGATTCACCGTCGGGCTGGACCGGCTCGCCGCGGCGCCGCCGGGCCAGGACGCCTGCCCCCACCGCGGCCAGCACCAGCGTCGTCACGGGGACCGTCAACCCGGTCTCCACGAACGGCGCCGTGGCGCGCAGCCACTTGCGCCCGGCGGTCGTCGGGGGCTGGTTGAAGTTCCGCCCCAGGTACTCGAAGTTGTAGTGCTCGTGCTCGAGGTGCCGCACCACGTACGCGCGCGCCCGCGCGCTGGGTGCCGCCCAGAGCCACGGCCAGTGGAGAAGGAACAGGATCGGCCCCAGCACCAGCATCGAGACGAACGCCAGGGGCACCCGCGGCAGCCGCCGCGCGCGCCAATCTCCGCGCCGCATCCACAGGTAATGCGCGACCAGAAAGAACGGCATCAGCCACGCGTTGTGCTTGACCCCCAGCGACAGGCCGAACAGCACGCCGGTGGCCACGCCCCAGCGGGGATCGCGCAGGGACTTCCAGTAGGCGAACCCGACCGCGAACGCCATCACGGCGATCGGCACGTCGAAGCAGGCGATCTGCGCGTGAAAGAACAGGTGCGGTTGGGCCAACGTCAGCGCGGCCGCGGCGGCGGCCGGCGCACGTGGCACCCAGGCTCGCGCGAACCGGAACACCAGAGCGACCAGCGCCGCCGCCATCAGGACGGTGGGAAAACGGAAGGCCGTCGATTCGCGCGCGAACAGGGGCAACGTGACGTGACGGCCCGGGACCGGGATCGGGTGCAAGCCGCGGGTCGGGCCGGTGCAGTGGCAGCGATGGAACGCCCGCCAGGACATCCCGAACAGCACCTTCATGATGACCGGGTGGTCCGGCGCGTTGTCGAACCAGTAGCGATCGATCCCCGCGGTCGTGAACGAACGCCCGGGGTGCCCGTGCGCCAGATTGTCGCCCAGCTCTTCGAACCAGCCCCAGTAGCGCTCGCCGGCGCGCATGTACTGGGCCTCGTCGCGCCCGATGCCCTGCCCGCCCTCGACAGCCAGCAGCCAGGTGATCGCGCCAATGGCGAGCAGCGCCGCGATGAGGCGGTCGGCGCCGCGTGCGCCCAGTCGTCTCACCGGCGCGCCTCGGCGGCGAACGCAAAGAACCGCTCGGCCGGCGCCGCGGAGCGGAGCTCCACGCGCACGGGTAGCGTGCGCCCCTGCTCGGCCGACGTATCGACGCGCGTCTCGGTCCAGCCGCTGTCGTTGGTGGTCTCCGGCAACGACACGCGGCGCTCACCGATGACCAGCTGGGCCTGGACGGTGCCGCGCGCCGCCTTGCGCATCCAGGTGTCGTGCAGCCCCGTCGCAATCGCCAGCTCGCGGCCGAGCGGCACGGCCGGAAATTCGACCGTCACGGTTCTGCCCGGCAGCGGCTGGGTCATGTCTGCCAACCGCAGGCGCTGGTCCACCTCGACGATCTTGCGCTGGAGACCGATCCCGCCTGGCCCCCCGGGCTGCGCGGTGACGCGCGCGTCCGCCGCGTGCGCCACGAAGTCATAGATGACGCTGGCGGCCTCGCGCTCGATGAGTCGGACCCGAAGCCGGCCGAACGAGCGGTCCGCGCGCACGTCGCCCCGCAACCCCTCGGGGCTGCGCGCGCCGCGCTGGCTGATCTCCCACACGCGCGGGTACCGCGCGTCGTCCAACCGGGCCGCGACCTCGGGCGGGATGAGGTCCCCCAGATGAACGCGCAGGATCGGATCGGCCCAAAGGGGCGCCGCGACGATCAGGTCGCCCGGGCGGAACCCCTGCCGAACGGCGAGCGCGGCGGCGGCCCAATCGCCCTCCGTCGGCGCGCGCGCCGGCGCGACTAGCGCGGCCACCGTTTCGAGAATCGCCAACAGCGCGACAACGGCCGCCCCACCCAACGCCAGACGGCCGCGCGCCGGCGCGACGAGCGCCGTCATCGCCCCACCGTGAACTGAAGGATCCGCGCCTGCGCCCGTACGGTGTCGCCGTCCATCAGCAGCGCCTCCAGCGCGCACGGTCCAGGCGCGGCGTCAGGGGGCACCGGGATCGAGACGCGGTCCCGCAGCTGCTGCCCGGCACGCCAGTGGCCGAGCGGCATCAGCCCCGACACCGGGACGTGCGGCAGGTCGCGCTGCCAGCCCGCCCCCGCGACCCGATAGGTCAGCCGCCAGCTCGCGGGCACACGGCGGGTTGGAGCCCAGTAGATGGCCGCGTCGATCGAACCGCCCGGCGGAACCACGCCGGCCGTCAGATCGTAGCCGCGCACGGCGGCCAGGTCGCCCACCCGCACGCCGGCCGGGTGCGAAGGCGCGGGAGGCGTCCCGCCCGGCGGCGTGACGTCGGCGGCCAGGCGCTGGGCAGCGGCCGGCGACGTGCCGAGCCCCGCGACGAGGCGCCTGAGGTCGCGCGCCAGGCTCACGCACTCGGCGTCGCCGTCGGGGTCCCAGATGTCACGCGCTTCGGCCGGATCGCGCGGGCGATCGTAGCATTCGGTCGTACCGCTCGGCGTCTCGTTCCAGATGAGGTGCCGCTGGCTGGTCACGAACGCGCGCTTTTTCCCCCGCTCGGACGTGACCTCCTGAAACACGGCCCGCGTGTCGCTGTCGGGCGGGGGCGGACCCGCCAGGTCGGGGACCAGCGAGCGCCCGATGAAGCTGGGCTCGACGTGCCCGCACGCCAGGTTGACCAGCGTCGGGGCGATGTCGATGTGGCCGGCCGGCGCGGTCACCCGCCGCGCCGGCAGCCCCGGGACGCGCACGATGAACGGCACCTTGGTCTGCGCGGTGTAGAGGTCGAACCCGTGCTCGGTCACCCCGTGCTCTCCGAAGCCCTCGCCGTGATCGCCCGTCAAGACGATCGCCGTGTGGTCCCAGAGCCCGGTCTGGCGCAGGTGCTCGAGCAGCCGGCCGAAGTGCAGATCCGTGTAGCGGATCTCTCCGTCGTAAAGGTCCACCCGTGCGCTGCCAAACGCCGGGACCTCGGCGTGCGGCTCGTACGAAAGGTGCGGGTCGTAGTAGTGCAACCACAGGAAGAACTTGTGGTCCTTGTGCGCATCGACGAAGGCGATCGCGTCGTCGGTCATCTCGCGCGAGGACGACCCCCGCGACTCCATCGGCCCGTTCAC
>JBJMQQ010000203.1:0-9761 GCA_045802645.1 Polyangia bacterium
ACAAACCCAGCCCTGCACCGACGATGCGTACCTGCGAAAGCCGGCGGCAATCATCCCGCTGGCCGACGACCCGGCAAACACCGGCGTCTTGAAGCTGGGCACCGGGACCAGCGTGGACTACACCGTTCCGCAGGACGTGAAGCCGATTCTCCAAAACCTGCTCGACAACGCGGATCAGCACGTCAATGCCGAGTGCGCGCTGTACACCCAGATCCCTCTGCTGGTCATCGCGCAGGACGGCCAGGACGGTCCGGTGTTCGCCGCGGTGAAGAACCTCCGGCTTTCACCGTGGCACGACATCGCGACCGGTCACGCCAGCTATCAGTTCTACGTCCGCAACGTGAACCCGCAGATCGCGGCCTTCAACATTTCCCCGACGGGCACCGCGACGTGCGACGGCCAGCCGCTGGCGACGCCCTGCCTCACCGACGCAGACTGCACCAGCCCGGCCGCTTGTTCGAACGGCGCGTGCACCGGCGTCGCCGCCCCCTTCCCGGACGGGCCGCAGGTCATCTGCCTGGATGTCGAACAGGCCCAGAACTACTACACGTGCGGCCTCGATGGGCCGCAGCAGCCAATCGTTCCCGAGCAGCCCGACGTCATCTGGTACATGACGGGCGGAGCCCTGTCCGGGTTCTCGGCCCCCAACGACGGCTCCGGCGGAAGCGTCAGCAGCCGCACGTTCACTCACTTCACGCGGCCCGCCGGGCCGTTCACGATCTACGGCGTCGCGCGCGATCACCGCGACGGCGAGACCTGGATCGCGCAAGATTTCCAATGACACCCGAGCCGGCCAGCGAAAGGACACCGAACTCATGATCATCCAGAAGCTGCTTGCCATCGTGAACCTGGGCGCCGCCTGGGTTCTGTGGCTGCTCATCGCGCTGTCGGTGATCTCCGTCGGGATCATGATCGAGCGCGCGGCGTTTTATCTGGGGCGGCGCCTGCCGAATCCCGACAAGCTCGGTCGTGCGCTGCTGGGCGGCGACCTGGCCGAAGCGCGCGGCGCGGTCGCCGATCGCCACGGCATCGAGGCCGACGTGGTCAGCGCGGCGCTGGAACAGGCGGATCGCGGCGCCGACACCGTCGCCAAGGTGGTCGACGCGGAGATCAAGCGTTCGCGGCTCCAGTACGAGGCGCGGCTGGCCTTTCTGGCGACGCTGGGTAACAACGCGCCCTTCATCGGCCTCTTCGGCACGGTGCTGGGGATCATCCGCGCGTTCGGCGACCTGGCGCGCAACCCGAGCGCGGCGGGTGCCAGCTCGGTCATGGCCGGCATCTCGGAGGCCCTGATCGCGACCGCGGTCGGCCTGCTGGTCGCCCTGCCGGCCGTCGTGGCCTACAACATCTTCCAGCGGGCGCTGCGGCGGTCGTCGCAGCGTGCCGCCTATTTCGGCGACTTGCTCGAGGCGCGACTGCGCGCGCGCGGCGCCGGCCACGAGGCCGCCTGATGGCTTCCGTATCGGACAACGACGGCGACGGCGAGGACGGCGGGATGATCAGCGGGATCAACGTCACCCCGCTGGTCGACATCACGCTGGTGCTGCTCATCATCTTCATGGTGACGGCGACCTACATCGTCCGGCAGGCGATCCACATCGATCTGCCGCGCGCCGCGAACGCGGGCGAGTCGACCGGCACGACGCTGGCGATCATCCTGACGAAGGACGGGGACATCTACGTCGACGGGAAGAAGCGCGACGAGACCGGCCTGCGCGACGCCGCGCGCGAAGCGCTGGCCAAGGACAAGGACGCCCGCGCCATCATCAGCGCCGACAAGAACGCGCTGCACGGCGCGGTCGTGCGCGTGCTGGACCTCATCAAGGGCGAAGGCGTCTCGAAGTTCGCCATCAACATCGAAAAAGAACGATGAAGCGCCTTTCACCGCCCGTGGCGTACACGCTGTCGGCGGTGGTCCACGTCGGAATCTTCGTCTGGGCCTGGAAGCTCCCGGCGCGGGCCCCCGCGCCCGAACGCGTCGACGTCCAGATCGTCGAGACGATCAAGCCCAAGCCTGTCGAGCCGAAGCCGCAGCCGCCCGAGCCGCCGAAGCCGGCCGAACCGCCCGTGCGGATGCGCCCCGCGCGGCGAGTCGCGGTGAACCAGCCGCCGCCGCCCGAGACGCCGCCGCCCACGCCCCCGCCCGAGACGCCGCCGCCCACCACGACGCCGGCTGCGACGCCCGGCCCCGTGAGGCTGGGATTGTCGCTTTCGTCCACCAGCGTCGGCGGCGCCTTTGCGGCCCCCGTCGGCAACAGCCTGGCGGGGCGGCCGGGACCACGCGCAGCCGCGCCGGCGGCCGACGACATCGGGCCCGTCGCGCACGCCGCCGCTCTTACGGTCCAGCCCGAGCCCCTCGACGTCGACATCCCGCAGTCCGAGTACCCGAAGGACGCGCTCGACGCTGGCTTTGAAGGGAGCGTCACGCTGAAGATCGTCATCGACGCCAGCGGGCGCGTGCGGCGCGCGGTCGTGCTGAAGGACCCCGGCTACGGGCTCGGCGCCGCGGCCGTCAAGAGCGCGCTGCGCCACTTCAAGTTCAAGCCCGGCGAAGTGAACGGCAAGGCCACCGCGGTCGAGTGGACGTTCACGGTCACTTACGAGCTGCCTTAGCGTCCGCACCCAGCCGGAGCCGGCGCAGCCGGAGCGCGTTGGCGATGACCGAGACCGAGCTGGCCGCCATCGCCGCCGCCGCGAGCTCGGGCGAGGGCTGCCACCCGAACACCGGGACCAGCGCGCCGGCGGCGATCGGCACCCCGAGCACGTTGTAGATGAACGCGAAGAACAGGTTCTGCTTGATGTTCGCCACGGTGGCGCGCGAGAGCTGGCGCGCCCGCAGGATGCCCGCCAGGTCGCCGTGCAACAGCGTGACCCCGGCGCTCTCCAGCGCGACGTCGGCGCCGGTGCCCATCGCGATCCCGACGTCGGCCTTGGCCAGCGCCGGCGCGTCGTTGATGCCGTCGCCGGCCATCGCCACCTTTCGCCCCTCCGCCTGCAGGCGCGCGACGGCGGCCGCCTTGTCGTCCGGCAGGACCTCGGCGATGACGTCATCGATGCCCACGGCCTGACCCACGCCCGTCGCCGTGGCGCGCGCGTCGCCGGTCAGCATGACGACGCGTAACCCGTCGGCGCGCAGGGCGGCCAGGATTTCCCGCGCGCCCGGCTTGATCGCGTCGGCAATCGCGAGGGCGCCGGCCAGCCCGCCGTCGACCGCCACGAACACGACCGTCTCCGCCGGCTGCTGCCGCGCGAGCAGCCCGGCTGCCGCGGTCGCTTCGACGCCAAGCTCGGCCAGCAGGCGCTGATTGCCGACCGCCACGGCGCGGCCGTCCACCCGCCCCCGCAAACCCCGTCCCACCAGCGCCTGGACGTCGGCGGCGCCGTCCGTGGCCAGCGCGCGCGCCTCAGCCCCCGCCACGATCGCCGGCGCCAGCGGGTGCTCACTGGCCCGTTCAAGCGCCGCCGCCAGCCGCAGCACGTCGCTGTCCGCGTGTCCCGTGGTGGCCGCCACCCACGCCAGGCGCGGGCGCCCCTCGGTCAGCGTTCCGGTCTTGTCGACCAGCAGCGTGTCGACCTCCTGCAGTGTCTGCAGCGCTTCTGCGTTGCGAAACAGCACGCCCGCCGCCGCGCCGCGCCCGGAAGCGACCATGATCGACATCGGTGTCGCCAGCCCCAGCGCGCACGGACAAGCGATGATCAGCACCGAGACAGCCGCGACCAGCGCGTGCGGCAGCCGCGGTGGCGTGCCGGCCACTGCCCACACGACGAAAGCGAGCGCCGCGACCGCAACGACGGCGGGCACGAACCAGGCGGCCACCGCGTCGGCGAGACTCTGGATGGGCGCCCGCGTGCGCTGCGCCTCACCCACCAGCTTGACGATCCGGGCCAGGACCGTGTCACCGCCGACCCGCTCGGCCGCCATGACCAGCGCGCCGTTGCCATTCACCGTACCGCCCACCAGCCGGTCGCCTCCCGCCTTTGCGACGGGCAGCGGCTCGCCCGTCAGCATCGATTCGTCGACGGCGCTCTCGCCCTCGACGACGCGGCCGTCGACGGGGACCTTCTCGCCGGGCCTGACGCGCAGGCGATCGCCCGGGCGCACGTCGGCGAGCGCGATCTCCTCTTCCCCGTCGGGAGTCAACCGGCGCGCGCGCGGCGGCGCCAGATCCAGCAGCGCGCGGATGGCGTCCCCGGTTCGCTGGCGGGCGCGCAACTCCAGCACCTGCCCCAGCGCGACCAGCGTGACGATCACCGCCGCCGGTTCGAAGTAGAGCGGAAAAAGCCCCGGCGCCAGCAACGCGACCACGCTGGTCACGTACGACACGCCCACGCCCAGGCCGATCAGCGTGAACATGTTGGCGTGCCGGTTGGCGACCGAGGCGACGGCCCGCGCGAAAAACGGATAGCCGCCCCAGACGACGACCGGCGTCGCCAGCGCGAACGCCACCCATGGTCCAGCGCCGCCCAGCGAAAGCATCCCGACGACCATCAACGGAGCCGAGAGCGCGGCGCCAATCCAGAACCGCCGGGTCATGTCCACCAGCTCGGGGTTCGGGGCGTCGGTGCCCGCGGTCGGGTGCATCGGCTCCAGCGCCATCCCGCACTTTGGGCAAGCGCCGGGCCCATCCCGGATCACCTCGGGGTGCATGGGGCAGGTCCATTTTCCTGCCGCGGGTGGCGAGCCGGACGGGCTCCGTGCCTGCGTCGATGTCTGCTCGTCCGCCCCCAGGTACGCCCGCGGGTCCTTCTCGAACTTGGCTCGACACCCCGGACAGCAGAAAACGTACGTGTGCCCCTCGAAGGTGGCGCGCTCGGGCGCGTTCACGGGGACCATCATCCCGCACACGGGGTCCTTGGCGGTCGGCGTCGCGACCACGTTCAGTCGGCGCGGCCGTCCGGGTCCAGAACTGTCCACGTGGGCCACAACCATAGCAAATGAAAAGCGCCCCTCTCGCCAGACGGCAAAAGGGGCGCGGTGGCTGCAGGAATGTTGCTTCGGTCAGACGCTCAGAACTCGAACCCGACCGAACCGCCGACGTTCCAGTTGTTCAGGTCGCCACCCTGCGGGCCCAGCAGGTTGTTGTAGTACGTCTCGCGGTACGTGAACCGCGCGTCCGCCATGAACCCGTGCGACGCGAACTCCAGACCGCCGCCGAACGGCAGCGTCAGGATATCGTCCTTCGACGTCACGTCCGCCAGTGCGTTGCTGTTGTTCGTGATCTGGTAGTGCTGCCAGCCCACGCCGACGAACCCGAACGGCTCGACCAGCGAGCGACCCCGCACGATCGGAACGTTCAGGCGGAACACACCCTCGACACCGTTCGAGACGAGCCGCGAGTTGTTCGAGAACCCGAGACCGGTCATCCCGCGGGCATCGCCCACGTACGCGGCCTCGAACCCGACGTACTGCCGCGTGCCCTCCACGATGCGCACGTTCCAGTAGCCACCGTCGCCGGTGGTATTCCGGATGCCGCTGTTCGTGAACTGCGAGTAGCCGCCGCCCAGCAGCAGGCCGACGCCGACGCGCGACACCACGCCCGGGTCGTGATAGCCGACGTCGCGATTGTCGACCACCGGCTGAACCGGCATGACCGGCACGACCGGCACCACCTCTTGATTGGGCTGCTGCATGGGAACGGTCGCCATGCTGCCCGTGGCGGACGGCGGTGGCGGTAACGCCATGTCTTGCGCCGTGCCCGCGGCCGCCGTCGGCGTCGTTGCCGGCACGGCTGTCGGCGCCGTTGCCGGCGTCCCGTTGTCGTAGGTCGCCGGCGGCGGCGTCTCCGCGCCGCTTGGCGTCGTCACGGCTCCGTTCGTTTCGGGGTTCGGCCCCGTTTCGGCGCGCGCGACGCCCGCGCCCCACAGCAACACACCCGATACACCTAGCACCCTGAGCATCTTCATGATCGCCTCCTCCCAGCCAACCCCGACCAACCGTCCGGGGTCGCTCTGCGGTGAGCTCTCCCGTTGTCACACGTAGATCTGTTCATTGACGCGACGACGACAAGGCACTTGCCCGTCGGTGGTCCGTAAGCCAATGGCTCAACTTGTTCGCTGATTCCCCAATCATTTCTGCGGACGAGCTTTGTTTTAGGCCGAGATCCGCAACGCCCTCCATCTATGATGTCGGCCTCTGCGTCGTCTTCGGTCCAGCTTCATCCTGCTTGCGCTTTCGACGGCGGCTGTCGCCCTCGGCTGCGGCGCCGCGCCCGACGCCGGCGGGGACCAGATCACGTTCGACGCGTGTGCGCCTCTGGCGGTGGTCCTCGACGCGTCCGCCACTCCGGCTCAGCAAGACGCGTTGCACGTGGCGCTCGAGGCCTGGAACCAAGCGGCCGGCACCCAGCTCATCGCAGGCCCCCCGCCCGCCGGCATGTCGGCGGTGCCGATTCATTTTCAGGGCGCGGCCGCGCCGGATCACGGCCTTTACGACGCGCAGTCCGCACAGATCTTCCTGAACGACGACCTGACGGGTCCTTCGCTGGCTGTCGTCACGGCCCACGAAATCGGGCACGCGATGGGGCTGGTGCACATCGACCCGGCCCGCCGCGTCTCCGTGATGAACCCAGGCAATCTGTCGACGACCCCGACCAGCGCCGACGCCGCTCAGCTGACGGCGCTCTGGGGATCCTGTCACTAACTAACTAGCTGGCGACCTCGACGTCCCACACGGCGGTCTCGACCGTTCCGGCGATCTTCACCTGCACGAAGACGCGGTAGCTGCCGGCGTGCGGGAAAACGTAAGGGAACCGGATGCGCGGCGGAAACACCATCCCGTGGTGGTGCGAATGGTCCATGGCTGCGGTCCCGTCTACCAGCGCCATCGCCGCCATGGGGACGGAGCCAGTCGGGTGGATGTGCGCGAACACGGAACCGTCGCGGGCGACGATCATCGCGTGACCGGCCATCCCCATGTACGGCTCGACGCCGGCCAGCGGGCGCCCGTCAGCGCCGTCGGCTTCGATCTCCAGCACGACCGTCTGTCCGGCGCGCGCGGCCCGCGCGTCCAGCCACAGAAGGCGGCCCGCGCCATCGGCGAAGGCGAACGCGGGCGCCTGCGCGCTGGCGGCAGCCGGCAACACGGCGGCAGAGTCGTCAGGATCAAACCGAGCGCCGTCGGGCTTCGGCGCAGAGCCCGTCCCCGCGAGTGTCAGCGCCGTGGTGACCGTCTCGTCGATTCCGTTCGCGTGCACGAGATCGCCGTAGAGGCGATAGCTGCCGGCCGGCAACCGCGGCAGCGCCTGTTCGAAGGTTCCGCCGGCGTCGCGCCGCGGATGCAGGTGGGCGATGGCGTCAAGCCCCGGCGTCCGCACCAGGAACAGGTGCATCAGGTGTCCATGGTCGGGGATGAAGTCGTCGGTGCGGCGCCACTTCAGCCAGCCGGGATCCACCAGCGAGACGGCCAGCTGATCCGCCGCCGGCTGGCTGACCGTGACGTCGAGCGGCTTGTAGACGAGCTTCCGGTACTCGACGGCCTCGTCGCGCCACCAGCCACGCCCGCCCCAGATCGCCAAGATCAGGATGGCGCCGGTGACTGCCATCGCGCGCCGGCCGCGGGCCAGGCGGCGCCGATCGGGCTGGACGCCCGGCGGCAGGTCGGACTCGCGCGTGCTGGCCCCCGCAATGGCGATAGCGGCCGCCACGAGAAGGGTCATGACGGCGACCAGCAGCCCACCCAGATACCGCGGCATCGGCCGGGTGGCGCGCGCCAGCGCCGGGACGGGGACGGACAGCTCGCCGGAACCACGCCCGCCGTCGACGGTGACGCGGATCTTCCACGACCCGGCGCGCATCAACCACAGCGAGCTGCCGTACAGTTGCGCATCATCGCGGCTGGGGACCGCCACGTCCGCGACAGGCGGTGAAGCGGCGCCGGGCCCGGCGATGGGCAGCGGAACCACGCGGACATCGCGAACGTCGCCGTCGAACGCGCGCACCTCGACGCGGGCAATTCCCGGGATCACCTCCGGCGGTCGAATCGTGACCAGCACGTGATACGGCCCCGCCATCCCATCCTCGACGGCGTCGAAGCTGCCGACGTGCGCCTGTGCGCTGGCAGCCAGCAGCACCACGAGCGTCGCGATCGAGGCCGCCGCGCGCTTCATCGCCGCAGCCGGGCCAGCCAGCGCCCGGCGCCCCGCCCCGCCGCCAGCGCCAGCGTCGTGGTCACCAGCGCCGCGACCAGCCACGTCACGGTCGCCGACGCCGACTCGTCCAGGAACGCGTACCGGCGATAGGCGGTGCTGGCCGGCAACCAAAAGTCGAAGTAGCGCGCGCCCCAGAAGAAGTTGCGCGCGGGCGGCGACATCAGAAAGGACGCGAACGGCCACTGGCACACCAGGAACACGCCCAGGAACAGCAGCGCGCCGGTCACCACCGTCGCCGCACCGCCGCGCCGGCGCCAGCTCCAGGCATCCAGCGCCAGCGCGGCCGGCAAGAGCAGCAGCGGAAACTCCGGCGGGACCAGAGACGTGACCGGCACCAGGACGGGCCCCAGCTTCGGCTGCGCCGGCACCAGCGGAAAGGTCCAGAGCAGCGCCAGCAGGAACACCGAATACACGACGGCGACCGACGTTGCGGCCCAGCGGCGGCCAGTCACCCCCTGCACCGCCGCCACGACCGGAACCACCGCCAGGCCGACGATCAGATAAAACGATCCGAGATGCATGAACGGACGGACCGTCTTCTCCATGAACAGCGTCAGCAGCCCGACGACGATGTTGCCGCCGACGACGATCACCAGGAGCTCCAGCGTGCGGCGACGGCCACCTTCGGACCGATTGAGCGCGCCGGCGATCATCACCAGCGCGCCGACGTGCAGCGCGATGATGCCAAGGGCCAGCACGACGTGCGGCGGGCTCAAGATCTTCACGTCGAGCCCGTAGGCGTTGTGCCACCAGTCATCGAACGGCGCGGACGCGAGCATCGCGCCACCGCCCCACGCAGAGATGAACGCGCCCAGCGGCCCGCGAAACCCAAGCACACGCACCGCGGACGACGCGGAGGCGCCGCCGCCGAAGGTCGCGGGCAGGATGCGCGCCAGCGCCGCCACGGCCGCCATCACCGCGGCCGCGTAGATCGCGACGTGGGGCGGCGTCCAGAATGAATCGCGCCCGATCGAGCGATGCCATGCGATGTCCCAGTGGGTCCCGAACGCCGCGGCCAAGGACGAGCCGAGCGCGAACCAGAGCGGCCACATCGCATCCGTGGCGGCGGCCCGCGCCGGGCTCGCGGGGACGGCGGGCGCGGCCGGCGAAAGTGAGACGCTCATGCGCCCGAGCATAGCTGACGCCCAGTGTGTTTATACTCGCGGCGTGTCGCGCAGGAGCCTCCCGTGAACCTGCGGCCGCAGGCCGTTCGCATGGTGCTCGCGCACGGCCTCCCGGTCGTGATTGAGGTCACCACCGACAGCATGACGCCGTCGCTGGACCGCGGGACCAAGATCAAGGTCGAGCCGGCGGCCGGCGAGATCCTGCCCGGCGAGATCGTCCTCATCCTGACCGACGACGGCGAAGCCACCGTCCTTCACCGGGTGATGCATGTGTTCTCGGCGGACGGGCAGCAGTTCGTCATCCATCAAGGCGACGCGCCCACGTCCCTCTTCGCCACCTGCCCGCGCGAGGCCGTGATCGGTCGCGCCGCCGCCTACGCGCTGGCCCCGTCCCGCCCGCTGCCGATCCCCGAGCCCGTGCAGGCGGAGGCGCGCATGCGGTTCAATCGCCGGCGCCGCGCCTGTGCCGTGTTCGCGCTCGCCCGCCGGG
>JBJMQQ010000204.1:0-31819 GCA_045802645.1 Polyangia bacterium
GACAACGGTGAACCGATCGTCGGCAAGTTGCCGCCGTTGGCCCCGCCGTAGAACTGCGACAGGCCGCCGTTCTCGTTGCAGTTGGCGCCCAGCAGCAGCGACGCGATCGGCCGATTGACGCCCTGCTTGATCAGGTTCTTCGCGACGAACTGGTCGACGGAGGTCTTGATGACCGGAACGTTATTGACGGCGTAGTACCCGAACCCCTGGCCGGTCAGGCTGTCCGACGCACCGTGCCCGTCGTTCGGGTTGCCCGTGGGCATCCCTTCGACGAGCACGATGTTGCTGGCGACAGCCGACAACGGCTGAGTCATCGCGCTCCAGCTGGAGATGCTCTCGCCCGAGATGCCGGTGGGCGTCCAGAGCGGCGGGTACGTTCCCATGCTGCAGAACACCAGCAGGCGCTTGGACTGTTTGGTGGCCGCTTGCGCCTGGCGACGCAGCCCGACATTGATGAACGGAGCCAGCAGGAGGCCGGCGCCGACGCTACCAACGAACTGTCTGCGGGTAGGCATGCCTGGTCGTCTCCCTCTACTGATCCTGAACGCGGGTGGTGAAGGTCGCGGCGTGGATGATCGCCATCAACACGCTCTTCAAGGTGAAGTTGTTGGACTTCGCCTCGTTGTAGATGGCGTCGTAGGTGCACGCGTCCTGCGACCACGTGCTGGACCCGTAGGTGTAGTAGGTCCAGTACCGCTGCATGCAGCGGGTCACGTCGTCGCTCTGGGCCAGCACGGCGCTGAGGCTGCCCGACCCCGAAAGACCCTGGACGGCGTCGTCTTTACCCGCTGGATCGCCGAAGATCGTTCCGCTGCTGTCCGTCGGGAAGCCGTTGTCGGTGGTTCGGTACCGCCCCCACCCGTCGTAGTTCTCGAAGGCGAACCCGATCCAGTCCATCAGCTTGTGACACCCGCCGCACGTGCCTTGCTCGTGCTCGTTGGCGAAGTGCTGCCGGGTCGTCTCCGGCGTGCTCGACGGCATGAACGTCGTGTTCAGGCCCGGCGGTGGATTGGAGATGTTCTGGCACAGCAGGCGCGACCGAACGAGGTGGCCCCGCTGCGTCGGCGAATCCGTGTCGGGCCGCGCGTAGCCGTTCAGGATGGTGCCGGTCGACAGCAGGCCGGGATCGCGCGTGGTCACGCCCGTGTACTTCACGCTGGTGAACGAGCTGCCAAGCCCGTTGCTGTTGATGCCGTAGAACGCGGCGAGCTCCTGGTTCAGGAACGAGTGATCGGCCGTCAGCACCGAGCCGAAGGTCCCGTTCCCGTTGAACGCCTCCATGATCAGGCTCTGCGATTCGTTCCACATGTCCTTCTGCAGCGCGGGCGTCAGCTGGTACACCGTCGCGTCGTGCGCGGTGGTGTAGAGCCGCGAGAGCCCCAGCCAGCCGTCCATGAACCCCATGATCGCGACGGAGTTGCTGGCGCTGCCGCTGGCCAGAAGCCGACTGGCTTGCTGGTCGACCATCGCTGACAGGGTCTGGCTGCCCATCGCGACGGCATCCGCCGCGCTGAGCAACGTCGCGTCCGGCGTCGTGCCGGTCAACGTGTACGCGAGCTCGGTCGCGACCTCGTACGGCGTCAGCTTGAACGTGCCGCCGCTCTGGGCGCCCAGCTCGCTGCGGTAGAGGAAGTACGGCGACTGAAGCATCGCCGCGATCACGGCCTGCGCGCCGTCGGCGTTCGACGTGCCCGCCATGAATAGCTTGCTGTAACTGGCGATCCGCGGGTCGCTGGCGGCCAGCGTCGTCCGGAAGGCGAGACGTCCGAATCCCTGGATGAACGACGTCGCGCAGCTCGCGGCGGGCGCGCCGCTGGTCGACGAGGCGCAGTTGGCGAACGAGGCGAGCTTGTTCGACGACGCCGCCCACGCGGCGATGGCTTCCGCGTTGTCCTGCAGCTGCGACGCGTTCAACCCCTGCACCAGCAGCCCGTTCGCGTCGACGGAGAAGCCGAGCACCGACGGGTCGCTGAAGACGGTCGCCACCGGCGCCGCGTTCGACGTGTCGTTGAAGATGCTGCGGATCGTGGCCGCGAACTCTGCCGCGGTCAGCCGCCAGAGCTTGCGCGGACCGGGCGCGTTGCTGGTACAGGCCTTGGGCGCGGCGAGCGTGCTGGGAATGTCCAGCGTGACCGCCGTTCCGCCGCTGCCCGTGGAACCGCCACCGCCGGTGCTGCCGGCTCCGGTGCCGCTGCCACTGCCGCCTGCGCCGGACGTGCTGCCGCCGCCGCTGTTGCTGCCACTGCCTGTGCTGTTACCAGTTCCAGATCCCGTCGTGTTCCCACTCCCGCCGCCGCTACCCGTGCCTTCACCGGGACCTATCTGGCCTTTGCACCCGACCGCCAGTAGGCACACGGCGGGCGCAGCGAGGAAGAGAGACCAACGCATCGAACCTCCTGGGGGACGAATAAAAATGGAGGCGGAGAGCGAACAAGAACGTAAAGACTAATCTCGGCCGTTGCCCGCTGCAATCAAGCTAACCGATCATTTTCGACCGGCGACATCTGGGGCTTGACCCCACACGCAGACTGGTTCTCCGACGGTGAGCAGGGCGTTTTGGCATTCGCATCAAAATCGCACCAGCAATGTATTAGGACGCGATCTTTACAAATGCGGAGGGCCAACCCGGGACGCCGCTGTTGCCAAACAGAGACACCCGCGTAGGTACGCGGTGGAGGGGCAGCGGCAACATGGCGGGAATGGTGGGCGACGCGACGCACCGCCTTGGTCCGGGAGTTGCTGTGACCAGGCCGCATGTCGTTGCCACGCTCGCCCCGCAAAGTGAAGTTCCGACTGGCCATGGCGGCCACGGCCGCGTTTGCGGCGGCGCTTGCCGCGCCAGCCGTCGCGCACGCCGACGTCGCAGCCGTTTACGCGGAGGGTCACGGCGGGTTCGAGAGCGGAGGCGCCACGCCCCTCGATGGTGCCAGCGCGGGCGGCGTCGGCTTCCGAGTCGGCGCGCGCCTGCTGATCTTCGAGGGGTACTACGACTATACGGACTTCGGCGGCAGCGCCGCGGTGAGCCGCGGGATCCTCGGCCTACGCGGGGGCTTCGGCACCCACGATGTGCGTCTCGTCCTGCGCGCCGGCGGCGGCGTCATCGACGAGCGGGGCGGCGCGTTGACGGGCCGCGGCCTGGACGCATCCGATCACGTCGGCGCTGTCGGGCGTATCGGCGCCGCCCTCGAGGCGCGCGTGGCGCCCATGTTCCTGCTGGGGTTCGGCGTCGATGGCGAGACCTTCGTGATGTCCGGTCCCTCGGCGCCCGCGTCCTCGGGAACGATCGTCGGGTCGGACGTGTTCGCCAACCTGCACCTCATGTTCGAGGTCGGGCTCTAGCAGGACCAAACGCAAATAGAACCGCGGACTTAGTTACCGGCCCCTGTCTGCCGAGACAGGAGGAGGGGCTGATACAAGCGTGCGGTATGTCCTGGTCGTCGTGTGGCTCGTCTGTTCCGCCGGTGCGGCGCGGGCGAGGGACACCTGCGACAGCAGCTCGGAAACGGTCATCGGGTACTCGGCCCAGCGCGACCGTTATCTGACGGAAGAGCGGAGCGTCGATGCCGCGGAGCCTTCACGGTTCGTCATCCGGCGGCTCAGCACGGACGAGGTCGTCGACTATGTGACGTGCGCCGACGGCGGCGCGTGCACGAAGGGTGACGCGCTGGGGTTGAAGGCCTGCTCGTTCCGGCCCGTGCCGCGCAACATTCCGGATGACCTGTCGCTGGGTATCGCGGGAGACGACGAATCTCTGGCGGAGGTTCGCGGCGCTCGCCAAGGTCTGACGGCCGGTGAGGTCGCGCTGCTGCGCGTTCGACGCGCGGGGAGGCTCGTTCTTCGCAGCGCCGTACGCAACGTCTCCAACCTGATCGTGTTCGTGACCGACACCGTCGACGACGACACGTGCGGTGAGACGACCCACGAACGCGCGATCATGGTGCCCGAGCACCTCGCGTCCGTCGCGCCGCCGGAGATCGATCTGACTGTCGCGCCCGAGGTGGGAGTCGATGTTCGCGTGTCGCGAACGCCGTCGCCCGCGGACCTGCGAGCGCTCACGATGGCGGCGCAGACTGCGGCGGCGGCGCACCTCGACGGGCTCGCCGGCTGCTGGGCGCAACAGGCGCTCGCCATGATCAGCGCGGCACGCCAGCGGCGGGTGCCGAAGAAGCCAGTCGAACCGTCCATCGAGGTCGAGAGCATCCGCATGATCGTCGTTCATTCTCAGGCGCCGCCCGAACGGCACGGCCGCGCGCGACAGGCGCTGAGCAGGCCGTGAGGACCGATCATGCGTTATGAATGAGCTTGGTGAACGCATGAGCGAATCCAAATTCCAGTCGCCGAACCCGTCATCTCCGCAAAGCCCGCTGGCGACGTCGGAGCCGTGGGATCTGGTGGCCTCCGCCTACGCCGCGGAGGCGCTGCCCTACTTCGAGATCTTCGCGCGCGCGGCGCTGACCGAGGCGGCACTGCCCCAGGGGGCGCGCGTCGTGGACGTCGCCGCCGGACCGGGGACGCTGAGCCTCCTGGCCGCAGCCGCGGGCGCGCGTGTCTCCGCGATCGACTTTTCGGAGCCGATGGTGGCCGAGCTTCGCGCCCGTCGCGCGGCCGCCGGACTGGTCGACGCGGTCGAGGCGCGCGTTGGTGACGGCCAGCAACTTCCGTTCGAGAGCGGCGCCTACGACGCCGCCTTTTCGATGTTCGGCCTGATGTTCTTCCCTGATCGCGCGGCCGGCCTGCGCGAGATGCGTCGCGTGTTGAAGCCGGGTGCCCGCGCGTTCGTGTCCAGCTGGGTGCCGTTCGACGGCCCGTTCGGCGCGATCATGAAGACGGCGGCGGAATTCCTTCCCGGGATGCCGCTGGGCGGCGGCGCCAAGCAGCCGCTCGCCTCACCCGCAGACATCGAGGCGGAGATGTCGGCGGCCGGATTCTCGACGGTCACCGTCGTCACCGTCCCTCAGGAGCTGAGGGCACCGTCCTTCGACGCGTTCTGGACGGCCATGCAGCGCACGAACGCACCGCTGGTGTTGGTGCAGCACCGCCTGGGGGAGCGCTGGTCCACCGTCGGACCGCAAATCCGCGAGCGGCTGCGCGCGACGCTGGGCGACGGACCGCTGGTCGCCGGAAGAGGCGCCTACCTGGGAATCGGCGTGGCCTGACGCGTTTCAGGGCGGAGTGGTTTTCAGATCGGCGTACGCGGCCTCCAGCCCGGCCGCGCTGACGATGGCCTGGGCGTCGGCGGGGAAATTGTCGCCGTTGATCGCCACGTTGCCGGAGACCGTGTTGGCCGGCCCGCCGAGCCCAGGGCTCGCGGAAGATCCCCAGTTGTTCGTGAACGTGAGGTGACCCGTGTTGTTGTTGGCGTTCGCGTTGGCGGTGACGTACGACCCGAAGTTCGCGTAGACGTTCTTCGTGATCGTCACGTAAGCGGACCCCTCGTCCTCGTACTCGCCCCAGATGGTGCCCGACAGGCCCGAGCCCTTACCCTCGCAGTAGTTTTGCGTCACCATCGTCCCGGGGTTCGCCGACAGGTTGTAGTGGCACCCGCCGTCGTTCATCTGAAGCTGCATCAGGTGGACGTAGTTGGCCGAGATCGTGTTGTTCGTGGCCACGGTGCCGGACACGAACAGGGGCTGGTACTTGTAGAGGTTCCCCGTCGAACGCGACTTGTAGTCGTTGTTGCCGCCCGCGTCGTTCACGCCCCAGCCGAAGCCGCTGGCGATGCCGGAATACGGGACGTTGTAGATCTCGTTGTGGGTGACGACGACGTTCTGCGTGTACGTGAACATCAGCCCGGCGAAATCGCGGTAGTCGATCCCGATGTCGTGAACCAGGTTGTCCTTCAGCGTGATGTTCTGATTGATCAGCTTCGAGCCCGGGTCGGTCGCGGCGCAGGTCTTGTCGCCGCACGGGTGGTGTGCCCAGGCCTGGGCGCCGCCGATCACCACCGCGCCGCCCGCGATCTGGGCGAACACGCAGCCGGTCACGCTCACTCCGTTCGCGCCCAGTCCGACGCCGGTCAGGTGCGCGTCACCGTCGTTGCCGATCCCCAGCCCGACCTCCCCGAGCGCGACGAAGCGGTCCCGCACGAACGAGATGTTCTTCGCGGCGGAAACCTGGACGGCGGCTGGAATCTGGTGCCAGTGGGGGCGCGCGGCTTCGAACGTCGGCGTCTGCCCGCCACCCGGGTAGTTCGAGCGAGGACCGACCAGGAACCCGCCCGTCTGTTGGTCGGCGAGCCCGTCGGTGTTCGGTTCGAGCCAGCTGGTGTGCGAAAACGTGAGGCCGCTGAAGACGATGTCGTGCGCCGGCTGGGCATACGGGTCGCCGCCGGCCGGTGGCGCGTAGGCGACGGCCTTCGTCGGATCGCTGGCGGTCAACGGAACGCACTCCCCTCCGGCCGCCACCGCCGACGGACACGCGGCGCCGATCGCGAGCAGAAGCTGCAACTGGGGAAGCTCGACGTCGACCTTCGTCATGTCCTGCCCGCTCAACGGAATGTAGTAGAGCGCGCCGGCCGTGACGTCCTGGTACCACTCGCCCGCTTTATCCAGCAGCGTGAGGTCGTTCTCGGCGTAGATCGGCCCCTTCCGATACGGGTCTTGAACGTCGTCGTAGCCCCAGGTGTTTTGGTCCCAGGCCGGCTGGACCATCGTCACGGCGCCGTTCTGGACGCTCTGAATCTGCGAATACCTGTTCGTCCAGGAGCCGATGATGTTCAGCTCCGCACGCTCGGGATGCGTGAGGCTGTTGAGGTAGCTGAGGCTGCTGTTCGAAAAGCTCCACCCGTTCGCGGTGAACGTCATGTCCGCGCGGCTGATCGACGACGACCGCGCGCGCGTGGCGAGCGCCCCGTCGACGTACAGCTGGCGCGTCGCGAACGCACCGGCCGCGGAGGCCTTCCAGATGTTCTTGCCCGCGTTGCTGACCGTCCAACCCGTCACGGGGACGCCGCCCGACAGTACGGGGTGCGCGCCGGTCGCGGCCTGCCACGTAATCGTGTGGCCGTTGGCTCCTGAATCGGCATCCGTGAACGACAGGGGCGCAGTCAGTCGGTAGACACCGTCGGCGAGCTCGATGACGAGGTCGCTGTTCATCGCGCCAACGGCCGCGCGCACCGCTGCCTTGGCCTGGGTCAGCGAGCAAGGCGCCGCGCTGGTGCAGGCGGTCCCCGTTCCGGTTGGTGAGACGTAAAAGTGGCCGTTGTTCATGCCGCCGCCCCCGGTGCCCGGCTGACCACCCGCGCCTCCGGTGGGGTGGCTGCCACCCGTTCCTGTGACACCGCCGGTGGCGCCACCCGTGCCCATGACGCCGCCCGAACCGTTCGTGCCGCCTGCCGGCGGGCCGCCACCCGACCCACCGCGACCGGTGGCACCTTGGCCGCCGGTCGAGGTGCCCCCCGTCCCGCTTCCGGTGCTGCCGCCCGACGAGCCGGTGTTGGCGGCCCCGCCACAAGCGGCGAGCCCCAGCGCCAGCATGACGCACGAGATCACCGGCTTGAGCGTCTGCGCCCGAAGCCGCTCCGGTCGCATGCCTGTCAGTTGGCCGTGGTCGTGATGTTCGGCGTGTACTTGTTGACCGCCGGGTCGTTCAACCACGTCCAGATATCATCCGGCGTCCAGGTGCAGGGGCAGCCGGGCGCGCACTTGCCCAACGGGTTTTGGGACGTGACGTTCGCGCACTCGTCGTAGAGGCTCGAGCTGCCGTCCGTGGTCGCGTTGCCGTGCCCCGACTGATCCACGCACCACCGGATCGGATGCCCGTCCGAGCATCCCGTGTAGTTCGTGCAAACGTGCCCACCCGGGTTGATGTACTGACCTGGGTTCGGCGGCCTGGGCGGCTCCTGCGACGTCGTGCCGGTCTTCATGGCCGACACGTTGCCGCTTTCGGAGGTCCATCCTGTACACATGTTGTTCTTCACGAACAGATCGCGTATCGGCGTGGCGGCGCTGACCGGGCAGGTGGTGTCGGTCAGGCCCACCTTCTGCCAGAGCGCGATCGGGTCTTTGCCGCTGCCGTCGCATCCGCTGAGGTTCGCGCCTTCGAAGATGATGGCGGCCCGGAACGCGTAGCCCGCCGTGTTGGTCTTGGTGTTCGCGCGGGCACACGCCAGCTCGTAACTCATTCCGCCACCCCAGCTGAAGCCGCTGGTGATGAGGTTCGACATGTCGACGCAGTAGTTGTCGGAGATCAGCTTCACCATGTCGTCGGTGAAGTGCAGATCCGAGTCACTGCCGTTCCCCCAGCCCGAACCGATTGAATCTGGCGCGACGAAGAACATTCCGTTCTTCGACTTGCGCTGAATTCCGTAATAGGCGGTGAAGTATCCGTTGTCGCCGCCCGTGTCTTGCGCCTTGGAGTCGCCGCCGTTCCAGTGGAACGCGAAGAACAACGGATACGGATGGTTGTTGTCGTAGTTGTCGGGGAGGCGCATCGCGAAGCCGCGTTGCGTGCCGCCGCTCGTGAGCTTCACGTAGCCGCCTTTGCCGGTGCCCTGGGACGGACCGCCCGCCATCGCGGTGGCACTCTCGCCCGGCACCGTCCCGAAGGTCAGCGTCGACGTCTTGCCGCAACCCGCACTGGGAATCGGCGTACCGGGCGCGACCGCGCCGCCGCTGCCGCCCGTACCCGGCGCGCCCGCGCTGCCACGGCCGGCCGCGCCGGCGGAACCAGAACCAGAGCCCGCGTGGCCGCCGCTGCTGGCGCCCCCCGTCCCGGGCGTCCCACCGGTAGCAGCGATCCCGCCGGTACCGGATCCGCCGGTACCCGATCCGCCGGTCGCGGAGCCGCCGGTGCCGCTGCCGCCCGAGGCGCTGCCGCCCGACCCGGTACTCGTGCCGCCGCCGGAACCAACCGTTCCGCCGGTCGCCCCGGGGTTTCCACCACTTCCACCGCCGCCGACGCCGCTGGACGAACAGGAAACGCCCAATAATCCAGCGGCGGCAAGCGTCAGGACACCAAGAGAGCGGCTCGGCATTTTTGCTTCTCCTTGGCCTACTACTGCCGGTCGCCGGCGGACCGTGTACTGAAAAGAGTACGGGCGGGGCGCCAAGACCTACATGTGGTCCCTGAATCGCTTCGCGGTCGTCACTGGAAGCCGTCGACGACGAATCCGCTCTGGTGGAACGGACCGGGCGGCGCGGTTCGCGACCGGGGAAAATGCGCGTCGGCGCCCCAGCGGCCGCCGAACGCCAGGGCTTCCCGCACGTTGTCGCTCCCCAGGAGCGCGCGCGGCTCGCCGACGTTGACCAGACCGCCGGACTCGTCGGTGCGCCAGATCGGGTCGCCGCAGCCGTCCAGCGTCGCGCATCTGCTGACGCTGTCGAACCACCTGACTGACGACTGGTCAGGGTAGCTGGCGTGGCTGCCGCGCGCGGACAGGACGATCGGGTGGTCGGCGGCCCGGCGTACATCGCCCCACGCCCGGAAAACGCCCGGGCTGGAGTCGCCGTGCTGGGCGAAGTAGACGCCCACCGGCTGCCCCTGAGCCGTCACGCGCACGGTGACGTGCTCCCAGTCCGCGTCGTGATCGAAGAACGGTGGATTCGCGTTGAAGGCGTAGAAGAACCAGTACTGCACGTTGATGCCACCGTCGGTGCGCGGGTAAACGTGCACGTAGGTCGTCCAGTCGCGCGGGTCAGCGCTGCCGGGACGCAGCGCGACGGGCAGGCCGCCCTGCGCCGCCGCCGGCTGGCCGAACCGCGACAGCAGCCACGGAATCGAGGCGGGGCGTGTCGCGTCGCGCGGATGCAGAACGACGATCGGCGCGAAGCGCGCGGCCAACCGCTCTTCCAGCTCGTCCGGCAGACTGTCGTGGTCGAGGTCGCCGACGGCCAGCGGCGCGGGCGCGCGACGGATCAGTGACGCGTGCGCACCCGGGTGACTACGGACCCGAAGCGCATACGCGAGCAGGAACGCCGCGGTGGCGGCCAGCGCTGCGCGCCAGAGCTGGTGAGCTTGCCGAACTGCCAAGTTGCCACCAGCGTCCTGCCGCCGGTATCAACCGAATAGCAGGGTTGCATTTTCGTGGCAACGACTTATTGGGCGGATCGCCCAATCAAGCGGGAATGGCGATCAATGCGGTCGAGCTATCCCGCAACGAAGCTCAGCTTGATGGCCGGAATCAAGCTGATCTCGATGGCCAGCGTCGACGCGTGCATGTCGCCGACCTCGACGGCCTTTTGCCATCGCGCGCCTTCCTGCAGCGCCTTCAAGATGGCGCACGCCAATTTCTTGTCGGGGTGCTCGGCCGTGATGCGCGCGATTGTCTCTTCGGAAACCTCACCGGTAACGAAGTTCGCCACGACCTTGGGCGGCAAGCCGATTTCGACCTCTACCTCGCACGGCGAGCATCCCGCCTCTTTGAGGAGCGGCATCGCGTCGTTGAGCAGGGCCAGCGCCTCACGCGCCTTCGCGATCCCCGCATCCGCGAGTATCTGCCCCTGCCCGTTCTTGAGCTCGATCGCTTTGTCTTTGGTCTTGCCGAGCAACCCCATCGCACACCTCCCCCGGCGTGCCGGTCGGCAGCCGACGTGGCGTCCAAAGTAATGCGTCCCGGATCGGCCGGCCCGGGCCGCGCGTCGAATCAGCCGCGGACCGATCTCCGGTGCGCGTGAACCGCTCTTAGGTTCCGACCAGCCGTCTGCCACTGGAAGGAGCCTCCATGAGAAGAACATCGCACCTCGTCGCGGACGGGGTCGTCCTTGCTTTCGCGCTGGTTGCCGTCGCCACCGCCAGCGCGCCTGCGACGGCCGCGCCGCCCAAGAAAGCCATCGATCCGGACGCCGACCGCATGGTGAAGCAAATGACCGACTACCTGGCCGGCCTCCAGAGCTTCACGCTGCGAACCAGCGTCGCGGACGAAGTCTCGCTCAAGTCCGGCGAAAAGCTCGCAATCATGAGCAACGCGGAGATCGCGGTGCAACGGCCCAACCGCCTGCGCAGCCTGCAACGTGGCAGCGCGGCCGGCCTGGGGATCTGGTACGACGGCGCGCACATGAGCGTCGCCTGCAAGAGCACCGGCGCGTATCAGACCGCGGTGGCACCGCCGACGCTGGACGCGGCGATCGATCAGATGCGTAAGCAGTTCGACATCGACGCGCCTGGCGCCGATCTGCTCTACACCCGTCCGTACGACATCCTCATGGAGCAGGTGGTCAGCGGCCGCTTCATCGGCCACGAAACGATCGACGGCATGCCCGTCAACCACGTCGCCTTCCGCGGCGAGCAGATCGACTGGCAGATGTGGATCAAGGACGGCCCGCAGCCACTGCCGCTGCGCTACGTGATCACGACCAAGGACGCGCCCGGCCATCCCGCGTTCGCCGTGCAGATGTCGGACTGGAACACGCAGCCGAGCTTGCCGCCCGTGACCTTCGACTTCGCAGCGCCCGCCACGGGCAAGCCGTCGACGTCGGTGGCGGCGGCGTGCGGCCCGTCGCTCTGAAGCGAGACGACACGAAAGGAGCACCCATGCGTCCGAAGAGAAAGTTGATCCTGGCCTTGTTCGTCTGCCTCGGCATCGTCACGACTGTCGCGCCGGACATCCTGGCCGTCATCGGCAGGCCGCTCACGCCCCTCAGCGTCGCCGGCGTGGCGCGACGAACTTCGCGCCGGACGGTACGGCGAAACGTTTACTACTGATCTCGCCATCGTCAGTCCGCCGCGCTCGCGTCAACGGGGCCAGCGTCGCGGCCGGGGTCCACCCCCAGCGGAACGTCCTGGTCGCAGCGCACCGCCATCAGCAGAAGCGCGACGACGAACAGGATCACCGCGCGCAAGCCCGGCGTCGCCATCGCCTTTGCGCGTCGTCTCGCCAGTGAGGTCATGGGCGGCTCGCCTGCCCGTCCAGCGTGTAATTCAACGACAGCCCGAGCCAGACGGCCGGCGTCTCGCCGACCGTTCCTTGGGGCGCGACCTGCAAATGATACGGGCGCGGCTGCCATCGCAAGTTGAGCGCGGCCGCGACGCCGATGCGCTGCGTGACCCGAAGCGTGGCGCCCACCATCACCAAGGCACCCACGTCCAGGCGCCACTGGCGGTCGGTTTGCACGACCTCCTGCCCCAGGATCGCCGTCGGCGTCAACGAGCCCCCAAGCACGAGCCAGGGGCGAAAGCGCCCCCAGTACAGCGTCGCGCGCGCGCCGACGTCCAGCGGGAATCGCAGAAGCTCGGCTTTCCAGCCCCCCGGGAACGTCAGCGTCGCCGGCCCACGCGCGCCCGCGAAATTCGGCGCCTGGCGCCCAGGCGGGCCCGTCGGTCCCGGGCGCGACTCGAACACCACTCCCTTCTCGATCGTCCAAAGGGGCGGCCCGACGACCAATGTATGCGACCGAAGCTCGTTCGCGATCACGACCGCGGCCTCCCGAGCACGGGCCGTGCAGTCGCGCGCCGGGTCGTCCAGCGTGGTCGCGTGGTCGCCAACGGCGACGCGAAAGTGGGGACCGCGGTCCTGGATCGACAGGGCCGCGCCGCGGCCGCGTTCGGCGGGAATCAGCTGGTCGAGCAGACGGGTCACCTCGGCGCGGCCCGGGCAGGCGCCGAGCACGTCGAGCGCGATCGTGTCGGACGCGGGCGGCTCGGCGGCACTCGCCGCGGCCGTCCAGGCGGCCAGCACGAGGACGAGCCCCGCCGCTGCTGCTTCGAGCCCCATCGCGTCGTCCAAGGTTGGGGGGCCGCGGCCCGACCGCGATGCGCCAACGGCTGATTTGGCCGAACGACCGGTACATCTACTTTGGTGGCGCCGCCCGTTTAAGCATCACCCGACATGACGAAAGAGCGAATGCGAGGCAGGGCGGGAGGTTTCTCTGCGTTGACGGCTGGGCTGCTGGGCGTGCTGGTCGGGTGCAGCGCCTCGTCGCAGGGTGGATCCAGCACCGGACGGGCGGCGGCGCCGGGGGCACATCCGGCGGCGGCAGCGCCGGCAGCGTCCTTGGAACGGGGGGCTGACGGACCGGGCCAGAACTCGTGGCGATTCAACGGCGCTCGTCCCCTTATGCTGGCGTGCGCACCAAAGTCGTGTTCGGGTTCATCGGGGCCGTCGGCCTGGCGGTCCTTGGTTGTGGCGGCGGCGGCGCGAGCACCGTCGACGCGGCACCCGCGACCGGCGGGTCCAGCGCCAGCGGCGGGACGGGGCCCGGCGCAACCGGCGGAGCTCGCGGCGGCACGAACGGCGCGGGCGGTTCTTCGGGAGCTGCCGGTAGCGCCGGGGGAGCCGGCACCGGAGCGACGGCCGGCGGCGGCGGAATCGCTGGCGTTGCAGGTGGCCTCGGCGGAACGGCCGGCAGCGGCGCCGCAAGCGTGGGCGGCGCAGCGGGCGGCCGCGGCGGTCAAGCCGGGCTGACCGGGTTCGTGACACGTCAGGGGACGCAGTTCATCGACGGTGGCAAGCGCCACGTCGTCGTGGGCGCCAACTTCTGGCAAGGGATGAGCCTGGGCTCGACGGCCGCGGGCGGCGATCGCGCTCGCCTGACGCGCGAGCTGGATCGGCTGCAGCTGCTCGGGGTCAACAACATCCGCATGGTGGCGTCCGCCGAAGGTCCCGACACGGCGCCGTACCGGATTGTCCCGTCGCTGATGCCGATGCCCGGCGTCTACAACGAACAGGTCTTCCAGGGGCTGGACGTTTTCCTGGACGAGCTCGCCAAGCGCGGGATGCGCGCCGTCATGGTCCTCAACAACTACTGGGAGTGGTCCGGCGGCTTCGGGCAGTACGTGAGCTGGAGCGACGGCAGCAAGATTCCCGATCGCATCCCAAACAGCAACCTGTACAGCAGCTTCGTCAGCTACGTGGACCGGTTCTACGCTTGCGCGACCTGCCAGACGGCGTATCGGGCGCACATCAACACGCTCGTCAATCGCGTCAACACGGTCAACGGCCGCACGTACCGCGACGATCCGGCGATCTTCGCCTGGCAGCTGGCCAACGAACCGCGCGACTACCCGGCCAACTGGATCAACGACACGGCAATGTTCATCAAGTCGCTGGACCCGAACCACATGGTGACGGTCGGCAGCGAAGGATCTTGGGGCGGCGACTTCACCACCACTCACCAGAGCCAGTACGTCGACTACACGACCTGCCACATCTGGGTCGAGCCCTGGGGGAAGTACAGCGCCACGGATTCGAGCGCCTCGAACTTGCAGAGCGCGACCAGCTTCGCGACCACGTACCTGCAAAATCACGACACGATGGCCAAGCAGCTGGGCAAGCCGCTGGTCCTCGAAGAGTTCGGGCTGGCGCGCGACGGGTGGGCGTCGGGCGGCAAGACCGATCCGGCGTCGCCGACGACCAACCGCGACAAGTACTACAAGAGCCTGTACACGGTCGTCGAGACGTCGCTGGCCAAGAGCGGCAACGCGCTGGCGGGCGACAACTTCTGGGCATGGGGCGGCGAAGCACGTCCCCCCAGCAAGTGGACCGGCGATCCGCCGCACGAGCCGGCCGGCTGGTTTTCCGTCTACGACGCGGACACCAGCACCACGGCGATCATCTCGACTCATGGCGCCACCATCAAAGCCGACGCGCGTTGATCAGCGGTGGTCCTCCAAAACCGAGGAACCTCCGCCAAACGTCGCGCTTCGCCGTTGTGCAGAATGCGCTGCGCACCAGCTGGACCGCGCCGGCGGGCAGCACCGTCCCGGGCAGCGTCGGCGCGGCGAGCAGTTCCAGCTCTACTGCCTGCAGCTCTTAGCGGCGGAGGTCGTCGGCTCCGGTCCGCCGCTCACGCCTCCAGACCGCCGGCCACGGTCACCTGGGCGCCGGTGATGTAACTGGCGCCCGGGGCCAGCAGGAACGCGATCGTCTTCGCGACCTCCTCGGGCGTGCCGAAGCGCTTCAGCGGGACCGACTGCCGGATGTGCTCGCCCATCTGTTCCATCGCCTCGGGGGTGACGCCGGATTTGGCGGGATCGAAGATCGGGGTCGCGATCGGCCCGGGGCTCACCGCGTTCACGCGCACGCCTTCGCCCGCCAGTTCCTTTGCCCAGGCGCGCGTCAATGCCAGGACGGCGGCCTTCGTGGCGCTGTAGACGGACGCGTTCGGCATCGGATGGTCGGCGGCGATGCTGGCGATGTTGACGACGCTGCCGCGCGATCTTCTGAGCAGCGGCAACGACGCGCGCATCGTTTCGACGACGCCCAGGACGTTCGTGTCCCACAACCGGCGAACGTGATCCGAGGCCGCATCGCCGACGGCGCGGATCTCGAAGACGCCGGCGTTGTTCACCAGCGCGTCCAGCCGTCCGAAGCGGGTCCGGACCTCGTCGACGGCGCGGGCGGTGTCGCCCGACTGGCCCGCGTCCGCGACCTGGAACGTGATCTGCGGATGGCGCGCCGCCGATGCGCGCAGAGTCTCTTCGTGGCGGCCGGTGATCACGACGCGCGCGCCGGCCTGCGCCAGCTCCAGCGCGACGGCGGCGCCAATCCCGGTGCTACCGCCGGTGACCAGCGCCACCTGTCCTTCGAATGCACCCTTCGTCTGCTTGTCCATGGTCGTCATTCCTTCGTTTGAGGTCGATTGAACGTGCGACCGGAACGTAGCGGGCGACGAATGCGGCGTCGCCGCCGTGGCTGCGAAAGACGTGCGCGTTCCTGCGGCCCCCGCGACGGCCTTGGCAAATGCTGCGGTTCTCTTGCTCATTCCTGCGGCCGCCGGGTCGTCCCCGCTCGGTCGCCGGCGTGCTTCGTATACTGGTGACCCATGGCCACCGCGATCGCGATGCTTCCGAATATTGAGACCGGCGTGACGTGCCCGATCGGCGAATCAATCCACGGCATGATCACGGACCTGTCACGCGGGGAAGGACCGACGCCGCTTCCGTTTCCGGGCCTGTCGGTCTGCCGATACACGGCACCGACGCTTTACGACAAGGCTGCGGCGGCGGGAACGACGGTGGGCGCCGTCCTGCAGGGTGCGAAGCAACTGCGCATCGGTAGCCGGGCGCTGACCGTGCCGGCGGGGCGAATGGTGGTGGTCACGCGCCCCTGCGCGTACACGAGCTCCGTCGTCGAAGCCAGCCGGCAGCGGCCGTATCTGTCGATGTCCCTCTCGTTCGCGCCCGAGCGCGTCGCGCGCGCGTTGATCACGCTGGCCGAGATCGGCGGCACGCCGTCCAACGAGGCCACCCCGGCGTTTCTGCTCGACTGCGACCTGGGGATCGCCAGCGCGCTGGAGCGGCTGCTGCGCATCGTCGCCGATCCCGTCGAAGCCAGGCTGCTGGGCCCGCTGATCGTCGACGAGATCCTGCTGCGGCTCTTGCGGACCGACGCGGCGGCAACGCTGCGCGCGGGCGTCGGGTCACCCGCCGACGCGCAACGGATCCTGCAGGCCATGCAGTACATCCGCGACAACTACGCCGAGAAGCTGCGCGTCGACGAGGTCGCCCGTCGCGTGGCGATGAGCCCCTCCCACTTCGCCCACCGGTTCCAGGCGGTCGCCCGCGTGAGCCCGATGCGCTTCCTGCGCCAGGTACGCCTCGATCACGCGCGCGAGCGTCTGGTCAGCGGCGCCCGCGTCAGCGAGGTCGCTCTGGAAGTCGGCTTCGAAAGCCCCGCCCACTTCACCCGCGAGTTCAAACGCAAATTCGGCTTCACCCCCTCGATGACCCGCCTGGCGGTCTGACGAACGCAGGTGTCCAGTATTCATGGACTGTCTCAATTTTCAGGCTGACCGCATGGTTTGGCCGAAAGGAGACAAGCCATGCGGAAAGCACGCAGTGGGATGGGACGACTGGGAGGTGGCGCAGTTGCACTGGCTCTGCTTGGAGCCGCGTCGTGCGCGCAGCCGCCGGACCAGGAGGTACGACAAAACATAGCTGCGGTGACGACCGTCAGCGGGGTGACCGCGACGAGCACCGCGGGTGGCGCCGGTGGCTCGACCACCGGCACGGGTGGGACCGGTGGCGGCGATGGCCTGGCTCCTTTGTTGCCGGCGACGCAGATCCCCCGGTTCCAGAGTCAGCTTCCCCGGTTCTTCACGTATGCCTACACGCGCAACGCGCAGGGACACCGGGACTACACCCTTCACATCGCCAAGTTCAACGAGCAACAGTTGCCGCCGGGGTTCCCGTCGACGCCGCTGTTCGGCTATGGCGGCAACGTTTACGTCAGGTACGACCAGAACGGCCAGCCAGTGCCGGCGCTGGAGCAGACGGGGCCGGTCGCGTTCCAGCGGACATCGCCCGGACCCAAGTTCGAGCACATCCGCTTCGACGCGGCGGACATTCACTACTTGAACGAGCTGCAGGGGCCGCACCTCGGCCCGGTCGACCCGACGCTCGACTGGGCGAACCCCAATCACTTCCCCAAGCCGACGCCGCCGTTCCTGCATTTCCCGCCCGGGTACCCGCAGGCGCAGTCGCCGATCGTGCACACGACCCACACGCACGGCATCGAGGTCATCCCCGAATTCGACGGGACGCCCGACACCTGGTTCACGCCCGGGAACAGCATCGTCGGCCCGGAATTCGTTTCGAACACCTACCAGCAGCCAATCAGCAACCAGTCGGGGCCGTTCTGGTATCACGACCACTCGTTCGGCGTGACCCGCCTGGACGTCGGGTTCGGGCTGTCGGGCTACTCGTTCCTGCGCGATCCGGCCGGCGAACCGCTCGATCGCCGCGGTAACGAGGACATCCTCGGGTTCGAAGATCCGAACGACTGGACCTCCACGGTTGCGTCAGTCCAGCCGGGCGTCGGCACGAGCCACACGCAGGGGCGACTGTCCGTGTCGCTCGCTGCCAAGGGCTTCGTCGAGCTCGACGGCCGGCAATTCAATCTGACCGCCGCACTGCCCAGCAGCATCCTGATGGACGTGTTCATCCCGACGCAGCAGGCGAACGCGACGTTCGGGGCCGTGCAGCTGTACGCCGACTGCCCCAGCAAGGGCGTCAACAACGCGTTCTTGTCCCAGGTCGACCTGGTCGGAAAGCCAACGGGTAGGTTCAACACGCTGACCTTCTCCGTTCCCGCCGCAACCCGCACCGCGGTGGGCAGCTCGTGCGAGGACTTCGACTTGCGCGTGACGGTCAACGTGGCGACGAATTCGACCGGGACCTTCCTGCTGGACAACATCCGCGGCGTCACGATCACGCCGACGACGGTCCTGCCGGAGGGCGAGTTCGAGATGCCGGTGATTGTCCAGGATCGGTCGTTCCGCACCGACGGCAGCATCTTCTATCCGCAGGCAGAGGATCAGCCGGCCGGCACGCTGGGCGCCAACCCGGACGTGAACCCGTACTGGATGCTGGTCGTCAACGGCAACACCAACCTGGTCAATGGCAAGGTGTGGCCGAACATGAACGTCAAGCGGCACCTGTACCGGTTCCGCATGCTGAACTCCGCCAGCCAGCGCTTCTACCGGATCAGCCTGTCGAACGGCATGCCGATGCAGATCATCGGTACGGACGGCGGCTACAAGAACACGGTCCAGTCGGTCACGAACTTCCAGATCGGCGTCACGGAGCGTGTCGACTTCCTGGTCGACTTCTCGAATCTCCCCGTCGGGACGCAGATCGTCATGCAGAACACCGCAGGGGCGCCGCAGCCGATCGGTCCGCCGCCGGATCCCAACACCGACGGCACCATCATGCGGTTCACGGTCGTCAACAGCGTGTCCGTGCCGCCCAAGCCGGTTCCGACAGATCTGGGCCCGCAGGTGCCGGTGCTGACCGCCGACCAACCGCGGCGCCTCCTGATCCAGAACGTCGAGACGGACGATCAGGGACGCGTGCTGCAGGCGGAGCTCGACGGCCAGCTGTTCCACGAGCTCACCACCGAGCTGCCCACCATCGGCTCGACCGAGGACTGGAACTTCATCAACACGACGCCCCTGGACCACAACAAGCACGTTCACTTGATCCAGTTCCAGGTCATCGATCGCCGCCACTTCAACGACGCGGCCTACCTGACCAAGTGGCGACAGGTGAACGGAAACCCGCCCTTCAATCACCCGACGTTGAAGCTGGATCCGGAGCCGTACTTCGACGCGACGGCGACCGGACCGACCCCCGAAGAGAACGGCTGGAAGGACACCGTGTTCACGCCGGCGCACTTCGTGACACGCATCCGCGTCCGCTGGGCGATTCAGTCGCCGACGCCGGCGCAAGTCCCGATCGGCACGAACACGTTCCCGTTCAACCCGCTGTTCGGCATCGGCTACATCTGGCACTGCCACCTGCTGGAGCACGAAGACAACGAGATGATGCGGCCGATGACCATCATCCCGATCTGGCAGCCGGGGGTTGCTTACCCGGTGGGCTTCCGCGGGTCGCCGGGCGTGAACCGCGGGTTGGTCAACTACAACAACGTCGACTACGAGGCGCGGGTTGCCCACACCTCGGTCGCCAGCCAGCCGCCGCCCACGCGGCCCGACCTGTGGGAACGCATCAACAACCAGAACGGCGATTGGGCGGTGCAGATCATCTACGCCGTCGGTGATCGCGTCTTCTCCGGCGGTCACGTGTACCGGGCGTTGGTGGCTCACCAGGCCACGACGTCGAACGGCCCGCCGAACACGGCGTTCTGGGAGCTGGTGCTGTAGGAAAGGCGGACCGCGTGAACGGAGAATCCCGTTCCACCGCGGCGATGATCGCCACCAGGCTGTTGCTGGTGGCGATCGCCGCGGGCGGTCTCGTCGTCGCGGTGGTCGCGCGCAGGGTCGGCAACGTCCCTGCGGCGGCCGCCGCTTCGGCGCGTCCGTCGTTCGTCTGCCCCATGCACCCGGAGGTGACTTCGTCGTCTCCCGGTGATTGTCCAATCTGTCGCATGCGCCTCGAGCCGATGGCGAACGTCGCGACGGCGGAGCCGGCGGCGCTGCAGCTGGCGACGGTCGAGAAGGAGCTGCGCGCGTTCGACGCCGTGTCGCGCGTGAAGCGCTTCGAGACGGCGCAAGAGATGCGGTTTCCCGCCTGGGCGGAGAGCCGCGACACGGGCGTCGCGCTGATGTACGTGGACCAGGCCAAGCTGCTGGTCCGCGGTGAAGGTGGCCAGTTCTGGCCTCTGACGGGACCGACCGACGGCGCGCCGGTGCGCTTCAACGGCGAGCCGCCCGAGCCGTGGGACGAATCGACGGTCCGCGTCCGATTCCACGCCGCGCAGCGCGGAACGCTGCCTGCCGGTGGCACAGGGTCGGTGAAGTTCGCCACTCGCCTGCGCGAGGACCTGGTCATTCGAGAGGGCGCGGTGCTGCGATCACCTGAGGGTCCCTACGTCCTCGTCGCGGTCAACGATCGCCACACGCTGATCAAACGCCCGGTCGAGATCGGCAGCGTCGTCTACGGCTACGCGGCCGTCGTGTCCGGATTACATGAAGACGAGTGGGTCGTCGCCAAGCACACGTTCGCCCTGGACACTGCCCGCCGCCTGGGCTGGAGGGAATCGCCGTGATCACACGCATCGTCGCCGCCTGCGCGCGGCACCCCTACGCCGTTCTGCTGGCCGCTGCGCTGACGGCGGCGGCCGGCTACGCCTCGCAACGCTCGCTGGCGCGTGACGCAATCCCCGACCTGTCCGATCCGCAGCTGGTCCTGGTCGCGGAGTGGATGGGACACTCGGCCCCCGAGGTCGCTGCGCAGGTGACGGAGGTGCTGACCGGCGCGCTCGAGGGCGTGCCGGGTTCGACGGCGGTCCGCGGCTCCTCGATGGCCGGCATGGCCTACGTCGACGTCGTCTTCGGGTCCGAAGGGGCGCTGCCTGCCGGGCGCGCCGAGATCGTGCGGCGGGTCGCCGGTCTACGCCCGCGACTCCCGGCCGCCGCGCACGTTCAGATCGGTCCCGAGGCGTCCGCGACCGGCTGGGTGCTGCAGTACGCGCTGCTCCCGCCCGTCACGAAGCAGCCGATGCCGATGGGTGAGGCCAAGCACCGCGGCCCCGGGGCCGAGCTCCGCCCGTTGCGCGAGTTCCAGGACGACGTGCTGCGCCCGGCGCTGGTGGGGATCCCCGGCGTCGCCGAGGTCGCCACGCTGGGGGGCATGGGGCAGGAGGTGGTGGTCCAGACCACCGATGCCGAGCTGCGGGCTGCAGGCGCCGCGGTGTCCGACGTCGTGACGGCGCTCCGCGCTCGACTGGACGCAGCGCCCCGGCCAACGTCGGCCGGCGATCTCCAGCGTGATCCGGTGCTGGCGAAGCTGACACGCGTCCAGGTCACCGAGTCGATGTCCAGCGGCGCCGCCGACGTCGACGGCGTCTGGCCGATCGTGGTCGGCATCGTCATCGCCCAGCGCGGCGCCGACCCCACCGCCGTGATCGCTCGCGTGAAGCAGGCCATCGAACGCGAGCGCCACCGGCTGCCGCCCCAGGCGCGGCTGGGCGTGCTCTACGACCGTTCGGAGCTGGCGGGCCGGATCGAACGAACGCTGCTGGGCGCCGTGTCCGAAGAGATCGTGGTGGTGGCCCTGGTGGTGCTGCTGTTTCTGCTGCACGGGCGCAGCGCGCTGGTCCCAGCCGTGACCTTGCCGCTGATCGTGCTGCTCACGTTCGCGGCGATGCGGCTGGCCGGCATCCCCGTCACCGTCATGAGCCTGGGCGGCATCGCCATCGCGCTGGGCATGGCGGTCGACGCCGAGCTGGTGGCGCTGGAGGCCTGTCACCGTCGCCTCGAGACCGGCGGCGACGCGAGCTCGGGCGTGAGCCGGTGGCGGCGTCACCGGCTGGTGGCGGCGGCGGGCGACTTCGCGCCGGCGATCCTGACCTCGCTGGTGATCGCGGCGCTGGCCTTCGTGCCGGTGTTCGCGTTCGGCGGCGAAACGGGACGCTTGCTGCGGCCGCTGGCGCTCACCAAGACGCTGGTCGTGCTGGTCGCGGCGGCAGTCACGCTGACGGTCGCGCCCGCGCTGCGCGATCGCCTGCTGCGCGGGCGTATCGTCCCCGAGCTCGCGAACCCGCTGACCCGGGCCCTGGTGCGCGCGTATCGCCCGTTCGTTCACTTCGCGCTGACGCGGCCGACTCTCACTTTGGTGACCGCCGGGCTGGCGGCGCTCTCGTGCCTGCCCATCGCGACCCGGCTCGGCAGCGAGTTCCTGCCGCGCCTGCAAGAAGGTGACCTGCTCTACATGCCGACCACTGCCCCCGGCCTGGGCGAGGACGACGCACCCTTCGAGCTGGCGGCGCAGAACCGCCGGATCGCGAAGCACCCGGCCGTGGACGCCGTGTACGGCAAGATCGGCCGCGCCGATACGGCGACGGATCCGGCCCCCTGGTCGATGGCGGAGACCACCATCCGGCTGAAGCCGCGCGCTGAATGGCCGCGCGTTCAGCGGCGCCGCTGGTATTCGGGGTGGGCGCCCGGCCCGGCCAGGCGGGTGCTGGGCCTGCTGTGGCCCGAGAACGGCCCCATGACGACCGCCGAACTGGTCGACGATCTGGATCACAGGGCGCGCGTCCCGGGCTGGACGAACGCCTGGACGGCGCCGGTGCGCGCCCGCATCGACATGATGGCGACCGGCGTGCGGACCCCGGTCGGCATCCGGGTGGTCGCCAAGACGGCAGCACGCCTCGACGTGCTGGGCACGGCGGTGCAGGAGGTGGTGGCGCGCGTCCCCGGCACACGTAGCGCCGTCTACGAGGGGCTGGGCGGTGAGGTCCGCGCGCAATTTCAGCTGGACCAGGACGCGCTGGCGCGTCACGACGTCGATCCCACCCGCGCCCGGAGCGTCGCCGATCTGATCCTGGCGGGCGGCGACATGGGCGAGCTGGCAGCGCCGGGAAGCCCGGGCGTGGCGGCGACACGCCCGCCGCGCGTGCGGCTGTCTCTCAGCGCCCCGTGGCTCGTGAAACAGCCGCAAGATCTCGTGCGCGACGCGACCGTCCGGGCCGGACGCAACGGCGAGGGACAGCCCGTCCCGCTGGGCCTGCTCGGCCGGGCGGTCTGGACGACGCTGCCCGCAACGATGCGCGCGGAAGCCGGCGAGCTGTCCGGCACCGTCTACGTCGACCTCGCCGACGGCACCGACATCGAAGGCTACGTCGCGCGGGCGCGTCGCGACGTCGACGCCGCCGTGAGCCCGCTGTTGCGCGCGGCTGCCGGCGAACGGCTGGAATGGACCGGGCAGTACCGGCTGCTCACGGCCGGCCAGCGCCGGCTGAAGATCATCGTCCCGATCGTGGCCCTTGTGATGCTCGGGTTGCTCTTCCTACAGTTCCGCAGCCTGACGGAGGCGTTGATCGTGCTGGTGTCCGTGCCGTTCGCGCTGGTCGGCAGCTTCTGGACGCTGTACCTGCTGGACTACCGGCTGTCCGCGCCAGTCTGGGTCGGGCTGCTGTCGGTGGTCGGATTGGCCATGCAGACAGGAGTGGTGATGGTCGTCTACATCGACGACGCGTTCTTCCGCCGCGTGCGTGACGGCAAACTGAAGACCCGCGATGACATCGTGGCGGCGCACGCCGAAGGGACGGTGCGGCGGCTGCGCCCCAAGCTCATGACCATCGTGACGATGGCCGCCGCGCTGCTTCCGCTGCTGTGGGCGCAAGGAGCCGGCTCCGAGATCATGAAGCGGGTGGCCGCGCCGATGGTCGGCGGGCTCGTGACGAGCGCCTTCCTGACGCTGGAGGTGATCCCGGTGCTCTACACGATCTGGCGCGCGCGGCAGCTCGCCGCCGGGCGGGGATTCGGGCGTGGCACCTCGGCGCCCGCAGCTACGGAGCCGGCGGACGAGTGGCGCGACGAGGAGCGGCTAGCGCGCTCGCTCTGACAGCCTCGAAGCGATCGGCCAGGAAGCGGTGGAAGTCGTTGACCACGTCGGACTTGTGCACGCCGTTCGCCTTCTTCGCCATCCGCCGCCAGTATTCGTAGACCGTCGTTGCCGAACAATTGAACGTGCTGGCAATCTCCTTGTCGTTGTTGCCGGTCAGATAGAGCTCCAGGACCTGTCGTTGCCGGGGGCTCAGCGAGCGCGCCGCGCAGTACGCGTTCAGCGGCTCGTCGAGCGCGGACGTTGCGGTGCCCGCGTCCACCTCGCCGTCGCCCGCCGTGAGCCGCAACGCCAGGTTCACCAGCTCGGTGGGGGCCATCGCGGTCCTTGGCGACGGCAGCAGGATCAGCAGCGCGGGTACCGGCAAATCGGGGCGATTCAGCCGCGTCCTTAACGCAGAAACCGACGCCACCCATTGAACGGGGACGGTCGCCTTTTGCAGCGAGTCGACATAGGGCTGTGCCGTCGCCTGATCGCGCGCGAAGAGCAACACGCCCGCCCGTGCCGGCTCCGCCTGCACTTCGGTGCTCAACGTGAGGGCCACGTAAGTCATTGCCCGCAGCCCCGTCGTTCGAACTCAGATGATTTCGCAATTTCACGTTTGATCGTGTGATTTGCAATCTTGTTTGTGGTCGTTAGTCAGGACCGATTGCGAGCGCCGGACCGCGCCGCTTCCGCGGCGACGAGCACGCCAAACATCTCGATCAACTGCGGCGTCTTCGCCAGTAACGGCGCGAAAAAGGCCGCGTCTGTCTCTTCTACTGCCACGACGGCCTGGCGCGCTTTGGACCGGCCCTTCTCGGTGACGGCGATCGCCTTGGCGCGCGGATCGTCAGGATGGCTCCGGCGTTCGAGGAGCGAACCCTCCTCCAGCGCACGCACGATTTGAGAGGTGGTCATCGGATCCACGCCGGAGAGCTCGGCAAGGCGCGCCTGCGTCAGGGTCTCGCTGGCGCCGAACCAGGTCGCCGTGGCGAGGAGAACGAACTGCGAGTGCGTCAACCCGAAGGGTTCCAGCGCGGCGCGTTGCCTGCGCTGCCAGGCGTTCGACACCTTCCACAAGAGGAACCCGGGACTGGAGGCTGGGCCCGGCAGGCGAGTTGGCAGCGGGGCTGGCGGGCCCCCTCGCTTCTTCATGCGGCCTCGCGGGCAGACGGCATGCGGGCCCCCATCGCGGTCGCGATGATCCGCGCGTCGGCATCGGACAGGCGCAGGTGCCCGCGCCGAAGCGCCATCGACCAGCTGGGCGACGCGCACAGCTGCAGGCGGTCCTTCACGGCTTCCAGCGGCACTTCGCGCGCGGCAAAGTAGCGCACCCGCCGTCGAAACGGGACGAAGCCGCCGCCCATGTCGAACGGAAAGACCTCGTCGTCGACCAGCTCACCGATCGCCGTGAACACCCGCAACGGGGCCCCACCCATCTCGACGCTGGGCGAGTAGTAGACGAGCCAGTCACCGCGCTGCATCCGGCGCAGCGGCGGCGCCTTGCCGTGACAGACCTGCGCGAAGTCGCCGGCCACGCCACGCAGCACGTGCGCGCGGGAGACGACACCCAGCCAGGCGCTCACGGAGCCCTCCGCGCCACTCGAGCCGCCAAGCTGGCCAGGACTTCGGGAAAGTCGGCGGCGACCATCGGTCCGATGTCAGCTGCGCCGGGCCGATCGCCTCGACCGCATACGTCACGCGCGTGCGCTGCCCGTCCAAGGGGATCAGCCGGTGGGCGACCGTGACGCAAAGGTCGTCCACGCGCGTCTCGTCGATGAAGCATTCATTTTCGCGAACGTCGACCAGACGCGAGCGGAGCGGCTCACCGCCGGGCGGCTTCATCGTGAAAAACGTCCCATTCGCGAACGGGCCGTGGATCTCGATCGTCTCGATACCCGCGTTCCACGCCTTCCACCCTGCCACGTCACGGAAGAGCGCCCAGACGGCCTGCGGCTCCGCATTGGTCTCGACGCTGTACTCGGTCTGCCACTTTTCCGGTTGGTGGGTCATGTCTCCGCCTTTCATAAGTACACCTATAATATGTGTACTTAGTATCGTCAAGAGCAAAAGTCAGCCACCCAGGAAGCCCGCTTTCGGGCCTGGCAGCGGTTCCACGACCTGAACGCCGAGGACACGACCAGGCCACGCCGGACACGATGCTCGACACCACGAGCGGCGGCCGGACGTACGCGTCAGTCTGCGCGAGTGTGTCGGTCTGGCTTTCGTGGCCGCGTTGCAGCTGCTCACCCCGAAGCAGCGGCCGCGCCGGTCCTCGTGGACGTGATCGGGCGGAGTCCGGAGGAGACGGCCGAGCGCCTCGGTACCAGCCTGGCGGCCACGACTCTCTTCTCCAGCGCGCACGTCACTGGATGCAGGAACGCGGCTCGGACGGCCGACAATCCGTCATGAGCGCCGGCGACGATGCTCTGCTGCGGCGTTACATCTCGACCTGGGAGAACCGCGATCTGGACGGACTGGTGGCGCTGCTCGCCAAGGACGCCGTCCTCTCGATGCCGCCGCAACCCGAGTGGTACGTCGGACGCGCGGCGATCCGGCAGTTCCTGTCGCGCATGGCTGCCGACCCGCGGCGGTACCGCATTCGAGCCAATCCTCAAGACGACGCGAGACGCCGGATTTCATCGCCGGCAAGCATTCCGAGGTCCTGAAAGCGCCGGTACAGCTCGCGGCACGCCCAGGCATCGGTCGCGGCATATTGGATTTGCTGCGCCGTCAGGTGCCGCGCCGCCCAGTTCGAGGTCTGGGCGCCTTTGGAGATCCTGAACCCGAGAAACAGCCCCGCCAGATTGCGCACTCCCGACTGCTGGAAGCCGTGGCGCTTGGCGACGTCGCCCAGATCGAGAACCGCGGACGCGTCGAACGGAAAGCGAAGCTTCAACTGCGCCAGATCGTACTTCAGCCCGATGCCCGCCTTGACGATGGCGGGGCTCCCCAGCAGCTCGGCCATCGCCACTGAACAATCGACCTGCGAGAGCTGGAAGACGTACACCTTGGACGCGCCCGCGACCTGGATGAGGCACGGCAGGTAGCTCTCCCCTTTTCGGAAAGCGGGCCGTGTCTCCGTGTCGAGACCGACGACCTGCTCTGCCTGGAGCTCGGCGTGCGCGCGTTCGAGGTCGGCGGGGGTCGCCACCAGGGTCACGTCGCCCTCGTAGCGCCGGATCGGCAGCGCCGCCAGGTCTTCGCGCGTGATCGCGCGCGGGATCATGTCGGCGGGCGACGGTTCAGCGGCCACGGGACTTCCGGCGCCGCTCGGCTGCGGCGGGGACAGGCAGCGGGCCCAGCAACTGGCGCAGCTCGAGGAGCGCGCCCGAGGTGCGGGCCTCGACCAGGTCATACGCGGCCAGCATCTCGGAGATCAGCGTCAGACGGCGGCCGTTGCGCGGGTCGGGCGGCAAGGCGCGCAAAGCCTCGACGAGCTCGGGTGCCAGCGCTGTCCCCTGGGCCAGCAATTCCAGGCTCTGCTCCGTTCGCCGACTCCCGAGCCGGCCGAGCGCGGCCAATTTGTGGCGCCGCTCGACATGCTGCAGGAGACGCGTTGCCGCCAGGTAGCGGGCCGGCGACGGACCGTCGGTGAAGGCTCGCAGCGCGCTCACGGCCGGGTGGGCATCGACGGGCGGCACCGCGCGAAGCACGCGCGAGGCCAATCGCAACAACGGCGCGGCGAGACGCGCGGCGGTCAACGAGACGCCACCGAGCCCATCGGGACCAGCAACACCTCGATGCGACGATTCTTGCGCCGCGCCGCCTCGTCGCTGTTGGCGATCCGGGGGTGGCCGGCGCCGAAGCCGGCCGCGACGATGCGCCGACTGTCGAGGCCCGCGCTGATCAGAACGCGCGTCACGGCGAGGGCGCGCGCCGCCGACAGCTCCCAGTTGGACGCGAAGGCGGCGTTGCCCCGCAGCGCACGATCGTCGGTGTGCCCACCCACGAGCACCATCTGTCCGGCCTCCGCCTCCAGCAGGCTCTCCAGCTTCGGTCCGATGCGCTCCAGGAACAGGCGTCCGTCGGGCCGCAGCGCGTCCGAGCCCGAGTCGAAGAGCACTTCGCCCTGCAAGATGACCTTGCCCTCTTCGATCTCGATCGTGCCAGTGGGGGCCAGGGCCCGCAGCCGGCGCTCGATCCGTTCCTTGTCGGCGCGCAGCGACTGAAGCTCGCGATCGCCCTCACGTACGCGCATCTGCAGCGCCTGGTGAGCGCCGAACGCCACGATGGTCAGCAGCACGAAGGCCGCCAGCGCCAGAACCACGGCGTCGATGAACGGCGGCCATACGTTGACGGGGAACAGGTCGACGGCGGCGCGGCGACGTCTCACGATCCGGTCTCACGCGCCGCGGCCTCGATCGTTTCGGGGGCGGGCTGGCCGGCCGCCAGCAGTCGCTCCACGTCCTCACTGAGGCGGACCAGCTCGTCCAGCACCGCGTTCGGCTGCTCGGGGTTCTCGGCGCGCGCAGCCAGCAGCGCGAGCTCGGCGGTCAGGCCGCCCAGCTGCGGGACGAGCTCCGAAAGCGTCGGCGACAACGCGCCGACGGCGGCGCGCAGCTCGGCGGCGGCCGTGGCCAGCGTTTGTGACGCCTCCTGAAGCTGTGCGCTCAAGCTGCCGCGCAGCTCGCCCAGCGACGCAACCGCCGCCTGCGTCGACGCCGCGGTGGACTCCAGCGTTTGCGCCGTCGTCGAGGTCAGCGCTCCGACAGCCGTCGCCATCTCCGCGCGCGTGGCCAGGGCGGCGCTTTCGAAGGCCTCGCGCGAAGCCGCCGCCGCCGCCGTGACCGCCTCGCGCGAAGCCGTGGCCGCCGCGGCGACCAGCTCACGGGAAGCCGTCGTCGCCTCGCCCACCGTCTCGCGCAAGGCCGTTGTCGCCTCGTCCACTGCCTCGCGCGAAGCCGCGGCGGCTGCCGTCAATGCGTCGCGCGAAGCTGCCGCCGCGTCTGTCATCGCATCGCGCGACATCGCGGCCGCGCCGGTCATCGCCTCGCGCGAAGCCGTCGCAGCCTGCGTCATCGCGTCGCGCGACGTGATCGCCGCGCCGCGAAGCTCCTGCGCGACGCTGTCTGCCGTCCGTTGAAGGCCCTCGGTCAGGCCCACGCCGATCCGGTCCAGCGCCGCGGTCTGGGCAGCCGTGGCGGTCTGCGTTTCAGTGCGAACTTGCGCCACCATCCGCTGAACCTCGACACGCACGACACCGGCGATCTTTTCGGCGCTGTTCGCCGCGCTGGTCGTCAGCGACTCCGCGACGAAGGCGCGAAGGTCCTGTAGCGCACGGACGGTGCGTTCAGCCGCGCTTTCGTTGACGGGCCACAGCTCGGGAACCAGAACGTGACGCGTCCGTTCCTGCAAAAGAGCCAGCAGCCGCTCCTGGTGCAGCGTGACGTCGCCCCCGACCAACGTCAGCGCCAGCGTCACCAGGATGGCAACGACGCTGGTCCCGAACGTGACGTGCAATCCCGCGAGAGGTCCCGCGATGAGCCCCAGCGCGGCCGTCGGGCCGCCAGCGCCGGATGCCAGGTCGCCCTTCAGCAACGGCGTGGCCCGCGCCAGCGTCTCCATCAGCCCGCCGAACGTGCCGACCAGACCGATGAGCACGGTGGTCGCCACCAGGTAGCGCCCCGTGTAGCCGCGCTCCGCTTCCGCAGCCGCCGTCGCGTCGGCGAGGAGATCGAGGTCGGGCGAGACGGACCGCTGGCGCAGCAAGACCAGCTGCGCGCGGCGCGCCCCGTAGAGCGCGCCTGAAGGCGGCTCTGCGCCGAGCGCGGCGAGCTCGCCCGCGATGTAGCGGCGCGCGCGCCCCAGGCTCGCGAAGCCGATGGCGGTCACGGCCATCAGCACGACCACCGCGACGGCGCCGACGACCAGCCGCTCCGCGACGTACGTCACCAGGGCCTGGGTGGCGACGATCAGAGAGGCCGCGCCGATGAGCGCGCCGATGAGCCAGCGGGCGCGCGTCACCGCCACGCCTCCGCCACTTCGTGCAAGGCCTGACCGAGGTCCAAGAAGGGACGTCCATCGGGAAGAACGTCAGGGGTGGCCGATCGCAGCCGCAGGCGCAGCAACGGCGCGAGGCGCCGCTCGAATAGCCGCACCAGCGCAACGGAGGCGTCCAGCGCGAGCAGCCCTTCCAGCGCGATCGCGCGTCGCGCCGGGGGCGACGCGGCCTCCGCCGCGCGTGCCAGACGCTCGCGAAGCGCCGATAGCTCGTCCGCCAGGTCGTCCTCGATGATCGCCAGCGAGTCCGCCTGATCCCACTTCTCGCGCGAACGGCGCAGGCAGGCCACCAGCGCCGGCTCGGTGCGCGACGCCAGCCGGTCGAGCACGGCGGCGACCGCCGAGCGCAGGTCGTCACCCGATGCGCGACCGCTGGCGGGCTCCGCGGCCGCGCCGCGCGCAAGCTCCGCGGCGTAGGACGTCACCCGGCCGAATTCGCCGGCTCGCCGGCGGAGCAGCCCCTCAGGCGTCGTCGCGAACGGCAAGTCTCGCACCGCCTGAACCAGGTTTCGTACAGCGTGCCGGCGAATGGGTCAGCGACAATACGGGCCACGATCCTGGGTGTCAACGGTCGGATTTCGGGCGCCCACCCTGAAGGATTTCCTGAGCCGGCGACCCGCACCTATCGGCCACAGTCGCGCGACTTAGCTTCCCGCTCTGGAGTTGCGGGTCCGGCGCGCGCTCATGACGACGAACAGGAGGTCCCAGATGCACGGGTGGCGGCGTTTCACCTTAGGCGGGATTCTGATCGCCAGCTTGGGTGGGTGCGGCAGCGGCGCCCCCGCGGCAAGCGGCGTTGGCGGCGGGCAGCAGGCGGCGGGCGGGATTGGCGGCGATGCGGGCGGCGGCCTTCCCGCCAGCGGCGGTCAAGTCAACGTCACGTCCGGCGGCGGAGGGGCTGCCGCGATGTCGGGCCAGGTCGCCGATGCGGGGTCTCCGTCGGACGCCGGAACGCCGCCGTCGAATCACGCCGACGCCGGACAGACTCACGCGCCCACCGACGCCGCGGTGATGGATGCTGCGGTCGCAAATGGATGCAACCTGCCCGCGGCCCCCGCGGACATTTGCGCGGCCCTGCCGACCGGGAAGGTGTCTCCCTGCAGTCAGGACGGTGCGCAGCCGTCGCAGACCGGGTACCTCGAGATCGACAGCCCCGGCAGCTCGCCCCGCTACGTCTGCGCGACATCCTGGTCGTCCGACCCGTCAATTGGATACATCTTCGGCCAGCCCGGCACGTTCATGTCGCAAGCTCAGAGCTGTTGCGGCGGCGCCGTTTCGGCGACGGCCGCCCCGACGGTTCCCGTGCCGTCGATCGGATCGCTCGGCACACCGCGCATCCCGAATCACCTCAAACCTCAGGAGACGCAGCAGCCGGGCAGCGGGATGATTCGACAGGATCCCTTTGCGATCGTGGTCACGGACACGAAGAGCGGCGCCGCGGCCACCCAGGCCATCTCGAGCTGGCTTCCGTGGGGCGGCGACGGCAAACCGCACCCGGCGCCGGATGGCACCGGCGCCTACTATTTCGCAACCGGGTTTCCAATCAACTATGTGGTCCTCGAGACGGCCGACGGGTTCCCCGTGATCGTCATCGGACCGGAAGTCTCACTCACATCCGACGGCAAGCAACCCGTCGGTCACCCGACGCTGGGCGCGTGCGCCGCGGGTGGTGGCGCCGCTCTCGCGCTGGCCGCCGGCGAGATCCACGGAACGGTCATCAACAATCGTTCCGGCCGCTACGACTACGGTCCGTCCGCCACGCCGCAGGCGCTCGACAGCGCGGCCAAGTTGTTCAACTGCATGGGAATCCAGGTCACCGGAACGACGTACAGCGCACCGAAGATGTGACCGCGCCTATGTGCGGCGCGCGTGCGACAATGCCGAAAGAGGCATTCACACGATGGTCCACGCGTCTCGATTGCAGGCGGTCTCGCTCCTCGTCCTCGCGTGTGCAGCCTGCGGCAGCGGTGCCGCGACTCACCACGACGGGGGTGGCTCGGGCGGTTCGCCAGCGCCCGGCGTCCTCACGTACCACAACGACAATGCGCGGACCGGTCTGAACCCGAACGAGGTGGTCCTTGCGCCCACCAACGTGAGCGCCGGCACCTTCGGCAAGAAGTTCTCCCAGCCCGTCGACGGCTACGTCTAC
>JBJMQQ010000205.1:0-23127 GCA_045802645.1 Polyangia bacterium
CACGCGAGCCTACACCGGCCCCAACGGCGCGCGCGGCTTCGTCCAGATCCCCGGCGACGGCAGCTACTCTTCGCAAAACTTCTTTCAGCTGCCGAACACCGAGTCTCCCGTTCAGTACAACACCGGCGTGCTGGACGCGACGAAGCTGACGATGGCGCCGCGCTACGTGGACCAGCTGCATTCCTACGTGAAGAGCATGTCCAACGCGTTCTTCCTGCAGGACAGCTTCAGCCCCAATCATCTGCGGAACCTGACCATCAACGCGGGCGTCCGGCTGGAGCTGCAGAAGGTTTACGACAACGGCGGCCACGGCGTATTCAGCACGGACAACTGGGCGCCTCGTCTGGGCGCCATCTACGACCCGTTCGACGACGGGCGCTCGAAGGTTTCGGTTTCGTACGGCCGCTACTACGAGGCGGTGCCGCTGGACATCCCCGCCCGGTACTTCGCCGGTGAGAACTATGTGACGTCGTACGGCAGTCTGAGCTCGTGCCCGGGTGGCCTGACGAACCAGAACAACTGGACGGGCGCCGGCGAGTACAGCAAGTGCACGGCCAACGCCGCGGGCGCGACGTTCAACACCGCGTACGCCCAGCCGAACATGCAGGGCCAGTACCACAACGAGATCGTCGCCACCGTCGAACGCCAGGTCATGGAGGACATGACCGTCCGGCTGGACTACCAGCACCGCTGGCTGGGCAACATCATCGAGGACGGCTACGGCCCGCAGGGTAATAGCGTGCTCGCCAACCCGGGAACCGTTCCGCAGTCGGCCATTGACGCGGCGAACGGCCAGCTGGCCCAGGCGTCGATGGTCGCCACCGCCAACCCCACGGATCCAGTCGCAAAGGCCAACTACGAGAACGCCCAGGCGAACGTCAGCGCGCTGCAGCAGCTCAAGGACGCGCCGAAGCCCGAGCGAACGTACGACGCGCTGACTCTGTCGCTGAACAAGCGCTTCGCGAAGAAGTGGTTCGCGCGCGCCTCGTACACCTACTCGCGCCTCCTCGGAAACTACGAGGGTCTGTACCAGTACGAGACCAACTACATCTCGCCGAACGGCACGAACGCGTACGACGTCCCCGAGCTCTACGTGAACCAGAACGGGCCGCTGCCCAACGACCGGCCGCATCTCTTCCGCCTGGACGGCTATGTCCGGCAGCCTGTTCGCAAGGGCCAGGTGGTGTTCGGGTTGGCGTTCACCGCCCGGTCGGGCCAGCCCCGCAACTACGTCAGCAACCTCGCGCCGGGGTCGCTCTACCAGATTGTGATGCTCCTGCCGCGCGGCGAAGGCGGGCGCACCCCGACGGTCACCCAGCTGGACGCGAAGATCGGGTACTCCCGGCCGCTGGGGCCGCGGATGAACCTCGAGGCGTTCATCGACCTCTTCAACATCCTGAACCAGCAGACCACGCTGCAAACGGACGACAACTACACGTTCCAGGCGGCGCCACCGATCGTCAACGGCACCCCGTCGGACCTCAAGTACGCCAAGGACGTGAGCGGCGCGCCATTGAACAAAAACCCGAACTACGGCCAGTCGATCGCCTTCCAGACGCCGTTCAACGCGCGCCTGGGCCTGCGCCTCACGTTCTAGGCGCGTGGGCTGAAACCGTCCGGGGCGGCCGGCGCCCGGACGGATGACCAGCCGGCGGCCGCGCGGCGGGCGCGTGACGCCCGCGCCGGCGGCCCCGGAGAGTTGGCACCCGGCTCGCAAAGACCCGCGGCATGTTCGCTCGGGTCGCCTCCGCCGCGGTGATCGGGATCGAGGCCGCCGCCATCGACGTCGAGGTCGACGTGGCGGTCGGCCTCCCCGGCTGCAACATCGTGGGGCTCCCGGACGCCGGCGTTCGCGAGGGGCGCGTCCGGATTCGCGGCGCGCTGGAGAACAGCGGGTTCAAGCTGCCGCCGCGCCGGGTCACGGTCAATCTGGCGCCGGCCGACCTCCGCAAGGACGGGGCCTCCTTCGACGTGCCGATCGCCGTCGGCATGCTGTGCGCTGCGGGCGTCGTCGACGCGGGCGCCCTGGACGGCACGCTGTTCGTCGGCGAGCTGGCGCTCGACGGGACGTTGCGGCCGGTCCGGGGTGTGCTGCCCATCGCGGCCTGGGCCCGCGGCCGCGCGATTCGACGGCTGGTCGTGCCGCCCGGCAACGCGGCGGAGGCGGTGGTCGTCGCCGAACCACCCGGGCTGGAGATCCGCGCGCCGGGGCACATCGCAGAGCTGGTGGCGCTGCTGCGGGGCGAGGGGGGCGGCGAACCGTCCGCCGCGGCCCGGACAACCGTCGCCGCGCTTTCGCCGGCGATCCCGGACCTGGCGGATGTCCGGGGACAGGAGGTCCCGCGTCGGGCGCTGGAGATCGCGGCTGGGGGCGGTCACAACCTGCTGTTCGTCGGGGCGCCGGGCTCCGGCAAGACGATGCTGGCGCAGCGACTCCCGGGAATTCTGCCGCCGCTGACGTTCGATGAAGCGCTGGAGACGACGATGGTTCACTCGACCGCCGGTCTCCTGGGCGGCGGTGGGCTGGTGCGGGCCCGTCCGTTTCGGGCGCCGCACCACACGGTCTCGGTCGCCGGCCTGATCGGCGGCGGTCCTCAGGTGCGCCCCGGCGAGATCGCGCTGGCTCACAACGGTGTGCTGTTCCTCGACGAGCTCCTCGAGTACCCGCGCTCGGTGCTGGAGTCCCTGCGGCAGCCGCTGGAGGACCGGGCCGTCACGATCGTGCGGGCGCGGCGCGCGGTCACCTACCCGACCGACTTCATGTTGGTGGCGGCGCTGAACCCCTGTCCGTGCGGGTACTTTGGCAGCGCGATCCGGACGTGCGTCTGCGGAACCACGGCCATCGGCAACTACAGGTCGCGCCTGTCGGGTCCGCTCGTCGACCGGATCGACCTGCACGTCGAGGTCCCGGCCCTGCCCTACCAGCAGCTCGCGACGGCCGAAGCGGGCGAACCGACGGAGGTCGTGCGCGCCCGCGTGGCCGTCGCGCGCGAGCGGCAGCGCGAGCGCGGCAAGAGCTGGAACGCGCGCCTGCCGTCCGCGGCCCTGGCCCGCGTCGCGCCGTTGGACGCGGCAGGACACCAGCTTCTGGAACGCGCAGCGGCGCGGCTCGGCCTCTCGGCGCGGGCGATCACGCGCATCCGCCGCGTCGCGCGGACGATCGCCGACCTCGAGGGCAGCCCGACTGTCCGCGCCATGCACCTCGCCGAGACCCTCCAGTACCGCGTGCTCGATCAACCTGTGACCTGACCAAAAGGAGAGCGACCCATGTCCAGCATGAAAGAAAAGATGAAAGCAGTGGCCGGCGCGATCGCTGCCATCGAGAAGCAATTCGGCAAAGGCGCCATCATGCCGCTCGACGGCGGCGAGATCGCGGACATCGCCGTGATCCCCACGGGCTCCGTTGGCCTGGACCTGGCGCTGGGCGTGGGCGGACTGCCGCGTGGCCGTGTCATCGAGATCTACGGCCCCGAGTCCTCGGGCAAGACGACGCTGACCCTGCAGGCGATCGCCCAGGCCCAGCGCGCGGGCGGCGTTTGCGCCTTCATCGACGCCGAGCACGCGCTGGACGTGGGGTACGCGCGAAAGCTGGGCGTCCGGATCGAAGATCTGCTCGTGTCGCAGCCGGACCACGGCGAGCAGGCGCTCGAGATCGCCGACAAGCTGGTCGCAACGGGCGCCATCGACCTCATCGTCATCGATTCTGTGGCGGCCCTGGTGCCAAGGGCCGAGATCGAGGGGGAGATGGGCGACGCGCACATGGGTCTCCAGGCGCGCCTCATGAGCCAGGCCCTGCGCAAGTTGACGGCCGCGACCGCCAGGAACAACACCGCCGTCGCCTTCATCAACCAGCTGCGCCAGAAGATCGGCGTCGTCTACGGCAACCCGGAGACGACGACGGGCGGGAACGCGTTGAAGTTCTACGCTTCGGTTCGATTGGACATCCGGAAGATCGGGACGGTCAAGAACGGAGAGCAGGTGATCGGGAACCGCGCGCGCGTGAAGGTCGTGAAGAACAAGGTGGCGCCCCCGTTTCGCGAGGCGGAGTTCGACATCCTCTACGGCGTCGGCGTCAACGTTCCCGGCGAAATCGTCGATCTGGCGTCGGCTGCCGGCGTTTTCGAGAAGTCAGGCGCGTTCTACTCGTTCCGTGGCGAGCGAATCGCCCAGGGACGCGACAAGGCCTGCGCCTACGTCGCCGAGCACCCGGAGGTCGGCGCGGAGGTGCGAACCCTGCTGCTAGCTGCCCGAAAAGCGGAGAACGCCGCCCTTGGCGCACCACCCGCCGCAGCCCAGGCGGCGTGAGCGGTTCTCGGACGCGGCTCCGGGTGCCGCCGCCGTGTTGAACTGCGTCAGCTCATCTGTCGGCGCGCCAGCGCAATGATGAGAGGGCGTTGCGTCAGCCACGGTTGCGGCGCGGTGCTGCGTCCGGTCACGGCACAGCTTTCACGATCACTCGTCCGCCCAACTGCTAAGATTTGAATTGGGCGATCGGCTTCGCCGGTGACGCAAATGGGAATGACGAAGGTGCTGCGTCCGCTCACGACCGCTGTTTTGGGAGCGCTGCTGTCCGTCGGCTGCTACTCGGCTACCCCGCTGCGCGTCCAGGTGCAATCGCGGCCGCCGGCTGCCACCTGCGTCCAGACCACCGACCGCGTCTTCGCCGACGCCGGCTTCGAACGGGTGCGAACCGTGTTCGGGCCAGACATGTTCTACACGCCGCGAACGAGACCGGGCACCACGCTCACTCTCGGCTGGGGCATCGGCGCATGGCTGAGCCACGATCGCAACCCCGATGAGTGTTCGCTCACGATCGAAGCGATCTCGGCAGACCCGGCGGTCGCGCACGATGGGCCGCCGTTGGTCCTGGAGCACGGCGAAACCTTCGACGTGGCTGTCGCGCAGAACCGGGCGTTCAGCGCGCAGCGCGGCGAGGCCTTCGACGCGGCGGTGCGGGACATGGCCCGACGGCTCGAGGTCGCCTTCGACCGCCCGGTCGGGCTACAGTAGCGCAGCAGCGTCACCTGATCCGCGGGTTGTTGCGGCGGCCCGGCGGTGCCAGATTCGGCCCATGGAGCCCACCGGCACGGCCGATCCCCCCGAGGCAGCGGTCATCGTGCCGCCCCCGTCCGAAAAGGCAATCCGCTATCACCGTAGCGGGAACGTCATCTGGGCGGTCGAGCAGGTGCTGGGCCTCGCGCTTCCGGCGGCGTTGCTGTGGAGCGGGCTGTCCGCCGACCTGCGGTCGATCGCCGCCCGGGTAGCGCATGGGCACTTCTATCCGACGCTGGTCGTGTACCTGGCCCTGCTCTCGCTCCTGTTGACGATCGTTCAGCTTCCGCTGACGTACACCGCCGGGTACGCGCGTGAACGGGCGTACGGGCTCTCCGATCAGCGGCTGGGTAAGTGGGCCGGCGATCAAATCAAAGGATTCATCGTCGGCCTGATCGTCGGGGCCGCGGTGCTGTGGGTGCCCTACTGGCTGCTGGCGGCCAGCCCCACGCATTGGTGGCTTTGGACCGGTCTTCTGGCCCTACCGTTCTTCGTCCTGGTGCTGCTGTTGACGCCGGTCTTCATTGCGCCGCTCTTCAACAAGTTTGGCCCAATGAACGACAAGGCGCTGGAGGCCCAGGTCCTGGCCGTCGCGGCGCAGGCCGGCGTCGAGGGGGCGCGCGTCTTCGAGGTTCAAAAGAGCGTCGACACGAAGAAGGTGAACGCGTACGTGACCGGCGTCGGGAACACGAAGCGCATCGTTTTGTGGGACACGCTGCTGGCGCGCCTGACGCCGCGCCAGACTCGCTTCGTCGTCGGGCACGAGCTGGGCCACTACGTGCTGCACCACGTGTGGCTCAACATCCTGCTCTCGGCCGCGTTGACGATGGCCGGCCTTTACGGCGTCCATCGCACCGCCGACCTGCTGCTGGCGCGGTTCGCCGATCGATTCGGGTTCACGTCGATCGCCGACCCGGCGTCGATGCCGCTGCTCATGCTGCTGCTCTCCGTGTTCGCCGGCGTCATCACGCCGGCGTTGCTGGCGCTCTCGCGCCACCATGAGCGCGCCGCCGACCGGTTCGGACTCGATCTGACGGGTGACAAGTTTGCCGCCGCCAGCGCCTTCGTGGCGCTGCAAGAGCAGAACCTGGCGGTGCCCCGACCGGGACGACTCTACAAGCTGTTTCGGGCCAGCCACCCACCGATCGGCGAACGCGTCGACTTCATCAACGCGTATCGCCGCGGCACCTAGCGCGGTTACTGGCAGCGCGCCTGGACGTAGAGGCGCTTCACCGTGCCGACGCACGGGTCGCCGAACGTGCCGTTCGTGGCCGGGACGGAGCACGCGTTGAAGCCGAGGCAGGGGGTGCTGACGTCCATCGTGCTGACGGCCGCGTTGCAACTGCTGACGCTGAAGCTCCCGCAAGCGCCGTTCGGCGTGCCATAGCTGGCGAAATCGATCGCCGAGATCTTCTGACCGGCCGGGCAGGCCAGCGCCAAAGTTCCGTTCTCGGCCGCCGTCGCGCAGACGACGACGTTCGTGCAGGTGACCGTGACGTTCGAGACGGCCGCGCCGCCAATCGTGCCGCCACCGTTCGCGACGACGCAGTTCTGGGACGGCGTGCTGGGCGGCGTCAGCACGGTCACCGCATAGGGGCTGCCGCTGGCGACCTTGGTCCCGAAGGTGAAGGTGCCGTTGCCGCTGACGCTCAGGTTGTCCCCGGCGTTGTCCTGCAGCACCAACCCGCTGCCGTTCAATCCGGAGACGGTGCCGCCCACCGAGTACTTGTTGTTGACGCAGTTGACGGCCAGCGTGACCCCGCCGCCCGCGATCGTGCCGGACGGCCCAGTGACGGTGCACGTTTGCCAGAGGCTGGTCGGCTGTGACAGCACGGTCACCGCGTAGGTGAGACCGCTGGCGACCGGCGTCGCGAAGGTCGCCAGCCCGTTGGCCGTGATGGCCAGGTCGTCGCCCGCGTTGTCCTGCAGCACGAGGCCGCTGCCGGCCAGGTTCGCCACGTTGACGGACACGCTGTACGGATTCGCCGTGCAGGTGATCTGCACGGACACGTTCGTGTTGGTGACGGTCCCGCTGCCACCCGCGACGGCGCAGGTCTGCCAGGGGTTGGTCGGCTGCGTCTTGACCGTGACGTTGTAGCCGGCGCCGCTCAGCAGCGGCGCGGCGAAGGCGAACGTCCCCGAGCCGGACAGCGCGACGTCACCGCCGCCGTTGTTCTGGATGACCAGGCCGCCGCCGGTCAGGCCCATCACGGTGCCGCCGATCGAGTACGCGTTGGTCGAGCAGTTGACGCTGACGCTGGTGACCGCCGACGCGCCGATCGATCCGCTGGCGCCCGCCAGCGTGCAGGTCTGGGTCGGCCCGCTCGGCTGGGTCTTGATGGTCACGGCGTACGTACCGCCGCTGGGCACGGGCGTCGGGAAGGTGAACGTGCCGTCGCCGTTGACGACCAGGTCGTCTCCGGCGTTGTCCTGCAGGGTCAACCCCGTCCCCAGAACGCCGCTGGCCAACCCGCCCACGGCGTAAGTGTTGGTGACGCACGCGACGGCGACGCCCGTGACGCCTGCGCCGGCGACGGTGCCCGCCCCGGAGCTGACGGTGCAGGTCTGGGACGGGTTGTTTGGCTGCGCGGTGACCGAGACGGCGTACGCGACGCCGCTCTGCACGGCGGTCGGGAACACGAACGCGCCGTTCGAGCTGACGACGACCGTGTCGGCCCCGTTGTGCAGGGTCACGGACGAAGCCAGGCCGCTGACATTGCCGCCAACCGGATAGGCGTTGGTCGTGCAGGTGATCGCGACGTTCGTGATGTCGGCGCCCGTGACTCCACCGGAGCCCGCCGCAACCGTGCAGGTCTGCCACGGGTCGACCGGCTGCGCGGCGATCGTGACGTCATACGCCTGCCCGCTGAGCACGCTGGTCGGGAACACGAACGTTCCGTCGGCCATGACGGTCAGGTCGTCGCCCCCCTCGTTGCGCAAGGTCAGCCCCATGCCGGCGAGGCCACTGACGCTCCCGCCGATCGCGTAGCTGTTCGTCGTGCAGCTGACCGCCACCGTCGCGACGTTGGCCGAGGCGACGGTCCCGGACCCGTTGCTGACCGTGCAGGTTTGCGCCGGCCCGGCCGGCTGGCTGGCGACGGTGACCGCGTAGGTCGAACCGTCCGGCAGCGTGCTGGGGAAGGAGAAGGTTCCGTTGTTGGTCGCGGACAACGTGGCCGCGCCGTTGTTCAGCGACAGGCTCAAACCGCCACCCGCAAGCCCGGTGATGGTTCCGCTGATCGTGAACTGGTCCGTCGCACAGTTGACGGTCACCGAGGTGATCGCCGAACCGCCGACGGTCCCGGTGCCGCCCGAGACGACGCAGCTCTGGGCGGGCGCAGCCGGCTGGGCCGAGACGGTGACCGCGAACGGACTGCCACTGGCGACGGGCGTCGGGAAAGCGAAGCCGCCGTTCTGGGTGATGACCAGGTCCTGTGTTCCGTCATGCAGGGTCAGCCCCGAACCGACGAGGCCGACGACCGAGCCGCCCAAGGCGAAGGCGTTGGTCGTGCAGGTGATGGCGACGTTCGAGATGCCAGCGCCGGCGATCGTTCCGCTGCCGTGCGCGACCGTGCACGTCTGGCTGGGCGACGAGGGCTGCGTCGACACGGTCACGCTGTACATCGCGCCGTCCGCGACAGACGTGGTGAACGCGAACGAGCCGTCGGCCGTGATCGACAAGTTGTCCCCGAGGTTGTCCTGCAGCATCAGTCCCGCGCCGGCCAGCCCCGTCACGGTGCCGGCCACCGGGTAGCTCTTGGTCGCGCAGACGACCGCCACGGACGTGATGTTCGCGCTGGCCACGGTGCCGGCGCCCTGGCTGACCGAGCAGACCTGCGCCGGCGTGCCCGGCTGTGCCTTGATCGTGACCGCGAAAGCCTGACCGCTGGCCACCGGCATCGCGAACGCGAATGATCCATTGCCCGTGACCGACAAATCGTCGCTGCCGCCGTTCTCCAGGACCAATCCCGTGCCGACCAGCCCCGTGACGGTCCCGCCGACGGTGTACGTGCTGACCGCGCAGTTGACGGAAACGCTGGTGACGTCCGCGGCGCCGACCGTTCCGGTTCCGCCGGACACCTGACACGTCTGGGCGGGGCCGGTCGGCTGCGTCTTCACCGAGACGGTGTACGTCGCGCCGCTGGCCACCGGGGTCGCGAACGCGAACGTGCCCGCGGCGCTGATCGCCAGGTCATCGCCGTGGTTGTCTTGCAGCATCAGCCCCGCCCCCGAGAGCCCCGTGACGGTTCCCCCGACCTTGTAGCCGTTGGTGGTGCAGGCGACGGTGACGGTGGTCAGGTCCGCCGCCAGGCTGGCGCTGGTGCCGCCGCTGACGACGCAGGTCTGGGTCGGCGACGACGGCTGATGCGCCACCGCGACCGCGACGGCAGTCCCGGCCGCCAGCTTGGTTCCGAAGGTGAAAGCCCCCGCCGCGTCGATCGACAGCTGATTGCCTGCGCCGTCCTGCAGGACCAGCCCGGCGCCGGTCAGGCCGGTCACCGTGCCGCCGACGGAGAATGATGTGGCACCGCCGCTACCCGCGAGGCCACCGCCCGCGTTGCCCGCGCCCGCTGACCCGGCGGTACCGCCCGTTTGCCCCTGCCCGCCCGCTTGCCCCTGCCCGCCCGCTTGCCCCTGCCCGCCGGGGCCGCCCTGCCCCGCCATCGGATGCGCGCCGCCGCCGCCGCCAGCGTGTCCGCCCGCTCCGCCGCTGTTCGCACCCGCGCCTGCGTGGCCGCCCGTCCCGGCGCGGTCCGATGGCGACGATCCCCCACATCCACCTACGACGACGAGCGCGCTCACGATCCCGATGGCCAGCCTGGTCATATCCTTAGTTGTCGTACAGCGGCCGCAAACCTTGAGCCCGGATCGACAAACCCCTGACGGATCAGCGATTGACGAGCGCGATGATGTTTCCGTCGGGATCCTTGAACCAGGTCGTCTGGAGATCGCCGAACACGTAGACGTCCCCGTTCCTGGTGCCTTCAGGGAAGTCGTAGCTCTCGAACCTCACGCCCTTTTGCTTCAGCTCGGCGACGACCGCTTGCAGGTCGCCCCCGACCATGAAGCTGACGGCGGTCGCCTGGTTGCTGCCGGCGAATTGCGACCGATAAACGAGCACTTTGGAGGACCCGCTCTGAAACGTGATCGCCTCGGCGCCTTCGGCGTGGACCACCTTCAACCCGAGAATCGTTTCGTAGAACCTCCGCCCGACCGCCAGATCCTTCACGGCGATCGACGCGACTGCCTCTCTGTTTCCCAGCATGTGCATCTCCTTTGGATGAGACGGGAACCCGTCCGTGTTTCTCTCGTTCAAGGTGAGCAGGATCTCGCGCGCGTCGATCGGGTTTCGGGTTAACGTGCGCTCCTTACTTTGGGAGGTTACATGGCGCGACGGTCGAAGGGGTTCTCGTTACTCTCTGTGGCGGTGGCGGCGGTCGGAACGGTGGCGTGCGCGCCCGAGGACGGGGCGCCCGCCGTCCAGCGCAGCCAGGGCGCACTGGCCGCCGGCGATCGCGGCGATCTGGACATCCTGTTCATGATCGACAACTCGTCGTCGATGACGTCGCTGCAGATGAAAATGCTGACGCAAGATCCGTCGTTCATGACGGTGCTGGCGGGCTTTCCGAACGGGCTGCCGAACATCCACGTCGCGGTCGTCTCGTCCGACATGGGCGCGCCCGGCGATTTGGTGGGAAGCATCGGCTGCACGCAGTCGGGCGACAGCGGCGTGTTCCGGTCGACGCCCCGCGGAAGCTGCACCAACACGACGCTGGCGTCCGGTGCGACCTTCATTTCGAACGTCGGCGGCCAGGCCAACTACACGGGAACTTTGCCGGATGTCTTCTCGTGCATCGCGCAGCTCGGCTCCAACGGATGTGGGTTCGAGCACCAGCTGGCCGCCGTGGTCCGCGCGCTGGGCGCGGACGGCGCCGCCCCGCCCCCGGAGAACGCCGGATTCCTGCGGCCCAACGCCGAGCTGGCGATCGTGCTGCTGACCAACGAGGACGACTGCTCGGCACCGGCGAACACGACGCTGTTCAGCTTGAACGGCGGCCAGCAGGGCATCACGAACCCGCTGGGGCCGATCGCCAACTACCGTTGCAACCAGTTCGGCCACCTTTGTAAGGACCCGGCCAGCTCCACGCCGAACGCGCTGATCTCGCCGCCGTTGAACGCGCCGACCAGCAGCACGACGATGCCGCCGTCGTTGAACCTGACCGAATGCCAATCGAACGACAACGGCATGCTCACGTCGGTCGCCGGTCTCGTCGCCGGGATCAGGGCGCTGAAACTGCACCCGGACGATCAGATCGTGGTCGGGGCCATCTCCCCGCCCAAGGTCCCTTACACCGTCGAATGGCTTCCGCCGTCGAGCCCGCCCCCCGGCACCGCTGGGGAGGTGTGGCCGCAAATCGAGCACTCATGCGGCGCCGCGAATGACAACAGCGTGAATCCGGCCGCGACCCAGCACTCGACGGACGGCAGCTTCGGCGATCCGGGCGTCCGCATCGCCCAGTGGGTCCAGGGGTTCGGCGCCAACGGCGTGGTGGCGTCAATCTGCGACGCCGACTACGGCGTCGCCTTCCAGGCCATCGCCGACAAGATCCAGGCGCACCTGCAGCCGTCGACCAGCACGGGCGCGGGCGGCGCCGGCGGTGCGTCGGCCTCGGGTACCGCCGGGACGAACGGCGGCATCGCGGGTGCCGGGGGGCACGGCGGTAGCACGGGCGCCGCGGGTGCGTCGGGCAGCGCTGGCCAGTCGGGCACGGCGGGCGGCTCCGGTTCCGCGGGCACGTTTGGAATGACCGGTGTTGCCGGGAACGGCGGCACGGGGACGGCGGGCACGAACGGCTCGGCGGGTCACGCCGGCAGCAGCGGCTCCACGGGCGTCGCCGGCAATTCGGGTGCGGCCGGTCAGGGCGCCACGGCGGGCAGCAGCGGCACGGGCGTTGCCGGCACCTCGGGCGGAACCGGAATCGGCGGCAACACGGCCGGCGGCGGCGCCAACGGGAGCACCGGCGGTACACCCGGCGGTGGAGCCGGCCACGCAGGCGGCGCCGGCGGGATCACCGCGGCCACGGGAGCCGGCGGTGCGTCTGCCGGGACGTCGGGGACGGGAACGGCTGGCCAGGCCGGTTCAGCAGGTGCAACCGGCACGGGCGGTCGAACCGGCGGCGCGACCGGCGGTCACGCGGGTGCGATGGGCGGCAACGGTGGCGCTTCGAACGCCAGCGCCGACGGCTGCAGCTGCGAAACCGCCGGGTCACCGGCCACCGGCTGGAACCTGACGTTGCTCCTCGGAGCGTTGGGGCTGGTCGTCTCGCGCAGGAGCAAGGGTCGCTCGAACGAGCGGCGCTGAGGCCCGGCGCGTCGGGACTCAGTCGTAACTGAGCGCGAGCGCCACGCGGAAGAATCCGCCGCGTGGCGCCAGCGTTCCGAGGTCCAGAGTCCCCGCCTTGTCGCTGTCGCTGCCCAGCGACGGCGACAGCACCAGGCTCTGGGCGGGCGCCCAGCCGTAGCCGCCGTCCGCCACCAGCCACGCGCCAAGCTGGGCGCGGGCCACCGTACCCAGCCGAAGCGCCGCCCCTGCCCCGACGTCCACGGCGAAGGCGTCGAAGGTCGCCGCGAGCTTCGCGCCCGCCGGGGACGAGGCGTCGTCGATCTCCGCGGAGCCGTGCAGCAGACCGGGCGCAACGCGCGCGAAGAAGTAGACGCGCCTCGCCGGCTGATACCGCCCTTCAATCAGCGCCGATACCCGCGTCATCCGCAGGTCGGTGGCGCTGCCGCGCGCGTGCGCGCTGGAGCCGCCCACATCCAGCCCGATCCCGCCCGCCAGCGACAGGTCGTTCCGGCGCACCAGCGCGCGTGAACCGGCCAGCGAGAACTGCACGAATGCGTCGTCGCTGGAGAAGGGATCGTAGCCCGCGCCCTTGATGTAAAGAGTCCGAACGCCGGCCGCCAGCATCCACACGGGCGCGGCTTGCGCCACCGGAGGCAAGCCGGTGCGATCAGACAGCGTTGGCGTCGGCTCTGCCGGCGCCTGCGCGCGCGCGACGGCGGACGTCAGCGCCAGCGCCAGCGCCGCCGAAATTCCCGTTCGAGTCATGGCCCACCTCCCAGCAGCAGGCCGCCGTAAAGGCGGCGTGTCGAATCGTCCAGCGTCGTCGCGTCGTACACGGTCGCCCCGATCCCCCCCTGATCGTGCAGGACCACGACGGCTGGGGCGTTGTCACTGGCGCGCGTGACCTCATACACGCCCGACACCGGCCGTTCGATGAGCAGCGACCGCGGAAGAAGCTGGTGCGTGAGGTCGGTGGTCGAAACGGTCATCCCGTACGGCGTGTACGTCCAGACCTGGTCGCCCCGCGGGGAGATGCTGAGCGAGACGTCCGACGTCAACGTCCGCAGCGGCGCCGCCGTCCGGTTCGCCAGGTTCAGGATGTAGAAGGCGGTGGCGTCGCGGGTCTGCAGCACCTTCAACCGATCGTTCGGCGTGGGGACGTCCAGAACGCCGGCGACGACGTCGGTCACCCCGACGGTGTCGATGCTGCGGTAGGACTGGCAGCCGGTCTGGCCCAGCTCCCAGAACGCCACCCCCTCTTGCCCCTGGACGGCGCTGCCGTTCCACAGCAGCGCGACGTCGGTGGCGACCCGTGGCGCGGCGGCGGCGTCGTCGCAGCTGCCGGCGGTTCCCACCGCGTTGGTGACGACGGACAGGCTCTGGTACGGCGCCGGCAGCGCGACGTCGGTACGCAGGCTGCTGGTCGGGTCGATCAACGTCGCCTTCTTCAGCGACGGGACCAGCGCCGCCAGCCGCAGCCCGCTGTCGGTGTTCACGAAAGCAATGTCGCTGGCGACACCCCCGACGTCGTTCAGGTTGACCGTCGGCAAGAACCCGTTGCCGATCGCCTTGCCACCCGCGTCGACGTTGGGGACGAACTGCAGCGTCACGACGTCGTGGTCGTTGGCCAGCCGCACGCCCAGGCAGGCCCCGTGCGTGGCGTCGCCGTTGTAGACCGCGACGCCGGCCGGCGACAGCAGCTTCGTGTCAGACCCGTTGGTCAGCGGCACCGTGATCTCGGGCAGGTCACTGTCGAGGCGCAGCAACGACAGGTCCTCGTCCGACTCCACGATCAGCAGCGACTGCGCCCCGACGGGAAGCTGCAGCGGCGGCGTGAAGGTGAAGCGCTGCGGGTGTCCGCCGAAGCTCATCAGCGTGCGCGGCGCGGCCATCACGGGCCCGGCCGCCTGCATCAGATCGATCACCAGCAGCTCGTTGGGGTTCTGGACCGCCGCCTGACTGCTGTCCGCGCTGGGATACAACACCAGCCACCTTCCCGCCGGATCGACGGCCATGCCCGCCAGCGGATCCGTTAGATTCATGAGGTCGTAGCGCTTGGGCGCGCCGGTCGCGCTGACGACCGTGATCGACGGTGCCTCGGTGGGCTGATCGTCGCCCAGCCGCGCGCGATGCCCGGCGGACGCGACGAACAGCTTCGTTCCGTCGGCCGACGTGGCGGCGTTGAGCACGTTGACACCGACGGGGACGAAGGTCGTCGTGAGGCTCTGGCCGTCGCCCACCGTCAGCAAGGCCACCCGGTTGGCAGGCGCGTCGACGATCGCCACCCGGGTCCCCAGGTTGAAGGTCAGCGGTCCGCTCTGCACGAACGTGGACCAGAACGATGCACGCCCGCCGCAACCGGCGGCCAGGGCGAGGAGGCAGAGCATGCGCAATTTGTTCATGGGCGGGTCCCTCCGTCGGCGGCGCCGGATTGGGCCCAGTCGACGACGCTGGCGCCGATCTCGAACCCAGTCAGCGTGCGCGCCTGACCGCTGTCCAGCGTGACGAAGGTGATCCGACCCTCGGCGTTCTTCTGGGCGACGTAGCCCTGGTTCGCGGCGGCCAGCACGCCGACGGCGATAGGCGGGCTGGCGAGCTCGATCTTCTGGACATGCAGCGACGGGAATTGGCCGACGTAGACGCCGTAGACCTTCTTCTGATCGTCGCGCTCCGTGATCAACACGCGATCGCCGGCCGGCGTGACGGCCACCGCCTGCGGCGGCACATCGGTCTCCTCGATGACGGCCGGCAGGTCCGCCGCCAGCGGCACCAGGCTGAACGCCCGGGTCGGCTTCTGCGACGGCGGCGGCCCCGCATCCCGGGGCGGCGTCGTGCCCCCGTCCGTGTGCGAGGCTGGCGCGCCCGCGTCGGCGATCGGCGGGGGAGTCTCGCTGTGGAATACGACGGCGTTCGATCCGTCAGGCGTCGCGAACACCGCCAGGACGGGCGCGTGCAGCTTGACGATCCGGTAGCTCGGCGTCGCGCCCAGCGTCAAGACAGTCAGGCGTTGGGCGGCGACCGCGTTCGTGTAGAGCAGGACGGACTTGCCGTCCGCGGATATCGACGCGGACCCGATCGTCTCGCCCGCGATCGTGACGTGCTGGACCTTCGCCGCGTCCGGGACCCCGGCGCCGAGTGGAATGATGGCGACGTCGGCGGTGTCGCGCACGACGGCGATGGCGGCCGCACCGTCGGGCGTCAGGTCGAGGTCGGTCACCGCGCCGGACAGCTGGATGGCCCCCAGCGCGCCCGTCGTCAGATCCAGCACCCCGATCGACGCGCTCCCCTCGCGCCGCACCAGCGCCAGGCGCCCGTTCGGCGTGATCGACACGTCGCGCGTGTCGGCGTCGTCCGTCGGGTTCGTGGTGAGCGCCAGGTTGCGCGTCACACGCGGACCGGAGGCCGCCGACAGATCCACGACCGATACGCCGTCTTCGGTCACCGCGAAGGCCGCGGATTCGTCGGCGGCATAGGAGACCTCGACCGGACGGAAGCCGACGGACAAGACGGTCCTGACCGGCGGCGTGGCGGAAAGATCGATGAACGTGACGGCCTGGTAGCCCTTCAACGGGTCAGCGGCGGTCACGCCGCGCGCGTCCGTCCAGGCGGTGACCCAGCGGCCCCCGGGCGAGACAGTCAGCGCGTTGGCCCCGTGCGCGACACCGCTGACGGTATTCTTGGTCAGCGCGCCGCTCGCCGACAGGCGCAGCACGGTCGCGTCGTCCGACAGCACGTTCAGCACGACCACTGCGTCGCCGGTGGCGCTGGGGATCGGCGCGATGTACGTGGGCGCATTGCCCGCTTCCACCGTGTGCACCTGCAGCGTCGCGCCCGCGACGTAGGCGACCCGACCGCTGTCGGGGTTGGCGACCCAGATATAGCGACCGGTGGCGACGGGGATCTCGTACGAGCTTTCGACCTCGGCCTCGGGCGGCAGACTCGACCCACCCGTCCCGACCGACCCGCCGCTGCCGGGGCTTCCGTTGTTGTTGCCCGCCCCGGTCGCGCTGGACCCGCCGAAACCGGTCGACGCCGTCCCGCCCGCCGAATCTGCGCTCGCGCTGCAACCGGCCGCGACCGAGAGCAACAAAGCGATTGCTGTGAGCTTCATGCGCACAGGCACGAAGGCAACCAGCATGCCACCCCAACCCGCGGCACCGCCGCGTTTGACGCCAGCCCGCACGCCCCTCCAGAGGCGAATCGCGACAGGAATGTCGCACCGGCGTTGCGCGGCAATTTTCAAGCTTTTCTCGCGCGCCCGGACGGCTACCCTGGCCGCGCATGTCGACGGTGACGTTCCCCGACTGGCTCGCTCAACAACACCCCACGATCCCGATTGCCGGCGCGCGCGCGATCCTGGCGCTGGCCGAGGGCGGCGCGACGGTGCCGTTCATCGCGCGCTACCGGAAGGAACAGACGGGGAATCTGGACGAGGTCGCCATCCGCCAGGTGCTGGACGCGAACGAGCGATGGGAGGGGATCCTCAAACGCCAGAGCTTCATCGTCGAGGAGATCGGCCGCCAGGGAAAGTTGACGCCGGAGCTGGAGGCGCGCGTCCGCGGCACGTTCGACGAGACGCTGCTGGAGGACCTCTACCTCCCCTACAAACAGAAGCGAAAAACCAAGGCCCAGACGGCGCGTGACGCGGGCCTGCAGCCGCTGGCCGACTGGCTGTGGAGCGCGGCGCACGGCGAGCTCGCGGCGGGCGCCGAGACACCGGAGGCGCGCGCCGCCCAGTTCGTCGACGCGACGAAGGGGGTCGCCGATGCCGCCGCGGCGCTGGCGGGCGCGACGGACATCGTGATCGAGCGCCTGTCCGAGGACGTGGGGCTGCGGCAGCAGGTGCGCACCGCGCTGTTCGAGCGGGGCTGCGCGCGCACGCGCAAAGGCGAGAAGGCCAAGACGCCCAGCCGGTTCGAGAACTACTTCGCCTATCAAGAGCCCGTGCGCGAGCTGCTGAAGCCGGAGGCCTCGCACCGCTACCTCGCCATGCGGCGCGGCTGGATGGAGGAGGAGCTGGTCCTGTCACTGGGCGGACCGCTCGGCGAAGACGGGACGACCGACCCGCTGGGCGACGAGCTGGTCGCGGCGTTCGAGGCGGTGGCCTGCCCGCCGGCGGGCGCGTCGTTCGCGGGCGCCCCGATCTTGAAGCGGGCCGCGCGTCTGGCCTACCGCGTTCACGTCGCGCCGTCGATCGAGTCGGAGATCCACAAGTCGCTGCGCGAGATCGCGGACCTGGCTGCGATTCGCGTGTTCGCCGACAACGTCCGCAAGCTGCTGCTGGCCGCCCCCTACGGGCCGAAGCCGGTGCTGGGCGTCGACCCGGGGCTGCGCACGGGTTGCAAGCTGGCGGTCGTCGACGCGTCGGGGCGTTACGTCGGCTCGGGGCTGATGCACCTCGAGACGCCGGGCGGCAAGGCGGCGGCGGCGCCCGTCCTGGCCAAGCTGGTCAAGGAAGCCGGCATCCGCGCGGTCGCCGTCGGCAACGGCACGGCCGGGCGCGAAACCGAGACGTTCGTGCGGGAGGCGCTCCGGCATTTCGAGATCGACGTTCCCGTCGTCATGGTCAGCGAGGCCGGCGCCAGCGTTTACAGCGCCAGCGACGCCGCGCGCGAGGAGTTCCCCGAGCTGGACGTCACCGTCCGCGGCGCCATCTCGATCGCGCGCCGGCTGCAGGACCCGCTGGCCGAGCTCGTGAAGATCGATCCCAAGAGCATCGGCGTCGGCCAGTACCAGCACGACGTCTCGCAGACCGGCCTCAAGAAGAGCCTCGACGAGGTGGTCGACTCCTGCGTGAACCAGGTGGGTGTCAACGTGAACACCGCCTCGGACCACCTATTGGGACACGTCTCGGGCATTGGCCCGGGACTGGCGCGCGCCATCGTCGAGCATCGCTCGAAAGCGGGGCTCTTTCAGTCGCGCGAGGCGCTGCTGGAGGTCCCGCGCTTTTCGAAGAAGACGTTCGAGCAAGCGGCGGGCTTCCTGCGCGTGCCGGACTCGGCCGAGCCGCTCGACAACACCGGCGTCCACCCGGAGCGTTACAACGCGCTGGCCCGCGCCGCGGCGGAGCTGGGCGTGTCGACGAAGGAGTTCCTGGGCGCGGGCGTCAAGCTGGTCAAGCAGGCGGCGTCCCTGAAGAAGGAGCTGGGGGACTTCACCTTCGCCGACGTCGTGCGCGAACTGGAAAAGCCGGGGCGCGATCCGCGCGAGACGTTCGTGCCGTTCTCGTTCCGCGCCGACATCCACGAGCTGAAGGATCTTCAGCCCGGTATGATGTGCCCGGGCATCGTGACGAACGTGACCAACTTCGGCGCGTTCGTCGACATCGGCGTGCACCAGGACGGCCTGGTGCACATCTCGCAGCTCGCCGATCGGTTCGTGAAAGATCCCAAGGACGTCGTCAGCGCCGGCGACCGCGTCACCGTGCGCGTCCTGGAGATCAAGCTCGACAAGAAGCAAATCGCGCTGACGATGAAGAGCGAGCGCGGAGCCGAACGCCCGGCGCCGGCACGGTCAAACGACAACCGGCCGGCCGCAAACGATCGGCGGCCCCCCCCGCCACCACCGCCGAAGCCGGCCCCGTTCAACAACCCGTTCGCGGCCGCGCTGGCCAACAAGACGCCGCCGCGCCGCTGAGGGCGCGGCGGTCAGGTCAGGTCAGTGCGGGTAGCCGGCGGCCACGATGTTGGCCTGGATGGCGTCGTCAACCGCGTCAGATGGCGCGCCCAACGTCATGGCGCCTTCGAACCAGATTCCAACGCCCGTGTTGGAACCATCGCCGCCGGTGGCCAGAATGATCGCCCCCTGCTTCTTCTGCGGGCTCCAGCCTTGCGGCCGCGCGCCGTAGCTGCTGGTGCTGGCGTTCCACTTCCACTGGAGCTTTCCCGTCCCCGCGTTGCCCGCCTTGAGCGCGAAGCAGCCTGAGCTGGTGAGGCCGCTGGGACAATCCTTGGCGGCCAGCCCCTTCAGCAGGCCCGTGACGTACAAGAAGCCGGTGACCGACGTGTTGCTGGGCACCTTCGCCGAGCCATTTTCGTACCCTTCGAAGATGCCGTCCTCGATGTCTGCCCCGATCCACGGGCCGTTGCCGCCGCCGTTCTGCCCGAACTGCGTGATGGCGCCCCACGCGAGGGCCTCCATCGTGGCATGGCCCTCGTCGACGCCGTTCATCTCGGCGTTGCCGTAGTCGAAGCAGCAATACTGGCCGTAACTCTTGCCGTCGAACACGGAGTACTCTTCCTCGGCCTGGTCACCGGTGGCCAACCCGCGGGTGGTTTCGTCCATGACGGCGGTCGACGAGCTGCTGGTGCCCGAGTAGGAGGTCGTCAGCGTCACCGTCGTGGCCGCGCTGATCGCCGCGGTCGTGTAGTAGGTCTTGATGTTGCAGCCGTTATTGAACGAGTTGCTTGGGCAATCCTTGCGGTTCTCCACGAACACGAGCGCGCTGTTCGCGGCGAGCGTCTGCGGGTTCGAGAAGGTGACCGTCGCGGAGCCCTTGGAGATGCTGGCCGTCCCCGAAAGCTGTATGCCCGTGTGATAGGCCACGTTGGTCCCGTTCTTGATGCCGTAGACGGTATGTCCCCCGACGGTGATCTTGGCAGCCGTCGCGCTGGCCGGGTTGCCGCCGCTCTGCAACCAGTAGGCCCACCAAGTCACGTGCAGGTTGTTCCCGTTCGGCGACTGGTCGTAAATGATCGGGATCGTGCAGCTCGATCCATTGCAGAACGAGTCCTGGACCGAACTATCGGCGAACCCTGAAGGGCCGACCGGGATGTCCTTGGTCATGCCGTCTGACCGCTTCACCTGGTAAAGCGGGCCGGTGTAGGCGCTGTAGAGCGCGCGGACCGTGCTGTGGGCAGCCCCGCAGGGCGTGTTGGCGGCCGCGTAGATGTCGCACGGTCCCATCGGGCCCGTTCCCATCATCCCGCCCGTGGCCGTCGTGCCGCCCGCGCCAACGCCGCCGGCGCTGCCGCCCGCGCCCGTCGTTGTAGCTCTGCCGCCTCCGCCGCCCGAGCCGACGGTTCCGCCCGATCCGTTGCCACCGGCCGCTGTCGTCCCACCCGCGCCGGTCGTGCCGCCGGAGCCGACGGTTCCGCCTGACCCGACCGTCCCGCCCTGCCCGTTCGTGCCGCCCTCGCCCGAGCCAGAGCCGCCGGTGTCGTTGCTTCCGCCATTTCCGGGGGAGCCGCCTGCGCCGGTCTGCACCGTTCCGCGCCCGGGCGTACAGCCCACGAAGGACACGCCGGCGACCATCACACCGCACAGAGTAAGGGCCCGCAGAGCTTGGCTGGCGTGCGTCACGCGAGCCTCACGCCGGTAAGTCCCTGATTCGTAGAGCTTGCGTCGATTCATGCCAGTTCCGTGGGTCATGGATGACAAGTACTTGTCGGAAGGAAGCCAATACTGGCTTCGCATAAGTGACGCCTAAGCGATCCTCAACCCGGACAGCTCCTGATTGGTCTGGCCGGCGCCCATCCCCAGCGTCGAGAGGTTCGCCCCGAACAGGTTGGCGATCGTCAGCAGCGCCGACGAGAGGTTGCCGCCGGGGAAGCGGACGTGCTGATTGCCTTTCAGCGCGCCGCCGGCCTTGCCAAGCATGAGGCACGGCCACTCGGACGTGTCATGGACCTTGCCCCACGACGTGCACGACGTGACGTAGATGAGCGTGTTGTCGAGCACCGTCCCCGTCCCCTCGGTCATCGACGACAGGTACTCGAGGAACGTGGCCAGCCCCTGCATCGCATAGATGACGCCCTTGTCGACGCGGGTCTGGTGGGCGTTGTCGCCCGCATCGGTGTGGCAGATGGTGTCGTGGAAGTCGTCGTTCATGTCCATGCCGATCGACCGGTAGAAGACGTGCGCCGCCGGCAGCGTGAACATGAAGGTGGCGTTGCGCGTGAGATCTGAAGCCAGCGCGACGGCCAGCATCTGAGCCATGACCTTGTTGACCGTCTGGGGGGCTTCCGACTTGGTATCGATCGTGACGCCCGCCTTCTGCGGGTCGGCCGGGATCGTGATCGTGGGGTTCATCGTCGGCATCGCCGCGATCTGGGTCTCGATCTGCCGGATCGCGTCCAGGTGGCTGGCGAGCCGCGCCTTGTCCGCCGCACCAAGCTGAGCGGCGATCTCGTTGCCGTCGGCGAGGACGGCGTCGAGGATGCTCTTCTTCTCCTGGTTCAGCTTCATGAGCTGCGCGGCGTTGTTGTTCGTCGACGCGCCCGTGAACACGCGGGTGAAGAAGGCGTGCGGATCGAACTCCGGATAGTTCGGCGCGTTCGGCCCGCGGTGCGAGCAGGTGTGCAACGTGTTCTCGGGACCGTTGGGCGTGGCGTTGCTGCACCCGACCTCCAGCGACGGGAAGCTGCCCCCCTTGTTCACGCCGGCCACGATCTGGTCGATGGACGCCGCCATGGCCGAGTTGTTCGCCACGCTGGCGCCGGTCGTCGACGCCGCCGAGCCCATCGGGTGCGGCGACGCGTTGCCGATCTTGTTGGAAAGACCGCTGACCACCGTGAGCCAGTTCTTGTAGCTCGCGAGCGGCATCAACTCTTGGCTGATGCTCCACGCGTCTCCAGACCCGGTGGCGGCCGGATTCCACAGCGGCGGCAAGATGCCGTTGCCGAAGAACCAGGTGCAGTAGCGGCGTGGAATGGCGGTGCCGCTGGCGTAGGCGGTCCCGTTTCCGTTCAGCATGATGTCGAGGACTGGCAGCGGGATCGTGATGGTCGCCCCCGTCGTCAGCGCGCCCCGGAGAAATGTCCGTCGGCTCAATCGCTTGGTCGGCATGTTCGTTTCTCCTACGTCACGGAGTCGGGGGGGCGACGTACCGGAACCCGTCGCTGGTGACGATGGCCAACAAGAGATCCCGGACGTGATAGCCGCCCGATCGGAACTGGGCCTTCAGCGCGTCGAGGACCGGCTGTTCCGACGCCGTCTCGACGTGTCCGGTGCCGTAGCGATAGAAGTTGCGAACCAGGCAGTCGGCGGTGGCCGGCTGGCTGGCCAGCACCTGCCCAAGCTCGACCGGTCCGTTGAAAGCGGTGCCGTCGAGGTTGCCGGACACATCGATGGACAATCCCTGGTCGGTGGTCCGCAACCCGCCGATGGCGTCGAAGTTCTCGAGCGTGAGGCCCAGCGGATCCATCAGCTTGTGGCACACGGCGCAGGTCGCGACGGCCTCGTGGTTCGTCAGCTTCTGGCGCTTCGTCAGCACGACGCCCGCGGGCGGGTCCGGCAGCATCAAGTTCACGTTGGCCGGCGGGTCGGGGATCGTCCGGCAAAGAAGGATCTGCCGGATGAATTTCCCGCGCTGGGTCGGCGAGCCCTCTTTTTGTGAGGCGTAGAGCGAAAGAAAACCCGCCGTCCCCAGCAGCCCGGCGCGCAGTCCGTCGGCGGGCAACGTCGCCGGCGACAGCGTCGTCGACGACAGCCCGGTCGTGGGCAGCCCGTAGAGCGCGGCCAGCTCCTTCGTCACCGACGTGTTCCGCGTCGTGAAGAGGTCCAGCGCGCTGGCGTTCTGCGCGAAGACGATGTTTTCGAACATCGCCGGAATCTCCTGCATCATCGCGTTCTGCAGGGGCGCCGCGTACTGCGGGTACATCGTCGGATCCTTCGCGCGGCCGGCGATGATCCCCAGCTGGAAGAGCTCGGTCGCGAAGTTCTTCACCGACTCGTGGCCCGCCGTCGTGCTCAGCAGCCGATCGGCCTGCTGGCGAACCGCGTCCGCCGTC
>JBJMQQ010000206.1:0-11332 GCA_045802645.1 Polyangia bacterium
CGCGACCTCGACCGCCAGCTCGAGCGCGCTCAGCGCGGTGCGCGCGTCGCCCCCCGCCTCACGCGCGATGAGGTCGCGGACGTCGTCGCCCACGACCAGGCCGCGCCCGCCCAGACCACGCTGCCCGTCGTCGAGCGCCCGGTCGACCAGCGTGCGGATGTCCTGCGGCGACAACCCCTGCAGCCGGACCACCTTGGTGCGCGACAGCAAAGCGGCATTCACCTCGAAGGACGGGTTTTCAGTCGTCGCGCCGATCAGGACCACGGTCCCCGCCTCGACGTGGGGCAAGAGCGCGTCCTGCTGCGCCTTGTTGAAGCGGTGGATCTCGTCGACGAACAGCACGGTGCGCTCACCCTGCTGGTCGCGCCGTGTCGCCGCTTCGGCGATGGCCTCACGGAGCTCCTTGACGCCCGCCATGACCGCCGAAACCGCGACGAAACGGGCTTGCGCCTCGGCCGCCAGCAGGCGGGCCAGCGTCGTCTTTCCCGTTCCGGGCGGCCCCCACAAGATGATGGACGGCAGGTCCCGCGAATCCAGGGCCCGCCGCAACAGCTTGCCCGGTCCCAGCAGGTGCGTCTGCCCGACCACCTCGGCCAGCGTTCGCGGGCGCATCCGTTCGGCCAGCGGTTGCCCGCGCCGGTCCTTCGCCGCCGCCCGCGCGAACAGGTCCATGGGCGAAGTGTATAGCGCGGTCAAAGTAGAAGCAGGGGCGCCCGGATGTTACGGTGCAGGCCTTGCTCCGGCCCCAGCTTCTCCGATTCTGTCTCGGGATGGGCCTGGCCCTGGCCGGCTCGCGCGCGGGCGCCAAGCCGGCCGAGCCCCCGGCGACCGCCGCGCCGACCGCGCCGGCGGCTGAGCCGGAGACGCCCCCCGCCCGTCCCGGCGGGCGCCCGCTGATGGGGTTGACGCCCCGGCCCGGGTCCGCCGCCGAACCGAAGGGGCCGCGTGACCCGGCCGAGCGGCACGCCTGGATGCAGGCCGAGATCGACGGTGTCTTCAAGGCACCGGCGCTGGCCAAGGCCAAGATCTCCGCCGTCGTGCTGGAGGCCGACAGCGGCAAGACGCTCTACGCGCGCGACGACAAGACGCCGCTCAACGCGGCGTCCAACGTCAAGATCGTCACCACCTCCGCCGCGCTGTCGCTGCTGGGGCCGGAATACCGCTGGCGCACTACGGTCGCGGCGGTCGGTCCCGCCAGTGGACCGCCGCTGCCGGCCGGCGGCGAAGTGAGCGGCGATCTCTACTTCCGGGGCTCCGGGGACCCGACGTTCTCGACCGAGGACCTGACCACCATCGTCGGCGAGCTGGTCGGGCTGGGGCTGCACAAGGTTCGCGGCTCCCTGGTCGTCGACGACAGCCTGTTCGAGGGCGGCTACGTGCCCCCGGCCTACGAGCAGAAGAACGACTCGACCGCCTCGCGCACGGCGTCGTCGGCGGCGTCGCTGGACGGCAACGTCGTCGGGGTGACCGTCATCCCGGGACCGGCGGCCGGTGCGGCCGCTCGGATCGTCGTCGATCCGCCTTCGCCGTACTTCACGGTCGCGGGACGCGTCGTGACGGCCGCCAGCGGCCCGGCGGCGGCCGCCGTCGACACGAAAGAGGACGGCGTCCACACGCGGGTGAACGTCGCCGGTCGGGTTCGGCTGGGCGCCGACCCGCGCACGATCTATCGGCGGGTCGCGAACCCGTCGCTGTTCCTGGGACAGACGCTCCGCCAGATGCTCGAGCACCGCGGCATCACGGTCGCGGGCGGCGTGCGCGTCGGGACCGCGCCGGCACAGGGCCTGCGCGTTCTGGCGGCGCACGACTCCGCCCCCCTGGCCGTCGTGGTCCAGGACCTGAACAAGCGTTCGAACAACTTCGCTGCCGAGCAGCTCCTGCGCACCATGGGCGCAGAGATCGGCGGTCGCCCCGGTAGCTGGGACAAAGGCCTGAAGTCGGTGGCCCGTTACCTGACCGGCATCGGCATCAAGGCCGGCACCTATCAGATGAACAATGGATCGGGTCTTTACGACTCGAACCGGTTCTCTGCGACGCAGATCGCCACCATCCTGCGCGCCGCGTCGCACGACTTCCGGATCTCGGCCGAATTCCTGGCGTCGCTGGCGATCGCCGGAACGGACGGAACCATTGCCCACCGGATGGGCGCCACGCTGGCCGAGCGCTACGTCCGCGCCAAGACGGGTACGCTGGCTAACGTGTCTTGTCTGTCAGGCTTCGCAGGCTCACCCGGTCATCTCCCGCTGGTCTTTTCGATCCTCGTCAACGACGTCGCCAACCCGAACGACGCGCGGCGGGCGCAGGACCGAATCGCGGAGATCCTGGTCGCCTATCTCGAAGGCGAGCCTGTCGCGAAGTAGCCCGACGGCCGTGCTGGCCTCCGCTCCCCGTAGCCGCTGACCGCCCCCTGTGGGCTTTCCTGCCGATCGCGGAGCAACTTCGCTTGCTCCTCGGGTGCCAACCTCTCCCACCCTCGCCCGCCGGCATCCTCGTCCATCGCATCCATCCAATCAATCGAACGCGGACTGATGTGACGCAGCTGCATGATGACCTCCCCGGTGATGCTCAACCTCGCTAACCCGAATCGTAGCGAAAAAAATTCCGGCCGGATCTCCGAACGAGCATCAGCTTCGAATTTCCGTCCCTGCCCTACCTTGACCCACCCGCTGACGTTCCCGTTAACCCCTTTCGTTCCCCCAACCCTGACCGGGCGCGGAGCGACGCCCCCCGTCGTCCGCGCCCGGTCTACCCCGTGTCTGGCCCCTTCATGAATCAGTATCCCCATCGCATGTTTCCGGATCCTTTCGTGGTCGCCCTTTGTTCGTTACGACTAGTGCCGCAGACGTTCTGCGCGGCTTGAATTCGCGGCACCTTTCTTCCAGGATGTCGCCCGCATGAGAGAGACCCCGCTCCACGACGCTCACTTGCGCCTCGGCGCGCGGATGGTCGACTTCGGCGGGTGGTCGATGCCGGTCAGCTACGGCAGCGGCATCATCGACGAGCACCGCGCGACGCGCACCGCGGTCGGCGTGTTCGACGTCTGCCACATGGGCGAGGTCCACTTCCGCGGCCCGCGTGCCGCAGAAGCGCTGCAGCGGGTGATCACGAACGACCTTGGCAAGCTCACCGACGGGCGCGCGCTGTACACGGTCGCGTGCCTCGAGACGGGCGGCATCGTCGACGACCTCATCGTTTACCGTCTGTCCGATGCGCACTATCTGGTCGTCGTGAACGCCACCACGCGTGAAAAGGACGTCGCGTGGTTCGTCGAGCACGCGCGCGGTGACTGCGACATCGTCGACGCCTCCGACCAGACGGGCCTCATCGCCTTTCAAGGGCCCGCTGCGCAGCGGGCCCTGCAAACGCTGACCGCCGCGTCGCTGGACGCTCTGCCGCGCTTTTCGATCGTGACCGCCGAGGTCGCCGGTTTGCGTGTCGCGATTGCGCGCACCGGCTACACCGGCGAGGACGGGTTCGAGATCTTTTGCGACGCCGGCGACGCGCGTGCGCTGTGGGACGGCCTGGTCGAGGCCGCCGCGACGGTCGGTGGCAAGCCTGTCGGCCTGGGCGCGCGCGACACCTTGCGCCTCGAGGCGCGACTGCCGCTTTACGGCCAGGATCTCGATGAGACGACCACGCCGCTCGAGGCTGGCCTCGGGTGGGTCGTGAAGCTGGACGGCGCGCCGTTCGTGGGCCGCCCAGCGCTGCTCGCGCAGAAGCAGGCGGGCGTGAAACGCAAGCTGGCCGGCTTCGTGATGCTCGGCCGCGGTGTCGCGCGCCACGACTACCCGATCGAAGGCCCCGAGGGGCAGCCGCTGGGCACCGTGACCTCCGGCGGACCCGCCCCCACGCTGGGCAAGAACATCGGCCTCGGCTACGTGCCGACCGCCACCGACGCGGCCGGTACCCGCATCGTCGTCGATTGCCGCGGCAAGCGCATCGACGCAGAGATCGTCAAAGGGCCTTTTTACAAGCGACCAGATCCAGCCAATCGAGAAAGCGAGACAGCATGAGCGCGCAATATCCGGACGACCTCTACTACACGAAGGACCACGAGTGGGCCCGGCTGGAGGACCGCGACGGCCAGAAGCTGGCGACGATCGGTGTGACCCGGTTCGCCGTCGAGCAACTGGGCGACGTCACGCAGGTCGATCTGCCGAAAGAGGGCGAGAGCGTCAAGCAGGCCGAGGTGTTCGGCTCCGTCGAGTCTGTCAAGGCCGTCTCCGATCTGTTCGCGCCGCTCACGGGCAAGATCGTCAAGGTCAACTCGCCGCTGTCGGACTCGCCGGAGTACGTGAACGAGGATCCGTACGACGAGGGGTGGATGATCCAGGTCTCGGTCGCCAACCCGAAAGAGCTGGACGGGCTGATGGACGCCGCTGCTTACCAATCGTTCGTGCGCGAACAGGGGGAATGAACGCGTGACCGTGAAGCTGGGTCCGTCCGAGCGCTTCGCCGACCGCCACATCGGTCCGGACGCCCGAGAAGAAGCCGAGATGCTGCAGGCGCTGGGCGCGCCGACGCTGGACGCGCTGATCGCCGAGACTGTCCCCGAGGACATCCGGTTTGCCGGCACGCTGGACCTGCCGCCGCCCGCCGGTGAAGCCGAGGTGCTGGCCGAGCTGCGCGGCATCGCCGCCAAGAACCAGGTGTGGAAATCATTCCTGGGGATGGGCTACGCGGACTGCTTCACGCCCCCCGTCATCCAGCGCAACATCCTGGAGAACCCGGGCTGGTACACGCAGTACACGCCCTACCAGGCGGAGATCTCGCAGGGCCGCCTCGAAGCGCTGCTGAACTTTCAAACGATGGTGGCCGATCTGACCGGCCTGCCGATCGCCAACGCCTCGCTGCTGGACGAGGCGACCGCCGCCGCCGAAGCGATGCACATGCTTCACGCGCTGTCGCCCGTCACGGCGGAGCTGGACCGGGGCGGCGTCTTCCTGGTCGCTTCCGCCGTCCACCCGCAGACGCTGGAGGTCGTGCGCACGCGCGCCAAGCCACTCGGCATCGACGTGCGGGTCGGCGACCCCGAGAGCTTCGACTTCGCGCGCGAGCAGGCGTTCGGCGTGCTGCTGCAGTACCCGGCCACCGACGGGGCGCTCCCGGACCTGGCGCCTGTGTGCCGCCGCGCGCACGACGCCGGCACGCTGGTTGCGATGGCGACGGACCTTCTGGCGCTGACGGTGCTGGCGCCGCCCGGCGAGATTGGCGCCGACGTGGCGCTGGGCAGCGCGCAGCGCTTCGGCGTGCCGCTGGGGTACGGCGGCCCGCACGCGGCCTTCTTCGCGACGCGCGCCGAGTGGACGCGCAAGCTGCCCGGGCGCCTCATCGGGGTGTCCGAGGACGCGCACGGCAACCGCGCGCTGCGCATGGCCCTGCAGACACGCGAGCAACACATCCGCCGCGAGAAGGCGACCAGCAACATCTGCACCGCGCAGGTGCTGCTGGCCGTCATGGCCGGGATGTACGCCGTCTATCACGGCCCGCGCGGCCTGCGCGCGATCGCCGAGCGCACGGCAGGGTTCGCGGCCGTGCTGGCGCGGGGCCTGGAAAAGGCCGGCCGGAAGGTTCGCCACCGGCAGTTCTTCGACACCGTTCGCGTCGACGGCACGGACGCCGAGGTGACCGCCTGGCTGCAGGCTGCGACCGCGCGCAAGATCAACCTGCGCCGGCTGTCCGCGACGTCGGTGACGGTCGCGCTGGACGAGACGACGAACGCCGCCGACGTGGCGCAGCTGTGGGCCGTGTTCGGCGCGGGGACGCCGTCCGTCGACGCGCTGGCGCGCGACACGGACCTGCCCTGGAGCACCGAAGCAGCCCGGCGCAGCGCGTACCTCACGCACCCGGTCTTCAACACGCACCACTCCGAGACGGAGATGCTGCGGTACATGCGCCAGCTGGAAGCGAAGGACCTGTCGCTGACCCACGCGATGATCCCGCTCGGCTCGTGCACGATGAAGCTGAACGCGACGACCGAGATGATGCCGGTGACCTGGCCCGAGTGGGGGCGCCTGCACCCGTTCGCGCCCGTCGAGCAGGCCCAGGGCTACCGCCAGATCTTCGGCGATCTCGAGCGCATGCTGTGCGCGATCACCGGCTTTTCGGCGGCGTCGCTGCAGCCCAACGCCGGGTCACAGGGCGAGTACGCCGGCCTGCTCGCCATCCGCGCGTATCACGAGAGCCGCGGCCAGGGTGACCGCGACGTCTGCCTGATCCCGTCCTCGGCCCACGGCACCAACCCGGCGTCCGCAGTCATGGCCGGCTACCGGGTGGTGGTTGTCGCCTGTGACGACAGCGGCAACGTCGACCTGACCGATCTCGAGGCCAAGGCCCGCCTGCACGGCGACAAGCTGGCCGCGCTGATGGTCACGTACCCGTCGACCCACGGCGTGTTCGAGGCGGGCATCCGCAAGATCACCGCCATCGTCCACGAGCACGGCGGTCAGGTGTACATGGACGGCGCCAACCTGAACGCGCAGGTCGGCCTGTGCCGTCCGGGCGACGTCGGCGCCGACGTCTGCCACATCAACCTGCACAAGACCTTCTGCATCCCGCACGGCGGCGGCGGGCCGGGCATGGGGCCGATCTGCGTGGCGTCTCACCTGGCGCCGTTCCTTCCGCGGCATCCGCTGAACAGCGACGGCGCGGCCGGCGCCGTGTCGGCGGCGCCCTGGGGCAGCGCCAGCATCTTGCTCATCTCCTGGACGTACATCCGGCTGATGGGCCCCGACGGGCTGACCCGCGCGACGAAGCTGGCCATCCTGAACGCGAACTACATCGCCCACCGTCTGGCGCCGCACTACCCGGTCGTCTACAAGGGCGACCGCGGGCGCGTCGCGCACGAGTGCATCGTCGACGCGCGGGGCCTCAAGAAGCTGGCCGGCATCGAGGTCGACGACGTCGCCAAGCGCCTCATGGACTACGGCTTCCACGCACCGACGATGTCGTTCCCGATCCCGGGGACGCTCATGATCGAGCCGACGGAGAGTGAGCCCAAGGCGGAGCTGGATCGGTTCTGCGACGCCATGATCGCCATCCGCGAGGAGATCGCCGAGGTCGAGCGCGGCGAGGCGCCGCGCCAGGGCAACGTGCTGAAGAACGCGCCGCACACGGCGGCGGCGCTGTTGTCCGCCGACTGGCCGCACCCCTACGCGCGCGAGCGGGCCGCCTTCCCGCTGCCGTTCGTCAAAGCCGCCAAGTTCTGGCCGCCGGTGGGGCGCCTCAACAACGTGCTCGGCGACCGCAAGCTTTACTGCACCTGCCCGCCCATCGAGTCGTATACGTAGCCGCTGGTCAGAGGCCTTTGAAAGACACGGTGCGCTCGATGTCGATCGAGCCACCGCGCGGCGGCGTGAAGCGCCACTGGCTCATGCTGGCCTTCGCGCAGCTCACGATGTCCTGATCCGTCATCGCCGACGCGAGCACGTCCCGCGTGCGGGCCTCCCCCGTCGGCTCAATGGTCCAGCGCAGCACCAGCGGCTCGGCCGGCACCTCGGCGGGCGTGACCTGCCGCGCACGTGCAACCTCGATCCGGCAGTCCTCGACCTTGGCGAGGTTCGCGGTCATCTCACGGTTCAGCAGCATCGGGTCGATCGTCCCGACCGGCGGCCGGGGCGGCGGCGCGGCCGCGAACCCGGCGGCGACAGGCTGAACCGACTTCTCCGGCTGACCCGCCCACGTCATCGCGCCCGGCGTCAGCGACTCGGGCGGCTCCGAGGATTCGGGCATCACGCCCACCTTGCCCGTCTCCCGGAGCGATGGTCCGGCCATCAAGCTCGACGGGGCCATTGGATCCAGCACGGGTGAGGTCGCGTTTGCCGGCGACATCTCCCCCTCGTCAGCCAACGCCACCCCGCCTGACCCGAGTGCCAGCAGACCCGACACGACCGACACCCGACCCCATGTCGAAAATTTCCCGCCGAGACTCATCGTGACCCTCCCCGTATTGCTGACAGCCACCTTCCATCAACTTGGTCATGACGGGGGTTCCCACAAGAGGAACTCGGGAATCCAGATCTAGACATCCCGAGCGTCAATCCTATGGCCCGACCCTACGGGGTCGGGACCGTGCGGTCGCGTCAGTACTTGAACCAGCGCATCTCGGGCGGGCCGTTGAGATCGAACAGGAAGCCGAACCCGAAGTTGATGGTCCCGTTTGCCTCGATCAGCTGGTGCGGCGGGTTGGGGAACGGCGCCGCCTGCTTGAACGCGTCCAGGGCCTCGTCGTCCAGGAAATCCAGCCCGCTGGGCTGCCACACCGCCACGTTCTGCAGCCGGCCGTCGGGTTTCAGCTGGATGCGCAGCTCCGTGTAGCGATTCTTCCGGCCGTAGATCATGCCGGTCGGATCGCGCTGACGGTACGCCTCCTCGGGGTGCCAGTGCTCGGCCACCTGTCGCTTGACGCGGTTGAAGAACGAAGCAAAGCGCCACTTCTTGGAGTTGAGCGCCGTCTCCTCGCCGTCCTCGACGTTCGCCAGCGCGTCCTGGGTGCCCGAGCCGACGGCCCGCGCCAGCTGCTGCTCCGTCGGCATCAACGACGGGCCGAGGCCGCCGCGTGTCGCACCCCCCTGGCGCCGCTGCGGCTCGGACCCCGCGGGCGCGAACATTCCCCCCTCTTGCGCGGGCTCGCTGTCTGGCACGCCGTTCTTGGCGCCGGGCGGGCCGCCGGTCGACGGGTGCAACGGAGCGCCGCTGCGCAGGGCCCGACCGAGCTCCGGCGTCCGCATCGCCAGCCGCCCGTCGCCCTTCGGCGCGGCCGGCTGCGAGGCCGCAGCGTTGCCGCTGCGATCGCCCTGCCGCGCGTTGTCCTCGAAATGGCCGTACTTCTTCGTCTCGCGCTCGACGGCCGTGTCGTGCTCGGAGACGAAGCGTGCGTGATCGGGGCGGAGCTCCTCGCGCGGGGCCGGGACGTCGACCACCTGCCCCGTCGGTTTCAGCGACTGCTCTTCCTGGCGGGCCTCCTCCTTCTTCCGCTCCTCTTCCTGCCGTTCGAGATCCGCGACGATCTCGCGGGCTGCGTCGTCGTCGACGGTCGCCACGTCGATCGGCGCACCGTCCGCGGCCATTCCGCGCGCCAGGTCGTCGTTACGGGGCGCGAAGACGTACAACAGCACGCCGCCCACCAGCAGCACCTGCGTGTGCACCAGCAACGCGATCGCGATCCAGAAGCGGATCCCGTGGCCGGATGCACCACGGCGCCGGGCTGGGCCCGGTTGGTTCCTGGCGCCGCTCGTCACGCGCATGCAACCTCTCCCAGCGTGACAAATCTAGCGCAAGCGGAGGACATTTCCCGCCGCAATCGCCTCCATCGCTGGAATCAGGGGCTACCGGATGACGGGATTGTCGAAGATTTGCCGCAGCGACACCGGGACGGGCCGCGCATTCGACCGGTCCGGCATGGGCGGAAAGGGGGCCGCTCGCTTCACTGCCCGCAGGGCCGCCAAGTCGAACTCGCTGAATCCAGACGATTTGATGACGCGCGGACCGTCCCGCAGCTGGCCGTCGACGCCCACCACGAACTGGACGATGGTCTCCCCCTGTTCGAGGCGCAGCGCGAGGGCCTTCGGGAACTCGCGGACGCGTTTGACGCGCTCGGAGATCTCCTGGTAGTAGCGCTGGTACCGGCGGTCCTGCGTGCGCTCGTCGACGACCAGCGCCGCCTCCTGCGGGGCAGGCGCCCCCATCTCGGAAGCTGCGCTTCCGGACGTCGGGCGCGACGCGGCGCCCGGGGTCTCCGCGGGGCCGCGGCCGGTCGGGGCGGGGGTGGCCGCGGGCGCGGCCGGCCGTGAAAAATCGGTGATCCCCGGGTGCATCTCGGTCGAGGCCGTCCGCTGCGTCTGGTCGTCGGCTGCCGCCCCGGGTGACTGGACGTCGAACCGGCGCGCCCCCGGCTCCGCGTCCAGCGGCCCGACCGCGTGAACGTCCGTCGGCTTGTCCCCGACGGGCGCAGCCGATTCCGACGGCGGCGGCGACGGGACCGAGGCGCCCGCGCCCGCAGGCTCGCCGCCTTCGGCCGGGAGCCCGGCCCCGGTTTGAGCCAGGGTCACCGCCGCGCGTTCCGGCGTGACGGTGCGAACCGAATCGCCGATGCCGACGTGCGGCTCGCGGCGCATCGCCTGGGGGGACGCCCGGTGGTGCGCCACGCGCAACCGGGAGGGCTGGCTCTCGGCGGCGCCGTCCGTCAGCCGCGCATGCAGCGTGGACGTGTCCAGCCGGTACGCGTGTGCGGGCGGCGCGCCGCCGCTGGCGCCGCGGTCGGGCGCGGGCGCGCGCCGGTCGCGGCCGTCCCCCTCGGCGGGAGCGCGGGTCCGGTCGACTGCGTTGTCCTGCTCACCGGCGGGCGCGTCCAGTGGCCGCTCGACCGGCGGCGCCTGATCGACGAGAGCGGCCATGGCGGCCTGTTCCGGGCTGGCAACCTCGATGGGCAGCACGATCGGCGCGACCGAGGCCCAATTCGTGGTGGGCGAAGCGCCCGCCGGACGCGCGACGACCGCGGCGCGGCCGTAGACGCACAGCGCCAGCAGCAGCGCCGCGTGGACCGCGGCTGAAGCCGACACCGCCACGGTCCAGCCACGCCCTCGCCCTTGCCCTCGCCGTCTGGCCCGCGAACTGTTTTCGACGTCGTACATCGGGGAGGTTGCGCGTTCGAGAAAAGGGTAGCATGCCGCCCCAACCCGCCCATGGATCTGGAACGCCGTCTCTTACGCGACGTAGGTCGCGCCATCGGCGATCACCGGCTCATCGAAGACGGTGATCGGATTTTGGTGGCGATGTCTGGAGGGAAAGATAGCTACGGCCTCCTCGTCTTGTTGCGCACGCTGCAGGCGCGCGCGCCAATCGCCTTTCAGCTGATTGCCGTTCACCTAGACCAGGGGCAGCCCGGATACGACGGCGCGCCGCTGCAACGCTGGCTGGAAGCCGAGGGCGTGCCGCACAAAATCCTACACGAGAACACCTACGCCATCGTCACCGACAAGATCCCCGAAGGGAAGACCTACTGCTCGCTCTGCTCGCGGCTGCGGCGCGGCATTCTCTACCGGGTGGCGGGCGAGCTGGGATGCAACAAGATCGCGCTCGGCCACCACCGGGAAGACGCGCTGGAGACGCTGCTCCTCAACCTGTTCTTCGGCGGCAAGCTGGCGTCGATGCCGCCGCGCCTCACGACCGATGACGGACGCTTCGTCGTCATCCGCCCACTCGCCTACGCCGCCGAGGCCGATCTGGCGGCGCTGGCCGAGGAGCGCGGCTTCCCCATCATCCCCTGCCGGCTCTGCGGCTCGCAGGACGAGGCGCAGCGCAAGCAGATGAAGGCGCTGCTGGCCGACCTCGA
>JBJMQQ010000207.1:0-14789 GCA_045802645.1 Polyangia bacterium
CGTTCCGTCATGACGGGCCCGCTACGGCCGCACCGCCTCGAGCACGCGGTTCACGACGTCCTCGATCGGCACGAGCGTCACGTCCTTCCCGTCGCGCCGCTTCCACTCCACCTTGCCCTCCGCGAGCCCCTTCTTGCCCACCGCGATGCGGATCGGCAGGCCGATGAGGTCGGCGTCCTTGAACTTCACGCCGGCGCGCTCGTCGCGGTCGTCGTACAGAACGTCGATGCCGGCGGCGGTCATCTCGTCGTAGAGCCGCTTGGCCGTCGCGATCACGTTGTCGTCGTCCTGCTGCAGCTCGAGCACCGTGACCTCGAACGGCGCCAGCGGCACCGGCCAGATGATGCCGTCCTTGTCGTGGTTCTGCTCGATCGCCGATGCGACGATCCGCGTGACCCCGATGCCGTAGGTCCCCATCTGGGCCGGCTTCTCTTTTCCGTCCACGTCCAGGAACGTCACGCCCATGGGCTCAGAATACTTCGTCCCCAGGAAGAAGACCTGGCCGACCTCGATCCCGCGATAGGCGACCAGGTGGCCGGTCTCGCAGCGCGCGCAGCGGTCGCCGGCCGCCGCCGTCCGGTAGTCGCCGACAGCCGCGGGCGTGAAGTCGCGGTTCACGTTCACCCCGGTGAGGTGCATGTCGCCCGCGTTTGCGCCCACGACGAAGTCCGAGAGCGCAGCCACCTCCAGGTCGCAATAGACGGGCGCCTTCAGCCCGACAGGACCGGCGAACCCGACGGGCGCGCCCGTCACCTCGGTGACGGCGGCGTCGCCGGCCAGCGCCAGCACGCCCGCGCCCAGCGCCTTTTGCAGCTTGATCTCGTTGACCGCCCGGTCGCCGCGGACCAGCACCGCCACCGGCTTGCCGTCGGCGATGTAGATCATCGTCTTCACGAGCGTCTCCGGCGCGACCTTCAGGAACGCGGAAACGTCCGCGATGCTCTGCTTGCCAGGCGTCGCCACCTTCGCGACGGCCGCCGTGGCGGTCGGGGTGCCTTCGGGCGCGCGCGCGACGGCCTGCTCGACGTTGGCGGCGTAGTCGCAGTTGTCACAAGCGACCAGCGCGTCCTCGCCCGTCTCGGTCAGCACCTGGAACTCGTGCGACAGCGACCCGCCGATGTTGCCGGTGTCGGCCTCGACCGCCCGGAACTTCAGCCCGCAGCGCGTGAAGATGCGCGTGTACGTGTCGTACATCTTCTTGTACTCGCGCTGCGTGTCGGTCTCGTCGACGTGGAACGAGTAGCCGTCCTTCATGATGAACTCGCGCCCGCGCATGAGACCGGCGCGCGGCCGCAGCTCGTCGCGGAACTTGGTCTGGATCTGATACAGGTTCAGCGGCAGCTGCCGCCAGCTGCGCACGTCGGACCGCACCAGCGCGCAGATCACCTCTTCGTGCGTGGGGCCGATGACGAAGTCACCCCCCTTGCGGTCCTTGAAGCGCAGCAGCTGATCGCCGTATTTGTCCCAGCGGCCCGATTCCTGCCACAGCTCGGCGGGGATGACGGCCGGCAGGAACACCTCGGAACAGCCGGCGGCGTTCAGCTCTTCGCGGATGATGCGTTCGACCTTGGTCACCACCCGCCAGCCGAGCGGCAGGAACGAATAGATCCCGGCCGCCACCTTCCGCAGATAGCCGCCGCGCACCATGAAGATGTGCGACGGGACCTCCGCTTCCGACGGAGCTTCCTTGAGGGTCGGGACCAGGGTCTGGGACATCCGCATGTTGAGGGTTATTAACATAGCGGGATGGGCCTCGCCGAATACAACCGGAAGCGAAACTTCGGGATCACCCGGGAGCCTCCGGGCGAGCCACCCCCCAAGCGCGCGCGGCGCGAGCGGATGTTCGTCATCCAGAAGCACGCCGCCAGCCGCCTGCACTACGACTTCCGGCTGGAGCTGGAGGGCGTCCTCAAGAGCTGGTCCGTGCCCAAGGGGCCGTCCCTGGACCCCAAGGTCAAGCGGCTGGCGATGCAGACCGAAGACCACCCGATCACGTACGCCGAGTTCGAGGGGATCATTCCGAAGGGGCAATACGGCGGCGGGACGGTGCTGCTGTGGGACCGCGGAACGTGGGAGCCGCAGGGCGATCCGCACAAGGACTTCGCCGCCGGGAACTTAAAGTTTTTGTTGAAGGGTGACAAGCTGCACGGCGGATTTGCCTTGATCAAATTGAAGGGGCGCGGACCGGGTGCGCGCGACGACGACCGCGCCTGGCTGCTGATCAAGGAGAAGGACGTCCACACCCGCGACGAGGCCAAGGGCGTCATCACCGATCAGCGACCGGAGAGCGTCACGACCGGGCGCACCCTGGACGAAATCGCGGCCCAGCGCGACCACGTCTGGCACTCGAACCGGGGGCAGCTGGACGTGCGCGAGGTCGAAGGCGCCCGCCAGGCGCCGGTACCCGACCCGCTGCGCGTCCCCGTGATGACCGATCGCGCGGCTCCGCCCAGCGGCGCGGGGTGGCTGCACGAGATGGAAATGGCCGGCGAGCGGATGCTGGCCCGGGTCGACGGCGACGACGTCACGCTGCTGGGGCCGGACGGCGCGCCGCTGCCGAAGGCCACCGCCGCGCGGCGCAAGCGGGTCGCGACCGACGTGCGGCTCTTGCCGGCGAAGACGCTGATCGTCGACGGCGTGCTGACCGCCCTGCGCGCCGACGGCCATCCGGATCCGGCCGGGCTGTCGTCCGCGCTGTCCGGCCGGGGCAAGGCGACGCTGGCCTACTTCCTGTTCGACCTCCCCTACTTCGACGGCAGCGATCTACGGGCCGTCCCGCTGAGCCGCCGCAAGGACCTGCTGGCCAGCCTGTTGGCCCGCGTCGCCGAGACGACCTGCTTGCGCTTCCTGGACCACATTGGCGGCTCCGGGGTCGATTTTCACCGCGAGGCCTGCCGCCTGGGAATTCCCGGCATGATCTCGCGCCAGGAGGACTCAGGCTATGACGCGCGTGCCCGCTGGATCCGGGTCGCGTGCCGGCCCCAACCGGTGGCGCGCGCGCGCAGCGCCAACGCACGTCGGGCTTGATCGCGCAGGCGCGTGCTAAGGTGCGCGCCGCGCCTCCGGCAGCGGGTCCTTCCGACGCTGGAAGCGCCCCTCCATGAGTTGCTTGCAGGAGGCCACGATTTTACGGCTGATCGCCGGGGCGGTTCCCGTCGGCGAGTTGCGCCCGGTCGAGAGTCACCTGGCCGAGTGTTCCGGCTGCAACGAGCGGCTGGCGCAGGCGAGCAGCTCTCACGCGCGCGCGACGGCCACCGTGCGGGCCCACGGCTACGTGCCGACCCCGGCGGCACCCCTGCCGCCTGGTTCGCGGGCCGGCCGCTACGTGGTGCTGGGGCTGGTCGGACGCGGCGGCATGGGCGACGTCTACGCCGCCCGAGACCCGGAGCTGGACCGCCGCGTGGCGCTGAAGATCCTGCATCCGCACCGCGAGGAACGGCGGGCGGCGCATACGGCGCGCCTGCGCCGCGAGGCGAAAGCGATCGCCCGCCTGTCCCATGAAAACGTCGTTGCGGTCCACGACGTCGGGACGATCGGCGACAGCGTGTTCGTCGCGATGGAGTTCGTCGATGGGATGACCGTCGCCGAATGGGCGCGAAGCACGACACCGCGGCCCGGGTGGCGGCAGGTGCTGGAGATCTTCCTGGCCGCCGGGCGAGGCCTGGCCAGCGCCCACGCGGCCGGGCTGGTGCACCGCGATTTCAAGCCACAGAACGTGATGGTCGGTAAGGGCGGAGGTGTCCGCGTCATGGACTTCGGCCTCGCGCGATGGGTCGGCGAAGAAGAGCTGCCCAGCGACTCGGGCGACGTGGCAGACGTGGCGGCAACGCCGTCAGACCACGCCCGCCTGACGGAAACGGGCGCATTTCTCGGGACGCCCGCCTACATGGCGCCCGAACAGCTGGCCGGTCAACCTGGGGACTGGCGCAGCGATCAGTTCAGTTTTTGCGTCAGCTTGTACGAGATCCTCTTCGGCCAGCGCCCGTTCGCCGGCCCGGACGTGGACTCCCTGCGCGCGCAGATCATCGCGCGCCGGGTGCGAGAGGCCGATCGCCGGTCCGGTGTGCCGGCCTGGCTGCGGCGCGTGGTTCTGCGGGGGCTCTCGCCCATTCCTGAAGACCGCTGGCCGTCCATGGAGGCGCTGATCCGCACCTTGAACCGCGGCGCGGGCAGGACGCGCCGGCGGCGGGCTGGCGTGGCCGTGGGCACGCTGGTCGTCGGACTGACGCTGTTTGGGTTTTGGTCCGCCGAGCACCGCCGGGGGAACCTGTGCCGGGGCGCCACTCAGCGGCTAACGGGCGCGTGGGAGCTGGATGCCCGCGGACCACGCACCCGTCGTTCGGCGGTGCTGGACGCGCTCGGCAAACGCGCCGATGCGGTGGCGTCCGGGTTGGTCGACCAGGTCCGCGAGCTCCTGGACCGCTACGCGGAAGCGTGGGCCGCCCAGTACACGGACGCCTGCGAAGCGACTCACGTCCGGGGCGAGCAGTCGGCCGAAATTCTCGATCTGCGCATGGGCTGCCTCGGCCGCCGTCGCGACGACCTGCAGGCGCTGACGGACGTGTTGTCGGCGCCCGTCTCACCGACCATCGCTGACGCGCTTCGTGCGGCGTCGGCGTTGCCGTCTCTCGACCGCTGCAAGGACGTCGTTTCGCTGAGGCAGGTGCGGCCACCGCCCGACGACGCGCGTGTTGCGTCGTCGGTGGCGCGCCTTCAAAAGAGCCTGGGCGAGCTCGCGCCCCGGATCGAGACCGGCGATGCGCCCGCGGTGACCGAGGCGATGAAGCCGATCCTGAGAGAAGCGACCGAACTGAATTATGGTCGCTTGCTCGGCGAGGCGCTGGCCTTGCTGGGTCGCGCCGAAGCGCATCAGCCGCAACACTACGCCGCCGCTGCGCGGGCGTATCAGCAGGCGTTCGAGCACAGCTTCATCGCCCACGATGACGACGTCGCCGCCGAGGCGGCGGTCCAGTTGGTCATCCTGTCCGGGGAGATCAGCGCGCCTGGCGCGCACGACGCCTGGACCGAAATCGCGACGACGCTGCTGACGCGGGTGGGCGGACACGAGCTCCTCTGGGCGTGGCTGGCGCAAAACCGCGGCGCCGTCCTCGACAAGGAGGGGCGGTTCCACGAGGCGCTCGCGCAGATGCGCGAAGCGCTGCGCCGAAAGCGGGCGCTGCTTCCGCCCAGCCACCCCGACATCGAGACGAGCTTGGTCACCTTGGCGGGCGAGCTACAAGAGACCGGCGACTACGGCGCGGCGCTGGAAGCGGTCACTGAAGCAGAGGCCATCGTGACGAGGGTCTTCAAGCCCGGCGACACGGAGTGGACGGTCTTCCATGTGGTCCGCGGCTTCGTGTTGTTGCAGCTGGAGCGGTGGTCCGAAAGCCTGGCGGATTTTCGAGTCGCGGAGGCAGGGTTCGCGCCCGGTACGCCAGAGCGGCTGTACCCGCTGCTCGGGATCGCGCACATCGAGGTCGCGCAACGCCGGCCAGAGCGGGCGCTGGCGCTGCTGGAACAGGTGCTCGCGATTTGCGACCGGTTGCCGAGGTTCGACCGCCCGGCCTGCGCAGACGCCCGATCGACGCTGGCCCACACGTACTGGGACCTGCACCGGAGCGTCGAAGCCCGGCAGGCGATCCGCGGCGCGCGCGACGCGCTGGCGAGCTTGCCGGATGGACGCGACAAGCTGGCGTCGCTCGAAAGCTGGGTCGCGACCCTGCCCGCCGCGCGCTGACCGCCGTCTCAGAGGACGCGCGCGCAGCGGAACCCGAGGTTCTGCCCCCGGCTGGTCCCGTAGAGTCCGGTCCGGTACGAAACGTTCGTCTCGAACGGGTACCACGCGTTCGAGGGTCCGCCGTTGGGCACGTTGCCGACGCTGGACGTCGTGCGCGTCGCCTGGCTGTTCTCGTTGCCGATCCAGCGAAGCTCCGCGCCGGTCGTGGCGATCTCCGTACGTAGCCTGGGCGGGCGAAGGGACCGGCTGCAAGGCGGGAGGCCCGCCCGCCGCCAGATTCGGGCAGGTCGGGATCCCCGCCCGTCGCGCCGTTTCCGCCCGTGCTGCCCGACGTTCCCCCCGCCATGCCACCGTTGCCGGAGCCAGACGACTGGCAAGCCACCGCCAGGAGCGCGACAAAAAGAGGAGCTCCGACCCGAACCCGCGATTGACCGATCGTCACCCCTGCACTGCGCGGGGCGATGATCAGTTGCGATCGTCAGTATGGACGAAGCTGAGCGACAGCCGTCAGCGCCACAGCTTGATGTCGTCGCCCTGGACGACATACAGCCGCGGCGGATCCGCGCGGGAGTGATCCGGCCCGAAGCGCAGCGTCCCCGTGAGCCCGTCGAACGTGCCGCTGCCAAGAGCACGGGTCAGCTCGCCCCGGGTGCGCGCGCCGCCGGCAACCGCCGCGCGGATCGCGTTGACGCCGTCGAACGCGTAGGCCTCCGTCGCGTGCGGATCCTGACCGTATGCGGTCCGGTACGCCTGCACGAAGGCGGCGGCCCGCGGATCGGCGGCGCCCGCGTAGAACCCCGGCGCCAGCAGCGCGCCCTGGACGTAGCGGCCCGCGCTCTGCAACAGGCGAGGCGACAGGTCGGCGGCCGTCGACAGCAAGAGCACGTTGCGCGGCTTCGGCTTGCCGGCCGCGCCCGCCGGCCGCGGGGCGCCCCAGGGCGCGGGCCACAGATCGGCGGCAGCCAGCGCGGGCGCGATCAGCTCCAGTCGATCGCTGCCGTCGGCGACGAACACGACCTGCGGCTGCGCCTTCTTGATCGCGGCCACTGCGGCCGTGAAAGAGGTCGACCTCGGCGGATAGCTGAGGTCCGCGCCGACGCGCCCGCCGCCGGCGGCGACGGCGGTCTTGAAGGCCCGCCGCAGCGCGCCCCCGACCGCGGTGTCCGGACCGATGACGGCGAACTCGCGCGCGCCCAACCCCAGCGCCGCCTGCGCCAGCGCGCTCGCCCGTCCGGCAGCCGAATGAACCAGCTGAAAAGCCGGTGAGCCCGCGCCCGGCGGCGCGTCGTCCAGCATCAACGTCGGGACGCCCTCGTCCGCCGCCGGCGCCAGGGCCGCGGCGCCGGCCTCGCCCTGAAAGAGCCGCGGGTTGACCGCTGCGATGATCCCGATGACGGATTGTCCGCGCGACAGGTCAGCGATCCCGCGGGCGGCCCGCTCGGTGTCTCCGGCGGCGTCCCGCACGAAAAGCTGCAGGCCGGGCGTGGCCGGTGCGCCGGTGGCCAGCATCGCCGCCCGCAGCGCGGCCTCACCGACCGGTTGAAACTTGCCTGACAGCGCCAGCTCGAGACCGACGCGAGAGGCATCCCCCGCCGAGCCGCCGCGATCGGCCGCCGTCTCGATGCCGTTCGCGTGTCGGGCCGACTCCGCCTCGGACTCGATCTCGCCGGCACCCGACGCATCACCGTGCGCGCGCAGCGCAGCGGCAGCCGCCGGGCCCAGCAGCGCGCGCGCCAACCCCTTGGGCGGCGCCGACCGGAACGCTTGCAGCGCGGCGTCCGGCGACAGGCCGGCAGCCAGGTCGCTGATCTTCATCCGGGCGTAGATCTTCTCGGCGTCTCGACCGCCCCGCGCGTACGCGTCCCACAGGTCGACAGCCGCGGGGCCGTCGCCCGCGCCAGCCGTGGCGATGGCCAGCGAGCCGCGCAGCTCGACCAGCGCGTCGTCGCCCGGGCCCGCGCCACCCGGCGGCGGCAGGAACGGCAGTAACAGCTCTCGGGCGTGCGCGAAGTGCCCGAGCCGCGTTTCCGCGAGGCCCAGGTAGTAACGAGCACTGGACGCGACGCCCACCTCGGGCGGCGCGGCGGTCAGCGGCTCCACGAGCGCACGGGCACCGGCCGCGTCGCCACGCGAGAGCGCCAGCCGCGCCAGCATCAACTCGGCTGCGGGGCGGGCCGGATGCTGCGGGTGGTGCGCCACGAAAGTCTCCAGCGCCCCGCGCGCCGCCTCGGCGTCCGTCCCGCTCTCGAACCGCGTCTTGGCGTCCGAAAAATCGGCGTCGCCCCCCGGATCGGCGGGGCCGGCGCTGGCGGCGGGCGGCCCCCCGGCCACCGGCGGGGCACCGGGTGCTGGCGCCACTGGAGGCGGCAGCGGCTCGCCCGCGCCGTAGGTTCCGGGAAGCGCCGGGGCGGTCTGTGCGGCCGCGCAGGCGGCGAACAGCAGGACATAGACGAAAACCAGCCGCACCACGTCTCCTTTTACGGCCGAAGGGCGGCCGTGTCCCGTTTTTGCCCCAGCCCGAGGGCGATGGTCTTCCGGGCGAAGCTGGAGAGGCCAACCTCCGCCAGCGCCGCGGCGGCCAACCACCGCGCGTCCGCAGCATCCGGCGCATCTGCCACCCGGCTCGCGTCCGCGGCGCCGCCGACGCGAATCCGGAACACCTCGGCGCGAACGTCCCGGTGCGTGAAGATCTGCCGGACCACCCCCTGCCGGTCGACCGCCGACGGACGCATCCCCAGATCGCGGGCCAGACGGCGCACCGCCGCCGGCGCGTCGGCGGTTGTCTCCGCTTCTGCCTCGGCGCCCTCGCCGACCTCACGCTCCGGCAGCGTCCAGGTGCCGCGCAGCAAGCCGCCGGCGCGCTTGACCAGCAGCACCCGCGCGCCGTCGGTGATGCATGCGCAGGCAACGCGTACGATCGGCCGCGACGCCTTGGGCGATCGGCTCGGCAGCGCCGCCGTCAATCCGCGCGCCCGCGCGACGCAGACGGCGCTGACCGGACAGGCGTCGCAGCGCGGGTTGCGCGGCGTGCAGACCAGAGCCCCCAGCTCCATGACCGCCTGGTTGAAGTCACCGGGACGCTGCGCCGGCACCTCTGCCTCACCCAGGGTCCGCAAGCGCGCCCGTGTGCTCGGTCTATCGATTGGCTCGGCGACGCCGAAGAGCCGCGCCAGCACGCGCGCGCCGTTTCCGTCCAGGGCGAACGTGCGCGCGCCGAACGCGATCGACGCGACGGCGGCCGCCGTGTAGGGGCCCACGCCCGGCAGCCGCCGCAGCTCGTCCTCTGTCGGCGGAAGCGCCCCGCCATGCTCGGCGACGACGGTGACCGCCGCGCGACGCAGGTTGCGCGCCCGCGCGTAGTACCCGAGCCCGGACCAGAGCGCCATGACGTCCTCGTCCGTGGCGGCCGCCAGCGTCGCCAGCGTCGGGAACCGGGTCATGAACCGCTCGAAGTACGGGACGACCACCGCCAGCGTCGTCTGCTGGGCCATCAGCTCCGAGACCAGCGTCCGGTACGGCGACGCCTCGCGCCGCCAGGGCAGCTCGCGCCGGGCGCCGTCGTACCACCGCAACAGCGCCTGGGGGATCCGCATCGCTGCCGGGCCGGAGTGTAGTACAACGAGGCGTGGCCCCGCCGCAGCAACAGCCGGACATCGCGGGTGCGCTGGCTCGCGGCCAGATCGACCCCATCTACTGCCTTTCGGGTGAGCCCTATCTGGTCGAGGCCACCGCCGCGGCGATCCGCGCCGCCGTGCTGGCCGAGGCGGGTGCCGCCGCGGCGTTCAATCACGACACGTTCGAGCTGAAGGACAAGGGCGTGGGCGCGGCGCTGTCGACCGCCCGGACCGTTCCCATGATGGCGCGCCGACGGCTGGTCGTCGGCAAGGGGGTCGACGACGTCAAGGCCGCCGATCTCGAGCCGCTGGCCGCTTACGCCGAGGACCCGAACCCGTCGACGTGCCTGCTGCTGCTCGCCGAAAAGGTCGACGTCCGGTTCAAGGTCTTCCAGACGCTGCGCAAGCGCGGGTACCTGCACGTCTTCGGCCCGCTCCGGGACCGCGAGGTCGCGGGCTGGATCCGGACCGAGGCGCGCAACCGCAAGATCGCCATCGCCGCCGATGCAGCCGAAGCGCTGGGCGCCGTCACCGGGCCGGACCCGGGGCGCCTCTCGCAAGTTCTGGATCAGCTGGCGCTCTACGCGGGGGCCGAGCCGATCTCCGTCGCTCACGTCGACGCGCTGGTGGCCGAAACCCGGCAGCGCGGCATCTTCGAGCTGACGAAGGCCATCGGGGCCGGCAACGTCGGCGTCGCGCTGGCCCTGCTCACCAACATGCTTCGCAATCGGGAGCCCGCGCTGCGTATCCAGTACATGCTGGCGCGCCACCTGCGGCAGGTCTGGCGCGCCAAGGAGCTGGCCGCCAGCGGCGCCGCCCGCGGCGACATCGCGTCGGCCGTGGGGATCAACCCGTACTTCCTGGACGACATCCTGGTGCCGGCCAAGCGGATGTCGCGCGCGTCGCTAGCCGGCGCGTTCGACCGCCTGTTCCAGGCGGACGTCGACCTCAAGAGCTCGAAGATGGACCCCGAGGTCGCGCTCGCGCGTCTGGTTCAGACGCTCGCCGCGGACTCCGCGGGTCCGGTTACTTCGGCGCGTTGAGGCGGCCGACGGCGACCGTCAATCGCGCGACGTGGCGCGAGGCGGTCCCCTTCTTGATGACGCCTTTCGACGCCGCCTTGTCGATCGCGCGGACCGCGGTCTTGAGGAGCGGCTGCAGCTCCTTGACCTTCTTGCCGCCCATTGCCGAGCGCAACTTCTTGATCGCCGTGCGCATGGCCGTCGTCTGCGCCACATTCCGCGCCGTTCGCTTGACCCGCTGGCGGTTCGCCTTCTCTGCCGACTTGATGTTCGCCACTTCGATTCCTTATTGAGATCCGTCCCGCGTGCCGCGGTGTGGGCGCGCATCATGCTGAGCACCCGGGGGGTTGTCAAGGCAGGGCATTCGCGTTCGCTTTCGCCGCCTAGCCCAGCCCCATCTCTTCCAGCTCGGCGTCCGATAGGCCGAAGAAGTGACCGGTCTCGTGCAGCAGCGTGACCCGGACCTCCTCGCGCAGCTCGTCGGGGTCGGACACCGCCCGCTCCAGGTTGCGCCGAAACAGCACGATCTGCGTCAACCCGGGCTGACCGCCCAGGCCCATTCCGGCATCCGGGTGAGCAGTTCCGGAGAACATCCCGAACGCGCGCGGGTCCAGGCCCGCGTCGACGTCGGCCTCCGCGGGATGGTCGGCGATCACGATCGGGATGCCACGCAGCAACTCGCGCGCCCGTTCCGGAAGCTCGCGCAACGCGGCCTCCGCGACCGCCGCCAGCTCCTCTTCAGAAAGCGCGGGCTCCTCGTCCCCGTCGCGCCCGGGCGCCGTGTCCAGCGTCCAGGTCCGCTTCCAGGCGGCCCGCATCGCGTCCTCGTCGTCCAGCTCGGCGGCAGCGGCGCCCAGCATGTACCAGGCGTCGGCCGACTCCGGGTGTTCCTCGCAGACGACGCGCAGGCGCTCGCGCGCGGTCTCGACCTCGCCGACGGCGATGTGCAGGTCGGCGATCTCGAGCGAAGTGTCGAGGTCGCCCAGCCGCACCTCCGCGGGTGGCAGGTCCTGCATCGTCTCCCGCGCGGCGTCCGTATCGCCGAGCTCGATCTCCAGCCCCGCCTTCAGCGCAATCGCCGAAAGGAACTCCGCCTCGTCGTCAGCCCGATCCAGGGCCCGCTCCACGGCGCGCAGCGCATCTTCCAGCCGCTCGGGCTCACCGGCCAGCAGCTCGGCCTGCCACAGCGGCGGGGTCGCCCAGTCGGGCGCCGCCGCCTCGGCGCGAACCACCAGCGCCAGCGCCTGCTTCACGTCGCCGTCCTCGCGAGCGCAGGCCGCGAGCAGCAGCAAGGTCTCCGGCGCGTTCTGATCAAGCGCCGCCGACTCGCTGCGGGCCTTTTCCGTGTCCCCCTCTTCCAGCGCGCGCCAGGCCGCGACCAGGCGGGGGTCGTCCGTCTCGCTCTCGCCGTTTTCTTCCGGCGGATCTGCGGGTGGGCGGGAGCTCATGACGCCGCCAGCTCGGGCGCGCCGGCCAGCGCCGCCAGAGAATCCATCATGTAAGCCGCCGCAATGTCCGCCGTCGCGCGTGAGTCCGCCGCGCTGCCGACGGGCGGCGCCACCTCGACGATGTCGGCCCCCAGCAACGGGAACGCCGCCGACACGCGCCGGATCAACGCGCGCACGAACGACGGGGTCAACCCGTCCGGCTCGGGGGCGCCGGTCGACGGCGCTGCGGCGCCGTCCGTCGCGTCGATGTCGTTGGAGATGTACACGGCACGCACGCCGATTCGTTGCAGGTGCGCAATCACGTCGTCAATCACGGCTTCCCCTTTCGCGCGGACCTCGTCGGCCCAGAATTGTTTCACGCCCAACGTCGACTCCCAATGCTCTTTGGACCGAGATGAGGCCCGCACGCCGATTTGAATCATTCGTCCGCCCCGCCCCAGCAACTCGTTGGCGTGATACGCCCACGTCGCGAAGCAGATCCGGATCCCGAGACGCTCCGGCAGCAGGTCCGTGTGCGCATCGGCATGGACGATCGCCCAGGGCTCGCGCACGTGACGTCCCAGCGCCGCGACCACCGGCCAAGCGACAGAGTGATCACCGCCGATCATGAACACCTTCAATCCGGGCGCCTCGGCCAGCAGGCGATCGACGACGCGCTCCGCGGCGGTCAGGGGCGCCACGGGCAGGTCGGGGTTTGCGGCAGCCGCTGGTCCGTAGAGCGCGGCGCGCGTACGCCGGCGTTGGTCCTCGCTCAGCATGTCGTCCGTCAGAAGCTGCGGCACGACGAAGACGTCCCCGACATCGACGACTCCGGCGCGGGCGGCCCGCGCTGGAAAGTCCGGGCACGCCCGCAGCAGCGCGGCCCGCACGGCCTCGGGACCAAAGGCCGCCCCGCGGATCAGGCCGGCGCCGCAATCCGACGGAATTCCGACGATCGCGACGCGCGCTTGTTTGAGGCCCGCCAGCGCCTGGCGCCACTTGGACTGCACCTCGGCTTCGTCGCCCGCCGCGTAGAGCGCCTTTTGCAAGAGCTCACGGGCGGCGCGTCCCGTGCTGACCGTGTGGATGCCGCCGCCCGCCGGGCGCAGGAGCTGAATTAGGTCTTCCATTCGCCTACATACAGCGCGCGCAACGACGGACGAAACTTGGACAACATAAGTTTGGGTTTCATCACCGGCGATCGAAACCGGTGTCGGCGATCACATCGCTCACGCGCCCACATTGCTCATGCGTCGTTCTTGTCCCGGAACTCGTCCGCGTTGAGCCCGAATCGCTTGGCCCATCGATAGACCAGCGCCGGCTTGCGATCCAGCTCGCGGGCGACGCGCATCATGTTGCCGCGGAAGCGGCGAATCAAGGCCTCCAGCTCGGCGGCGTCCGGCGGGGGCCGGGATTTGCGCCGCCCGTGCTGGCTGCGGATCTTGGGGGCGGCGACCAGTGTCGCGGGGAGGTGCTCGACCCCTACCCGCTCCGCGTCCCGCGCCAGCGCCTCCGCGGATGCGATGACCTTGCCGAGCTCTCTCACATTTCCCGGCCACTGGTAAAGGCACAGGGCCTGGAACGCCGACAGTTCGAGCGGCTTCGTGCGCTCGCCCATGAAGTACGCGGCGAGCGCCCCCAGATCCTCGATCCGCTCGCGCAGCGGCGGAATCCGAATGGCCTCGGCGCCCAGCCGGGCCGCCAGGTCGGCGCGTAGCCCCAACCCGCCGGACTGCGTGGCCGCGGTCGTGCGGCTCGTTGCCGCGACGATGCGCGTCTCGATGCGGCGCGGCCGCAAGCCGCCCACTGGCGCCAGCATCCGGTCCTGCGTGAACCGTAACAGCTTGGTCTGAAGCTCCGGCGACATCTCGCCGATCTCGTCCAGAAAAAGCGTGCCGTTCTCGGCCTCTTCGATGATGCCCGGCTTGGCGATTGCCGCCTGCGAGTGGGCGCCGCGCGCGTACCCGAAGAGCTCCGTCTCGACCAGCTCCCGCGGGATGGCGGCGCAGTTGATGGCAACGAACCGCCCGGGCCTACCGCTGGCCCGGTGTATCGCGGCCGCGTACACCTCCTTACCCACGCCGGTCTCGCCGGTAAGCAGCACCTCTTCGCCTGCGACCGCCAGCTTGCGGAGCTTGCGGCTGATCGTCGCCAGCGCCGGGTTCACGGTGGCGACCGGCGCAAGTGGCTTCGCCAGCTCCGCCTCGACCGCCGACAGCTCCGACATGGTCACCACCCGGAAGACCAGGACGTGGCTGCCCACGAAGATGATCGAGCCGTCGCGCAGCTTGGTCGTCGTCTCGACCGGCTCGCCGTCCACGACCGTGCCGTTGGTGCTGCTGAGGTCGGTCAGCTCGTAGACACCTTCTTCCGGCGCCGGGCTGATGGCCATGTGCTGGCCCGAGATCATCTTGTCGGCCAGCACCAGCGAGGACTGGCCGGGGTCGACCTGTGTCGCTTCGCGGCGTCCCACCACCAGGGATCCCGAGAAGCTCGCGATCCGGGCCCGGCCCTGCGGGACGTTCGCTCTGTTGTCTCCGACGATCAACAACAGCGGCACTCTCACCGCGTCATCGGAGGCCTCGGTTCTCGGAACGAAGGTTGTGCTCTCGTTCGGCGTTATCAAGCTAACACCCGAACCATAAAGCGTAACTCTGCTTGCGTAAACGGATATGAAACCGGAACGCCGGAATGACCGTCGCAGGCCTCTAAGTCCCTGATTTTCCGCCCCTCCGCCATGGTCCCGCGGTTGCTCCCTGTGGTCCCGAAGATGCCGCTGAACGCAGCGCGTCTTCGGAACTGAAAACCGACCAGACCACAAGGAGACCCCATGCTCAAGAAGATTGCTCTCTCTGCTCTTTTTGCGATTACCTTTGCGGTCGGCATGGGCGCGGCGAGCGCAGCAGCGGCCAAGCCCGAACGGATGCCGCATGGCTTTTGCGGGTACGGGCGGATCTGCTGAAGGGGTTCAGCGAGCTGGCACGGCAAC
>JBJMQQ010000208.1:0-26318 GCA_045802645.1 Polyangia bacterium
TAACGGGCGTAGGCTTGCTGCCGAAGAACAGATACGCGCGCCCCCCGCTCGACGAGCCCACGAAAAGGTCAGAAAGGGCGTCACCGTTAGCGTCGCCGGAACCATCCATCGACGTACCGGCGCCTTCAGTGGAGCTACCCGTCGTTCCCGTGATTGCAGTCGTCGTGAAGTGTGCGGCGCAACATTGCCCGGCGCAGGTGCACGACCCACCCGAGGGGGTCGTCAGCAACCCGCTCGCAGTACCTGCAATGTCCGTGGCCTCGACAGCAAAGTAGTAGCCGTTTTCTATATATAGGCCGGTAACTGTGAGCCCGTCGAGTTGGCCCGCGTTCGCCGGCGCGCCCGTATAGGGCACCGCCGTCGTCACCGCCGGGTTGTCGAAGTTGCTCGCGTCGATCGGCACCTTCGCATAGCGGACCTGGTACCCGACAACGTTGCCGCCGGCTCCATCGGTCGGAGCTGTCCAGGTCAGCTGCATCGAGGTCTTACGCCGATCCAGAACCGAGACGTTCAACCCCGTCGGCGCGCCGGGGGGCGCGGTGTCGACGGTGACCGTCACGCTGCCGGTGCCGACGCCGGCGCCGGCGAGGTTGGCCGTCGTCGCGACGATGGTCTGGACGCCTTCGGGGAGCGTCACGCCGTTCAGCTGGGCGTGGCCGGTCCCGTCGAGGTTCGCGCTACCGAGCGTGTTGCCGCCGATCGAGAAGGTGACGGTGTCCGTGCCCGGAGCAGCCGCGGTCCCGACGGTCACGCTGACGCTCAGGCTGCCCTGCCAGCCCGCTGTACCGGCGTCGTTGTCGGCGATGCACGCGGTGCTGGTCGCGCCGACCGGGCACAGGACCGCGCCCGCGGTTGGCGTCGTGAAGGTCACGACGGGCGCCGCTCCGATCGTGACGGGGCAGGGGTTGGGCGCCATCAGCGTCGCGTTGCCGGCCGGGTCGCTCGCGGTTACGACGATCGCGTTCAACCCCTGGGTCAGCGCGACCCCGGGGAAAGTCGCCACACCGTTCATGAAGGCCGGCGTGTCGTAGGTCGTCGTCACCGAGCCGTTGGTCACGTCGAGGACCACGATCTTGTCGTCGGCGTTGAAGCTCAGATCCTGGTGCACGGTGCTGGACGACTGCATGAACTGACCGCACACGGTGCCGACCTGGGTGACGGCCGGAGGGGTGGTGTCGACCCACACATCATCCGGCGAGCTGATGCCAACGGCGTTCACGTTGGCGTTCGACGTCACCGTGACGGTCAGCTCGGTGGCGGCAGCCAAGCTGCCGTCGGCGTTTTCGGTGCTCTCGGGCAAGGTCACACCCGAGAACTTGACGACATTCGCCAGGCCGGCCGGGCAATTGTCACCCGCGACGGCCGCCACGGTGGGAACGGAAGCGCCCAGCTGAGCCAGGGCCCCGCCTTGCGTGCCGACCTTCAGCACGGCTGTCCCGACGGTATCGGTGCAGGCGACGACGTTGACCTGAGCGCCAGGCGTGTTTGCGTCCAGGTCCTTGTTCCCGGTGGGGGCGTTGGCGGCCAAGATGTGCTTCGTCTTGTCGGTGAACGTGGGCGCATCCGAGGCCGGAGCGATGATCTGCACCGACGGCAGGGCGGACACGCACGTCAGCCCCGTGATCGTTTGCGCGGTCGGGTTCCCGGCCGCGTCCCTCAAGGTGACGGTCAGGTTGGAAGCCCCCGCGCCCGGGCACGGAATGTTCAGGCACGAGGCAGCGTTGACGGCCGCCATCGCCATGCAGGTCGGCGTGGCCGCCGAACCGACGGTCACGCAGAAGTTGGCCGGGTTCGCGCCCAGCGTGCTCGTCGCCGCGGCGGCGTCCGTGGACGTGGTCTGACCGCACACCGGCACGGTCGCACCGACGACGAACTGTCCCGAGGTGGGGCTGTTCACGGTCAGGTTGGGCGGCGTCGCGTCGACGGGGAAGGTCGCCTTGGTCGACTTGCTGGAGATGCCGTTCTTATTGAAGCAGGTCGCGACGGCCTCCCAGTTGCCGTCGGACGCCAGCGTCGCCGTGAATGTGGCGACCCCGCCCATGGCCGTCGCGTTGATCGTCGTGATCGCCGTCGCCGTGGCCTGGTTGTCGACTGCCAGCGTGATGGGCTGGCCGTCTTCGGCGCTGGTCTGCACCTTGAAGGTCGCCTGGTAGGCCGACCCGGCCGAGCTCACGCGGTCGCCGCCCGAGGACACCGGGACGCCGTTCAACGCGGGATGCGTCGGGCTGATCACCGGCTGGCTGATCGCGCAGGTCGGTGGATTGTCCGAACAGTTCACGGTGACCGTGCGGGTCACGTTGCACGGCGAAGTGCTGGGGTACTGGATCGACAATGACTGCGCTGTGCTGGTCGTCGCCAGCTGGATGTCGAACGAGGCGACACCGCCGGCCATCACGTTCGTCGTCTTCAGCAGGTTGTTCCCTTCGTAAAGGGAGACCAGCGTGCCCTCGGGCGCACTGCTCATGATCACGACGGTGTACGAAAAGCCGTCGCCGCAAGCGTGATCGGCGTCGTCGATCACGGTCAGCGTCGCGTTGTTCGCCGCCGGGGTCGTGAACGTCGTCGTGTAACAGGCGACCGGCGCGCCGCCCGCGCCGCCGATCCCAGCGCCACCGCCGGAACCCGCCACGCCCGCGCCGCCGAGCCCTGCTGCGCCGCCCACGCCCTCGCCACCGCCGCCCGCGAGGCCACCGGCGCCGCCGAGTGCGCCGCCGCCGCTACCAGCCGCCCCGTGGCCGCCCATCCCGGCGAGCCCGCCACCGGCGCTGCCGCCCGTGCCTGACTTTGGCGCGTTGTCACCGCACCCACCCAGGACCCCGACGACAACCAGCAATGACGTGGACAGCGACAACGAAGCCAGACGCGAACGATTCGTCCCCATGAAAATCTCCGAAAAGCGTGTGTGCGCCAAAGAACTGCGAAAGAACTATATAGAAAGCCGGACCCGCAGCTTAAATTCTTTTGGAATTGCCGGCTAGACCCGTCGAACCGCCGCGCGCTGATATAATCGAAGCGTCGATGACCACCACGGCGTTGCCTCGCGAGCGAGCCACCACGCCGGCCGAGCTCTTCGCCACGGTCGAGGCGAACGTCAGCCGCGTTTTGAGGGGCAAGCCGGCAGTCATTCGCCACGCCGTCATCGCCCTGTGCGCGCGCGGCCACCTTCTCATCGAGGACGTCCCCGGCGTCGGCAAGACGACGCTGGCGCGCGCGCTGGCACGCTCGATCGGAGGGACTTTCCACCGCCTGCAATTCACCAGCGATCTACTTCCGTCCGATGTCCTCGGCGTTTCAGTGCTGGATCCAAAGACGGGCGAGTTCGAATTCAAGCCTGGGCCAATCTTCGCGAACCTGCTCCTCGCGGATGAGATCAACCGCACACCTCCACGCACCCAGAGCGCCCTGCTCGAGGCAATGAACGACGGACAGGTGTCGGTGGACGGACGCTGCTATCCGCTGGAACCCCCGTTTCTGGTGATGGCGACCCAGAACTCGGAAGAGCACTACGGGACCTATCCCCTCCCCGAGTCGCAGATGGATCGGTTCCTCCTGCGCCTGCGCATCGACTACCCGGCGCCCGAGGACGAGCGGCGGATCCTGCTGGAGACGCCCGGTCGCCCCGAGGAAGAGCTGGCCCGCCTGGCCGCCGTGCTGACGATTGCCGACGTGCGCCGCCTGCAGGACGCTGCCGAGCGCGTGCATTTTTCGGCCGAACTGGCCGACTACGTGGTGGCCGTCGCGCGCGAGACGCGCCGGTCGCCGCACCTGGCCGTTGGTGTCTCGCCGCGCGGGGCGCTGGCCTGGCGGAACGCCGCCCGCGCGGCGGCGCTGGCCGAGGGGCGCGACTACGTTCTGCCCGACGACCTCAAGTCACTGGCCGGACCTGTGCTGGCGCATCGGGTGATCCCCGCATCCCCGCTGGATGCGGTCGCGCGCTCGCGCCAAGAGGTGGAACGCGTCCTGGCCGAGATCCTCGACCGCCTCCCCGCGCCCGGGTGAGTCGTCGCGCATGAGGCGCAAGCTTCCGCCTACGCGCGAGGGCTGGTGGTTCCTGCTGGCGACGGCATTCGTGGGCGCCGTCGCCGTCGACGCCGGCCTGAACCTGTTCTTCCTGTCGTTCGGGATGATGCTGTGCCTGCTGGCCGCCAGCGGCGTCCTGTCGACGATCGCGCTGTCCGGGCTTCGCGTCAGCCGCATTCCGCCGCCAGCCATTCACGCCGGTACGCCCTACCTGATGGGGATCTCGCTGCGCAACGGCAAGCGGCGGTTGCCGTCCTTCTCCGTCGAAGTGGAAGACCTCGTTGGCGGCCGTCCCATCGAGAAGCGCTGCTACTTCTTGAAGCTGCCCGCCGACCGCGCCCAGGAGACGTCGTACCGGCACGTGCTGCCGCGCCGCGGGCACCACCGCCTGTCGGGGTTCCGTTTGGCGACCAAATTCCCGTTCGGGCTGCTGCTGCGGGCCCGCGAGATCGCCGCCCCGCTGGACCTGGTGGTGTACCCAGCGCTGGCGCCACTCCCCGCGGCGGTCCTGCGGGCGCTGCCGGCGCCCCGCGCCTCCGCCCGGGAAAAAGGGGCCAGCCGGCACGGCGACCTGGCGGGCCTGCGCCTGTTTCGCCCCGGCGACGATCCACGCGACATCCACTGGCGCACCAGCGCCCGCCGAGGAATGCCCTTCGTGCGCGAACATGAGGACGACGTCGGACGCGAAGCGGTGATCGAGCTGGACAACCACGCCGACGCCGGCGCGCAAGGGCTCGAGCTCGCCGTTTCACGGACGGCCGCCCTGTGCGTGGAGCTGGTCCGCCGCGGAATCGCAGTGGGGCTGGTGACCCGCAGCGCCGAGGTACCGCCCGAGGTCGGCGCGGCGCAGCTCACGCGCCTCCTGCGGCTGCTGGCGTTCGTGGCCCCTGAGTCGGGCGCCCGACCGCGCGGCCGCCGCCGGCCGGCGGTGCGGGTCCACGCCGACGGTCGCATCGATCTGCCGGATGCGCCGGCCCTGAAGGCGGCGGGGCGCGCGTGAGGTTCCAGGCGGCACACAAGCTGGTCACGTACCTGCTGGTGCTCTCGTCGCTGGGCGCGCTGGCGACGACGCACGCACTGTCGCCCACCAGCGCGACGGCTTTCTTGGTGGTGGCGGCGGTCTCGTTCTTCGTCGACGCCGGCGGCAAGGCGGCCGCCGCCGTCGACCACGGCGCGCGCTTCGTGCGCGCCGCGACCGGCGCGCTGCTGGCCGCCATCGTGTGGCGGATCTGGCGCCGGATGCCGGACGCGGACCTGGGGCCGGCCTTCGATCTGATCCTGGCGCTGGTGGCCTACAAGCTGCTCTTCCGGCGCAGCCACCGCGACTACGTCCAGATCTACGCGCTGACGTTTCTGCTGGTGCTGGTCGCGTCGACGGTGACGGCGACCTTCATCTTCGTGGCGGCATTCGCGGTGTACGTCGTGCTGGCGACCTGGGCGTTGATCCTGTTCCACCTCCGGCGCGAGATGGAAGAGAACTATCTGGTCCGCCATTCGGCGCAGGCCCCCAGCCAGAAGGTCGGGATTGGCCGCATCCTGGGGTCACGGCGGGTCGTCGGGGGCGCGTTCTTCGGCGCGACGTTCCTGGTCGCCGCCGGGGTGTTCATGGGCGCCGTGACCGTGTTCGCCTGCGTGCCTCGGCTGGGCGCGGGGTTCGTCCTCGGCGGCCGGGCGCCGTCCACTGTGCTGGGGCTGACCGACGAAGTGACGATCGGGCGGTACGGGACGGCCGCGGCCGCTCACCACGACGTCGTCGTACGCGCGGTGATCCCGCGGATCAGCGAGCTCGCCGGGCCCGCAGCGCAGGCCGCGGCGGCAGAGCAGCTCTACTTTCGCGGCGCGGTCTACGACACCTACGACGGCGGCCGCTGGATCCGCAGCCGCCGCCCCGAGCTGCGAACGGTCCTGACCGAAGCCGGTGGGCGCGCCTATGTCGGGGAACCCGGGGCTGCCCCACCCGGCCCGGCGCTGCTGGCCGGCGCCGACCGGCAAGAGATCGAGGCGATCGGCGTGCCGGCCACCGCTCTGCTGGCGGTGGACCGGCCGGTCGCGTTCGAGCTGCCGGCCGGCCGCCTGGGTGTGGCGGGCCTGGTTCGAATCACGCCGCGCTGGTCGGGCGAGACGGCGCTGCGGATCGGCGCAGACAGCGGCGATGCGCTGGTCACGCTGGCCCACGCCCACTACACCGCATTTTCGCGGACGGCCGCGCCCGAGCCAATCGGGCCCGCCAGCCTGGATGCGCGCGCGCGCATCGCCAATCTCGAGGTCCCCGACGAGCTGCGGGACGTGAAGACGCTCGGCGCCCACCTGGGCGGCGGCCAGGACCTGCGCGCCCGGGTTGCGGCGATCACGGGTTGGCTCCGGGCCGGGCACGGGTACACGACCAAGCCGCCCGCCCCACCCAAAGGCACCGATCCGGTGTCGAATTTCCTGTTTGCCGCGCCAGAGGGCCACTGCGAATACTTCGCGTCGGCGGCGGTGCTGCTGTTGCGTGCGGCAGGGATCCCCGCCCGCTACGTGACGGGGTTTCGTGGCGGCGAGTGGAACGCGCTGGGGCACTACGTCGCCGTTCGCGGAGACCGCGCGCACGCCTGGGCCGAGGCATTTCTGCCGGACGCCGGATGGGTGCGTGTCGATGCGACGCCGCCGGGCGCTCCCCTGGCGGCGCCCGGACGAATGAGCCAGCTCGGCGATGCGCTGGAGTTCTTGTGGAGCCGCTGGATCGTCGGCTATGACCTCGGCCGCCAGCGGGCCTTGCTGCACCGGGCCTGGCTGGGCCTGGCGGGCCGAGGGCCGGGCGGCGCGGTTCCGCGGGCGGGCGTCATGCTGTCGGTGCTCGCGGGGTTGGGGGTGCTTGTCTTGGCGGGTTCTCGATTGCGCCGCGCCTGGCGTGCGCGCGTGCGCGTTTCGCGCGGCGGGAGCGCGCCGGCGCAAGACGCCCCGCGGCCGACCGAGGATGGCCCGCTCGAGCGTCTGTACCGGCGGACGACAGATCGCCTGCGCCGCCGTGGGTGGGCACGGCAGCCGCACGAGACGCCGCACGAATACGCCGCGCGCCTGAGCACGACCGGCGTTCTGCCGGACGGCGGCGCCTTCCGGACGCTGACGGATCGCTATGCCGCCGCGCGGTTCGGCGACCACGCCGTGGACCCGGCGGCGGTCGCGGCGCTGCGGGAGTCCCTGGCCGGCGCGCTGTCTCAGGTCCCGCGCGCCGAGCAGCGTTAAATTAGCGCGCGGCGGAGTTGCCAAAATGGCAGAGTGGCCGCCGGCCTCTCGCCAGAGCGGCACCCCGCCCCGGCTGCCCCTGCCCGGCCGGCGCTCTGGAGAGGGCATCCTCCTTGCATCGCCACCCCGTCCAGCCGGTTGAAGAGGTCGCGTCGCCCATGCTCCAGAGAAAATATCTTCGCTTCGCCCTGGCCGTGTCCGCGTTCCTGATCTGCGCCAGCGCGCGCCAGGCCGCCGCGCAGCTGGGAACCGGCGGCAGCATCCTGAGCGGCTCGGGCGGTTCGACCGGCGCGGCGAGCTTCGCGACGACGGATTTCTTCGTAGGCATCCAGTCCGAAAAGGGCGTCAACCTGACGACCTTCGAGTCCGCCCGGTTCTTCGACATCGCGCGCTGCGAGTGCAACACGCCTGTTTATCTCTTCGTCTCGCTGCAACAGAGCGGCTTCGCCAAACGCGCTTCGGTGATCGCCAGCACCGGGAACACGGGGACGATCTCGGTGTGGATCGGTTCACTCTGCGCAGACCCCCTCTATCAGGGCGATCAGTCGCGTTGCATCCAGGTCGCGTCCGAACCGCTGCTGACGTTCCTCAACCAGGGCTCATGGCAGCTCTCGACCGATGCGCGCACCATCAGCACCTATCTGGGCACATCGACCACGAACGCCGACGGTGGAACCACCACCACAGGCAACCCGTGCACCGGGTCGCACGGCACCTTCAACCAGGTCGTGCAGGTGCTTTTGGACTACGACGGCGACGGGAGGGCGGACTTCCCGGTGACCGATAACGTCTACGTCGACCTCCAGCCGCCGCCCGCCCCGACCGGACAAAAGCTCCAAGGCGGAAACGAGGCGCTGATCATGAACTGGCAGCAGGTCGACCAAGCGGTGACGACCGACCTGCTCGGGTACCAGATCCTGTGCAGTCGCGCCGACCAGTATCAGGTCTTCAAGGAGTTCCCGAACGACGCAGGCGGATCGAACGGCCCGTTCTCCGCGTCTTTCGTCACGTGCCCGGCGACGCAAACGGCGGCGGGACTCGAGGGGCTGGACCCGACGTTCGTGTGTTCGCCGCTGCTGTCCGCCATCTCCACGTCGTATCGCGTGGAGATCTTGCAGAACGACATCACCTACGCCGCCGCCGTCGTCGCGATCGACAACAGCGGCAATGCCAGCAAGCCTGCGATCGTCTACGGCAAGCCCATCAAGACATCGAGCTTCTACGAGGTTTACCGGGACGGCTACGCGACATCGAACAACACCAGCTCGCCGGACCCCGGCGGGGCGTCGGGCGGCTTCTGTGCCGTCGGCGTACGGCGGCCGGGCTGGCGTTCGGGGCTGGGCGCGTTGAGTCTGGTCGGGATCGCGGCGGCGCTGGGACTGGCGCGGCGACGCCGCCGGCAAGGACGCCGATGACGGCCCGGGGTCGGCTGCGCCTCCTGCTGGCTGGCAGTGTGTTCGCGGTCTTCGCGAGCCGGCCAGCACGCGCGCAGGACTTCGCGTCGGAAGCCGCGATTGTCGAAGGAAACGGCAACCGGTTCCGGTCGCCGCAGCGATTCGCGTTCGAGGTGACCTTCGGGCCCTATCGGCCGAACGTGGACAGCGAGTTCGACGGGCGGCGGGACCCCTACAACCAGTACTTCGGCGGCGGGCACGACCTCCTAATGCGCGCAGAGCTGGACTACCAGTTCTTCCACCGGTACGGGTCGTTGGGCTTGGGCCTGGGCGCGGGCTACTTCGCGGTGACCGGCAGGTCGCCCGTGGGGAACGGAACCGGGCTCCTGAGCGGCGACACCTCGACGTTGAAGGTCGTCCCGATGAGCCTGTCGCTGGTGTACCGCTTCGACCACTTCCTGGAGACGCGCAAGATCCCGCTGGTGCCGTTCGCGAAGGTGGGGCTCGACTACGCCTACTGGCAGAACACGGACGGCAACGACAACATCGCGACCGACCCCAGCGGCGGTCACGGCCGCGGCGGAACGATGGGCTGGCACGTCGCGGGTGGGCTCGCGCTGGTGCTCGATTTCCTGGACCCGGACGCCGCGCGGGACTTCGACACCGACCTGGGCGTGAACCACACGGCGATCACGTTCGAGTTCTTCCACTCGGACATCTCGGGCCTGGGCCAGTCGAACCGCATGCACCTGGGTGACACCGACTGGACCCTGGGCCTGCTGTTCGAGTTTTGACCGCCTCGCCGCGACGCTGGCGGGCCGTCGTCGAGTACGACGGAACCGACTTCTCGGGTTGGCAGCGCCAGGACGGGCGGCGCACCGTCCAGGGCGTCGTCGAGGACGCGATCCACCAGATGCTGGCCGAACGCGTCTTCGTGCGGGCCGCCGGCCGCACCGACGCCGGCGTTCACGCCGACGGCCAGGTGGTCAGCTTCGAGCTGGTGCAGCCGATGCCGGCGCACGGCCTGCTGCGCGGGTTGAACACGGTGCTGCCGCCGGACGTCGCGCTGCTCGAGGTCGCCGAGGCCGCGCCGGACTTCGACGCGCGTTTCTCCGCGCGCGGGAAGGTGTACCGCTACACCGTCTGGGGCCATTTCGTGCGGTCGCCGCGGCGGGCCCGCACGGCCTGGCACGTGCGGCAACCGCTGGACCTGGACGCGATCCGCGTGGCGGCGGCGCTTCTGGTCGGCGAGCACGACTTCCGCGCTTTCCGTGCCTCCGACTGCGATCGGCGCACCACCCGTCGCATCGTCCGCCGCCTGGACGTCGACCGGCAGGGCGCCGTGGTCACGTTCGAGGTCGAGGCCACCGCCTTCCTGAAGAACATGGTCCGCATCCTGGTGGGAACGCTGGTCGACGTCGGCCGCGGTCGCCTCGACCCGGCGATCGTGGCTCGCATGCTGGAGACCGGCGACCGCACCGTGGGCGGCATGACGGCCCCGGCCTGCGGCCTGACGCTCCTGCGCGTCCTTTACTGAGCGCGTTGCTGATCGAGCTCGTCGGCGGGCGGTTCGCCCAGCATCCCGGCGATCGTGCCGCGGACCCGGTTGGCCAGCGCCTCGCGGTCGGAGGCGGTCAGCCCGGCCGTCGAGACGGGCACGCCAATTTCGACGCGCACCGTGCCGGGCCGGATCAGCGCGGCGCCGCGTGGCATCAGCGCGCGCGACCCGTGAATCGCGACGGGGACGATCTCGGCGCCCGACTCCAACGCCAGATGGAAGCCGCCCTTCTTGAACGGCATCAGCCGGCCGTCCCGCGTGCGGGTTCCCTCCGGGAAGATGACCACCGACTGCCCGGCGCCGATCCGGCGTGACGCCTCGGCGATGCTCCGGCGCGCCGACACGGCGTTCTGGCGATCGATGAAGATGAAGCGGCCGGCCCGCATGGCCCACCCGAAGAGCGGAATCGCGCCCAGCTGCTTCTTCGCGATGAACCGCAGCGAGACCGGAACGGCCAGGAACACCGCCCAGATGTCGATCATCGACGCGTGGTTCGCCATCACGATGTAGGGCCGCTTGCGATCGAGCGGCGCGTGCTGGACGACCTCGAGCTTCACGCCCGAAACCCCGAGCACGATCCGTGACCAGAGCCGCGCCAGCTTCAGCACGGTCTCTCCGCTGCGGTCGAAGAGACCGCTCAACGCGCCGAGCGTGGCCAGCAGGAAGGTGGCCACTGCGAACGACACCAGGGACAGGACGGCGCGAATCATGACGGGGGGGGACCCATGCTATCTTTGCCGCGTGGACTTCCGGAAGACCTACTACATTCTTCCGAACCTGTTCACGCTCTCCAGCGTCATGTGCGGTTTCGTTTCGATCGCACTATCGGCCGCGGCGGGTCAAACGGGCAGCGACCTCTACCAGGCGGCGCTGGCGATCTGCTTCGGGTTCTTCTTCGACACGGCGGACGGCCGCGTCGCGCGGCTGACGAAGACCCAGACCGACCTCGGCCGTGACCTCGATTCGCTCGCGGACGGCATCACGTTCGGCGTTGCACCGGCGCTGATGGTCTACAAGTGGGGGCTCACCAGCTTCGGGCGCCTGGGGATCTTCGTCGCCGGCCTGTTCGTCTGTGCCGGCGTGATGCGCCTGGCGCGCTTCAACGTTTTGTCGCGGCGCGAAGAATCGGCCGGCAAGCAGGGGCCCGGCAAGTACACGGTCGGGCTGTCCATCCCGCCGGCCGCCAGCGTGCTGGTGCTGATGGTGATCGCCGCCCACAACCTGGGCCGCTACCGCATGGTCAGCGACAGCGTCCTGGCCGCCGTGGTCGTGGTGCTGTCCTACTTGATGGTCTCGCGCATCAAGTTCCGGTCCTTCAAGGACCTGCGGCTGAACCGGCGCACGATCGAGATGTCCATCCTGCTGATCGCCTGCTGGGTGCTGGTCGCGCTGAACGGCGTGGACAAGGCCCTCATCTTCCTGGTCCTCATCACGGCGTACATCCTGCTTGGCCTGGCCGAGACGCTGCTGATCATGCGCCGGCAGTTCATCGACAAGCGGCGCGAGAAGAATCAGCCGCCCGATGACCTGGGCGACGACGACATCCTCCGCGAGCTCGGCGCTTTCGATCCCTAGGTTGCCGTAGCCTGCTGGCGTAGCTACTTCTTCGACGGGCCGGCCAGCTTGCCGGACTTGGCCTTTTCGGACGAGCCGCCGTCGTCGATTTCGACGAAGATCCCCCAGACGGCGCCGATCACGGGGCCGAGCAGCAGCGGGATGTCGACCAGGGGGCGGTCCGCCGGCGCGCCCAGCTTGGCCGCGAGTGCCAGGTGCGTCCCACCGAACAGCTTGCCGGCACCCCAGTACAGGGCCCCGCCGACGACGGCCCCGAAGATCCCCTTGAGGGCGGTCGTCCAGACGGTGTCCTGCCGCCAGGGCGGTCGGCCGCACAACATCCCGACCACGCCGCCGATGACGGCATAAAGGATCGTGGCGAGGAGCCCGCCCGTGATGCCGAGCTTGAAGGCGCCCACGCCAATCGCCGCCCCGATGACGGCGCCTTTGAGGAGGCCGAGGATAACGCGACCCATGGGTTGACTATAGCAGGGGAAAACGCGCTGTCCGCCGTGGGCCGGCCTTTGAAATCGGGGAATCGCACCTTAATTAAGGCGCGACATGCAAACACTGCGGGTTCCGACGCTTGCTGATCGAACCGCCGGAATCCTTCTGCACCCGACGAGTCTCGCGGGCGGCGATCTGGGACCAGGCGCGCACGAGGCAGTCGACTTCCTGGCCGCAGCCGGGCAAAGCTGGTGGCAGACACTGCCGATCAACCCGCCCGGATACGGCAATTCGCCTTACAGCGCCGAGTCCGCGTTCGCCGGGAACCCGTCCCTGGTCAGCACCGACAGCCTGGTGGCCGACGGCCTGCTGGGTGTGGGCGACCGGTCGCGAGCCCAGGACAAGCGGCTGCGCGCGGCCTTTCGGGCGTTCGCGGGCGGCGACCCCGACTACAAGCAGTTCGTCGCCGGCGCGACCGACTGGCTCGAGGACTTCGCGCTTTATCGGGCTTTGAAGCGGCGACACGGCGGCGGCGTCTGGACCGAATGGGCTCCCGAGCTGCGCGGTCGCGACCCAGCCGCGCTCGCCCGAGCGCGCGAGGAGCTGGCCGACGAGATCGCCTTCGAACGGTTCGTTCAGTGGCGCTTCTTTCGCGACTGGCGGGCGCTGCGCGAGCACGCGCACCGGCAGGGGATCGGCCTCATGGGCGACTTGCCGATCTTTCTGGCCCACGACAGCGCGGACGTCTGGCAGCACCGGGACCTGTTCTTTCTCGAGGACGACGGGTCGCCGACGTTCGTCGCCGGCGTGCCGCCCGACTATTTCAGCGAAACGGGGCAGCGCTGGGGTAACCCGCTCTACCGCTGGGACCGCATGCGGGCCGCCGGGTTCGCCTGGTGGATCGCCCGGTTCCGGATGGCGCTGACGGTGTTCGACGCCGTTCGCCTGGACCACTTTCTGGGGTTCACCCGGTACTGGGAGGTCCCGGGCAAAGCGCCGACCGCCGCCAAGGGAAACTGGCGCCCCGGGCCCGGCGCCCCGCTCTTCCAGGCGGCGGCCGCGGCGCTGGGTCCGCTGGCGTTCGTGGCCGAGGACCTGGGCGCCGTCACGCCGGAGGTCGAGGCGCTGCGTGCCGAGTTCAAGTTCCCGGGGCTGAAGGTGCTGCAGTTCGCGTTCGGGACCGACCCGCAGGCGCAGACCTTCCTGCCGCACAACTACTCGCGCGACGCCATCGCCTACACGGGCACCCACGACAACGACACGACCTGCGGGTGGTTCCACGATCCCGGCAGCGGCAGCCGCACCGCCGAGCAGACGGCGATCGAGCGCCGCAACACCCTGCATTACCTGGGGGCTCCGCCCGACGATGACGGTCGGGAGATCCATTGGATGATGATTCGGGCCATCATGATGTCCGTGGCGAACGTGGCGATGGTTCCGGTGCAGGATGTGCTGGGGCTGGGGAACGAGTTCCGGATGAACCTCCCCGGCACCGCCGAGGGGAACTGGTCTTTCCGGTTGCAGCCCGGCGCCCTGACGCCCGCGATCGCCGACCGGATGCGCGACCTGGCCGAGACCTACGGCCGACGGAGGCCCAAGGCTTGAAACGACACCTGATCAGCCCACCTCACCGCAGCGTCCCTCTCGAAGGGAACCCACTCTGGTTCCGGGACGCGATCATTTACGAAGCGCGCGTCCGGTCCTTTTACGACAGCAACGGCGACGGCGTCGGCGACTTCGCCGGGCTGGCCAGCAAGCTGGACTACCTGCAGGACCTGGGGGTCACGGCGATCTGGCTGCTGCCGTTCTACCCGTCGCCCCAGCGCGACGACGGCTACGACATCGCCGACTACACGGACATCCACCCGGACTGCGGGACGCTGGCCGACTTCGACCAGCTCTTGAACGAGGCCCACCGGCGCGGGCTGCGCATCATCACGGAGCTGGTGATGAACCACACCTCCGACCAGCACCCCTGGTTCCAGCGCGCCCGCCGCGCGCCCAAGGGTTCGGTCGAGCGCGACTTCTACGTCTGGAGCGACACGCCCGACCGCTACCGTGAGGCGCGCATCATCTTCAAGGACTTCGAGCCTTCGAACTGGGCGTTCGACCACGTCGCGAACGCCTACTTCTGGCACCGGTTCTACGCCCACCAGCCGGACCTGAACTTCGAAAACCCGGCCGTGCACGAGGCGCTGCTGAACGTCGTCGACTTCTGGTTCAACAAGGGCGTCGACGGCCTGCGTCTGGACGCCGTGCCGTACCTGTTCGAGTCCGAAGGGACCAACTGCGAGAACCTGCCGGCCACCCACGCCTTCATCAAGAAGGTGCGCGCCCACATCGACGCGCGCTTTCAGGACCGGATGCTGCTGGCGGAGGCCAATCAGTGGCCCGAGGACGCCGCCGCCTACTTCGGTAACGGCGACGAGTGCCACATGAACTTCCACTTTCCGATCATGCCGCGGATGTTCATGTCGATTCACATGGAGGATCGGTTCCCGATCCTCGACATCCTGGCGCAGACGCCGCAGATCCCGGACAACTGCCAGTGGGCGCTGTTCCTGCGCAATCACGACGAGCTGACGCTGGAGATGGTCACCGACGAGGAGCGGGACTACATGTACCGCGCCTACGCGCACGCGACCGAGATGCGCATCAACCTGGGCATCCGGCGGCGGCTGGCGCCGCTGGTGGGCAACGACCGGCGCAAGATGGAGCTGCTGCACGGGCTGCTGTTCTCACTGCCGGGGACGCCGGTCCTGTACTACGGCGACGAGATCGGCATGGGCGACAACGTCTATCTGGGCGATCGCAACGGCGTCCGCACGCCCATGCAGTGGAGCGCCGACCGGAACGCGGGCTTTTCGCGGGCCAACCCGCAGCGGCTGATCCTGCCGATCAACATCGACCCCGAGTACCACTACGAGTCGATCAACGTCGAAGCGCAGCAGAACAACCCGAACTCGCTGCTCTGGTGGTCGAAGCGCCTCATCGCGCTCCGCAAGCAGTTCCAGGCCTTCGGGCGCGGCACGATGGAGATCCTGAACGCCGCCAACTACCGCGTGCTGGCGTTCATGCGCCAGTACGGCGACGAAACCATTCTGGTGGTGGCGAACCTGTCCCGGTTCCCCCAGTACGTCGAGCTGGACCTCAGCAAATGGAAGGGGATGCGGCCCGTCGAGCTGTTCGGGCACACCGACTTTCCCGCCATCGGCGACCTACCGTACCTGCTGACGCTGGGGGGACACGCGTTCCACTGGTTCTCGATCGAGGCGCTGCCGTCGGATCGCGCCGCCGACCTCATCGCCAGCTACACGGCGCCTACGCTGATCTGCAACCGACCCGAGAGCCTGTTCCGCGGTGACGACCGGGTGGTGCTGGAAGACGCGCTGCCGGCGTTTCTCGATACGCGCCACTGGTTCGCCGGCCGGGCCTTCCGCGTGAGCGCCGTCCGGATTGAGGACGCCGCCGCCCTGGACGACGCGTTCATGGTCGTGGTCCGGGTCGAGTACGCCGACCGCGACCCGGAGCGGTATGTGCTGCCCCTGGCCGTGGTCCCCCCGCCGCCCGCCGGGCAGTCCATCGCGCCGCAGGCCCTGGTCGCGTCGTTGAAGCTGCCGGGCGGCGAGGCCGTCCTGGTCGACGCGCTGGAGCATCCGGCCACCGCGCGCGGCGTGCTGGAGGCGATCGGGCGCAACGGGCGCGCCATCGGCGCGGCGGGCATCGTGCAAGCGCGCGCCTACGGCCCCATCGAGATGCCGCCGGGCGACCCCATCAACATCAGCGCCGCCCACACCGCGGCTGCCATCCGTTACGGCGACAAGTACCTGCTGAAGATGGTTCGCCGCCTCGAAGAGGGGGTCAGCCCGGAGCTGGAGCTGCCACGGTTCCTGGACGCGCGCGTGCCGGGGCTGGCCCCGTCGGTCATGGGCGCCATCGAATACCGGCGGCCGCGCGGCGAGCCGAGCACCATGGCGGTCCTGCAAGCGTTCGTCGCGAACGAGGGGACCGCCTGGGGGCACGCCCGCGAAGAGCTGCGACGGTACTTCGAGCGCACGCTGACGCGCCACCGGCAGGACCCGCCCCCCGAACGGCCCAGCGCCACGTTCCTGGATCTGGCGGGTCTCGAAACGCCGGCCGCCGCGCGCGAGGCCATCGGTGCCTACCACGAGCTGGCGGCGCTTCTGGGACAGCGCACGGCGGCCATGCACCTGACGCTGGCGTCCGCCACCGACGACCCGAACTTCGCGCCCGAGCCGTACAGCGCCCTCGACCGCCGGTCCAAGTACCAGTCGATGCGGAACATCGTCGGCAAGACGCTGCGGCAGCTGCGCGGATCGCTGGGGCGCATCCCGCCCGCCGCGCTGGACTCGGCGAAGCGGCTGGCCGAGGGGCAAGAGAAGCTCCTGAAGATGTTCGAGCCCTTTTTGCACCGGCGCTGGAGCGGGCTGCGCATCCGCACGCACGGCGACTTCCACCTGGAACAGGTCCTCTACACGGGCAAAGACTTCGTCATCATCGATTTCGAGGGGCCACCGGTGGAGGCGCTGGCGGAACGCCGGCGCAAGCACGAGTGCCTGCGCGACGTCGGGGGCATGATCCGGTCCTTCCACTACGCCGCCTTCACCGCGTTGCTGGAAAGCACGGTGGTCCGGCCCGAGGACCGGGCGATCGTGCTGCCGTGGGCGGACGTCTGGTACCGGTGGGTCTCGGCCGAATTCCTCCGTGCCTACCTGGCGGCGGTCGACGACGCGCCGTTCATGGCGACGGCCGAGGACCGCCCGCTGATCCTGGAGACGCACCTCATTCGCCGCGCGTTCTTCGAGCTGGCCGACGAGCTCGAGCGCTGCGCCGAGACCGTGATCATTCCGTTGTCCGCGCTGGTCGAGCTCGCCGGGCTGTAGCACTCGGGCTGTAACGCCGCATGGCCGGTTACAATCCGGCCATGCGGAAGCGCGACCTGGTCCCGTTCCTGATTCCGGCCCTGCTGCTGGTGGCCGTGGCGGCGTGGCTGACGGCGAAGTCCAGCCGGCTGGCCCCCCCACACACCATCCGGATCACGAGCGGCGCGGACGGCAGCAGCTACCGCAAGTTTGCTGACAAGTACAAGGCCATCATCGAGCGCTACGGCGTGAAGGTCGAAGTGCTGCCGTCGGCGGGCGCGATCGAGAACCTGCGACGGTTGGCCGACCGGTCGGCGAAGGTGGATGTCGGGTTCGTGCAGGGCGGCGTGAAGGAGGGGATCGACGTGACCGGGCTCGTGTCGCTGGGGAGCATCGCCGAGCAGCCGCTGATCGTCTATTACCGCACGCCCGAGCCGGTCGAGCGGCTGTCGGAGCTGCGCGGGCAGCGCCTGGCGATCGGGGCGACGGGGTCGGGAACGAACGCGCTGGCGATGAAGCTGCTGGGCGCCAGCAACATGACCGCTCCCCCGACGACGCTGATCGACCTGGCGGGTGACAAGGCCGCCGCCGCGCTGATCGCGGACCAGGTCGACGCCATCTTCATCGTTGGCGACGCGGCGACGCCAGCGCTGATGCAGAAGATGCGCGCGACGCCGGGCATCCGGCTTCTGAGCTTCCGGCAGGCGGAGGCGTACACGCGAAAGTTCCAGTTTCTGTCGAAGCTGACGCTGCCGGAGGGGGCCCTCGATCTGGAGCACGACTACCCCGCCGAGCCCGTTCAGCTGGTTGGGCCGACGGTCGAGCTGGTCGCCCGCGACACCCTGCACCCCGCCCTCTCGGACCTCCTGATTTCGGCGGCGCGCGAGGTCCACGGCGGCCCGGGCCTGTTCCGAAATGCCGGCGAATTCCCGGCGCCGCTGGCGCGGGACTTCCCGCTGAGCCACAACGCCGAGCGATACTACAAGTCAGGCGAGCAGTTCCTGTACAAGTGGCTCCCCTTCTGGCTTGCCAGCCTGCTCGATCGGCTGCTGGTGGTGCTGGTCCCACTCATCGTGGCGGTCGTCCCGATCACGCGCTTGCTGCCGGCGCTTTACCGCTGGCGGATCCGCTCGCGGATCTACCGGTGGTACGGCGCGCTGATGCGCATCGAGCGCGACATCCAGCTTCAGGAGTCGCCTGAGCAGCGGGCGGCGCTGGTCACGCGCCTGGACGACATCGCGCGCGCCGTGCGCGAGCTGCAGACGCCCGCCTCGTTCGGCGACCAGCTATACGTGCTGCGCGACCACGTCGCCGCCGTTCGCCGCCGCGCGCACCAGACCCCCGCCGAGGCGCTGGCCTCGTGACGTCCTAGAAGCCCATCGCGACACCGAGGTCGATGTCGATGTTGAAGGTGAAGTTCGGGAAACCGAGCACCGAGTTCGCCTGCGCGACCACCGCGAACCGGTCGGTCAAGTCGTAGGTGACGCCGCCGCCGGGGCCAATCAGGATCGGGCCCGCCGCGATCGTGTCGATGCAGGTCTGGTTCATGTTCGGCCCGCAATCGGCCGGAATCAGCTTGCTGCCGAAGGTCACGACGTGGCGAATCTGGCCACCGCCGGCCGACAGCGAGAAGAACGGGTGGATCTTTTCCTCACCCCATCGCCAGGTCGCCTTCGCGAACGCCGCGAAGGCGTAGTTCGCGGAATGAAATACCTTGCCGCCGCTGTGCACGTCGGTCGTGCCGGTGACGAACTGATACCGGAGCTGCAGCGACAGCATCAACGACGAGCTCATCCAGTAGCCGAACTCGGGCGCGATGTGCCCCAGCCTGGCCCACGCCATGCCCGGCGGGTTGATCGACACATCGTGGTTGACGTCGCCGACGCCGGTCGCCCAGCCGAACCCCGTTCCCAGCGACAGGGCCGCGAAGTAGCGGTAATCCGGGGCCTCTTCCTCTTCGCCGCCCTCACCGGGCTCGGGCTTCTTCTTGACGATGGCGTGACCGCCCGAAAGCGCGATGGTCATCGGCGCTTCGACGGTTCCCTTCGTCGCGATCGCGTTCCCCTCGGCGTCATCCGCCTCGATGTAGTAGGCGACGACGTTTCCGGCGGTGGCGGTCGTGGGAATTTCCGCGCCATAACGCCCTTCGGCGACCGCCTTCATCTCCCGCCCCAGGAACTCGGTGGCCCCTTCCGGACGATACGCGAGCACCAGCTTCTCGAACTTCAGGTCGGGGGACACGCCGACCGTGATCGAGATGGCGCTGCCCTGCTTGGCCTCGGTCACCTGCTCGTGGGTCAGGCCGGCGCCGCTACTCTCCGGGGCGGGCGCCTCCGGGGCGGGGGGCGGCGGGGGTGTCGCGGCTGCTGGTGGCTCGGCTGCCTCGGGCGCCGGCGGAGGGGTGGCCGGCGGCGGCGCGCTTGCCGCGCCCCCCTTGTCCGGTTTCGCCTCAGCCTTCGCTTCGTTGAACGCGTCCGTCAGCTCCGGGGTGACCAGCGCCTTCGTGAGGTTGATCGTCGGCTCGATCTCCAGCGCCTTCTTGAACTGCTTGATCCCCAGGTCCCGCTGCTTGAAGCCCCCGATGATGACGATGCCCATGTGGATGTGGGTGCGCGCCGTGATCGGGTGCTGCTCGAGCCCGTTCGCATCTGCGAGGTCCAGCGCCTGCTTGAGGACCTTGCGCGCATCGTCGAATTTCTTGGCCTGGTAGGCGTTGACCGCGTCGCGGTTGAACTGGGTGATCTTCGCAACTGCGTCATCAGCGCTCTCAGCAGCGGCCGGGGAGGGCCACGACGCGAGCACCACGAGCGCGAACAGCACGCGCGTCACCGAAGACCGAACAGAGCGCTGAGCGAAGCCCAGCTCCCTCCGCGCGCACATGCTCATGAGATGCTTGCCTCGGGGAAGGGGAAAAAGGGAACGGCCAAGCTGAGTTATCCTTGTAACACGTTTTTCCGTAATCGTTCCAGCCGCCGCCCGGCAGACCGCGCGCGAACACCGACGGTGAGGTGGTGCCTGCCGCACTCGAACAGCCGTCAGAAATCTGACACCGCCGACCGCGGACGACGTCCGAATTCAGGGATCCGTCTGAGAGGCGCATCAGTCGAATACGTGCTTCGGGGTCACCTCGACCGAATTTCCAGGAGGCACCTCTTGCATCCGGTTACCTGGTGCTTAATTCGGTTATTTGCGCCTAAACGGCTGCTTCCAGGAACCGGAGGTCACTCATGCAGCTCGATCCCAATGACTTGCTCACCCCGAGCGACGCGGCTCGCGTCCTCGGACTGTCGGCGGACTCTGTCCGCGTGCTGTCCGACAATGGCCGGCTGCCAGCCATGAGGACGGTCGGCGGACGTCGCCTCTTTCGGCGGGCGGACGTCGACAAGCTGGCCGTCGAACGCGCCGGCCAGGTCTCGCATCCATTGCGGACCTCGCCTGTCGCCAAGGCGACCGACGGCTGACGAACGACCACAGAGCTGCGAGACGCCATCAGGCGTAGGGCTGGCGGGGATCGCCCCAGGGTGATCCCCGCTTCGCCTATCTCGTCCGCAGGGCCAGGGTCCAGCTGACCGCGATGGCGGCCACGGTGGCGAGGCCCAGCAGCGCTTGCGCGACCGCGCGCGGCGCCCGGACGTTCAGCAGCGCCAGGGACGTCCCGACCACGGCTCCCGTGCCCAATCCGAACAGGTGGGCATAGGTGTCCGCGCCGGCCCCGACGCCCAGCATCGCATACAGCCCCAGGCCCGCGCCCAGCGGCACCCAGGCGTAAAGGCGCCGGGAATCGCCGCGCAACCGGCGCACGACCTGTAGCCCGGCCATCAGGCCCAGCGCGGCGAACGTCGCCGTGGATGCCCCGATCGACACGAAGTCGGTTCGGTGGGCGGCGGCCGTCATCAGGTTCGCGGCGACCGCGCAGGCGGCGATCGCGAACAGCCCCGCGCCCCCGCCCAGCCAGCGACCCACCGCCGACCCGAAGATGGCGGCGGCGATGACGTTGCCGGCCAGGTGCAGGAGATCGGCGTGAAGGGTCAAGGCCGTCACGGCCCGCCACACCTGACCGCGGAAGATCGCGGCGGCGTCCGCGGCGCCCGCCTGGAACCAGCGCGACGCTGGTCCGACCGCGCCCGTGAACAAGAAGGTCGCCGCCAGCGCGATCCCGATGAGCAGGCCCAGCGCGCTGGGTCCGGTGTCGGGCGCCGGCGGCACCGGCCGCGGTGCCCCTTCGGCGTCGTACGCGTCCAGCGCAGCCGAGGCGGCAGGCGCGTCGCCTTCGGTGACCAGCAGCACGAAGGCACCTTCGCGTTCATCCAGCCGGTAGGGCATCCCAGCGGCGGCCAGCACCAGCGCCCAGTCACCGGCGCGGGTCGGGTTGGCGGTCGTCCGGACAGGGACCTCGCTGCCGGGCGACGGCTCCTCGGTCATCCACCGAGGTTAGCAGGTTGCCTCTTTCCGATCGGGCGTCGCTGGCGCTAAGAATGGCTCATCGCGCTGGACGCCTCACCGACTGCCGGGCCCTTGACGCTCGCGTTTCGCGGCGGGACGCTGGAGCTCGCCGGGCTGCCGGCGGGCGCCGCCGTGCCCGCGGGGTGCGTGTGGGACACCCGCACGGCCTGCTTCCGTGCGCCGGCGGCCAGCTACGCGAACGTCCGCCGGGCGCTGGCGCGGGACGGGCACGCGGTCGACGACCGGGCGCGCCGGTACGCCGAGCTCCCCGACGGCCTCCGCGTTCGGCTGACGCCGCGCCCCTACCAGGGCGAAGCGCTGGCCGCCTGGCGGGCGGCTCAGGGGCGGGGCGTCGTCGTGCTGCCCACCGGCGCCGGCAAGACCCACGTCGCCTGCCTGGCGATCGACGATCGCCGCCGCAGCACGCTGGTGCTGGCCCCGACGCTGGACCTGGTCCGCCAGTGGTACGACGTGCTTCGGGCCAGCTTCGGCGTCCCGGTCGGCCTCATCGGCGGGGGCGAATACGCGATCGAGTCGCTGACCGTCTCGACCTACGACTCGGCCTACCTGCACATGGAGCACCTGGGTGACCGGTTCGGCCTGCTGGTGTTCGACGAGTGCCACCACCTGCCCGGTCCCGCGTATGCCCTCGCCGCGCGGGCGGCCGTGGCCCCCTTCCGCCTGGGGCTGACCGCCACGCCCGAGCGCGCGGACGGGCGCCACGCCGATCTGACCGAGCTCTGCGGACCGATGGTCTACCGCAAGGACATCGTCGATCTGTCGGGCGACTACCTGGCGCCGTACGAGACCGTCCGCCTGATCGTCGAGCTGGGGGCCCAGGACCGGCTGGCGTACGAAGAGGCGCGCGGCATCTACCGCGACTTCTTGGCGCGCCACGGGATTCGGATGTCCACGCCGTCGGGATGGTCCGACTTCGTGATCCGGTCCGCGCGCGGCGAGGACGGCCGGCGCGCCATGGCCGCCTACCGCCGGCAGCGCGAAATCGCGTTCGCCGCACCGGCCAAGCTGGACTACGTCGGGCTGCTGCTGGACCGGCACCGCGACGACCGCATGTTGCTGTTCACGCAGGACAACGCGACCGCCTACGCGCTGGCCCGCCGGTTCCTGATTCCGATCATCACGCACGAGACCCGCATCCGCGACCGCAGCGAGATCCTGGCCGGGCTGGCGGCGGGGGAATACGGCGCGATCGTCACGTCGAAGGTGCTGAACGAGGGGGTCGACATCCCCGAGGCCAACGTGGCGGTGGTCGTCTCGGGCAGCGCGTCCGTCCGCGAGCACGTCCAGCGGCTGGGGCGGATCCTGCGCGCGCGCGAGGGGAAACGCGCGCTGCTGTACGAGCTGGTCACCGCCAACACGGGCGAGACCTTCACCAGCGCGCGGAGGCGTGACCACAGTGCTTACCGCTGATCTGGTCACCGTCCGTCGCCGCGGCGACGAGCTGCGCCTCTTGGCGAGCGACGACCAGCGGACCGACAGCGTTCGGACGATCGCGGCCGCCCTGCTGGACGAGGCGCGCGCGCAGATCGGCCAGTCGCGCGACGCGGTCGAACAGGCCCTGCGTGAGATCGCGAACGCCTTTCCGGACGACCGACGGCTGGCGGCTGCGGTCACGAAGCTGGTTCGCGACGGGCTGCAGTTTCAGGAGATGGACGCGCAGACGTCGGCGGAGCTGCGCCGCGATCTGTTCCGGCGCGCGGCGGCCGCCCGGCGGGCCGGAACCTTCGACCGGGCGCGGCTGCTGGAAGAAGCCGGCGTGCCGCGCGCGCTCGACGGAGCCGGGGTCGAGGACGCGCTCTTCGCCGACCGGCCGGGCGCGCAGCGGCTGCTGGCCATCGACGCGCCGTCGCCCGTGGCGCTGGCGGCCGGCTTCGGGCTGGCCGAGGCCCAGGCCGTCCTGCTGCGGGCGACCAAGGTCGTCGCCCAGGTGCGGGCGTCGGACGCCGGCAGCTACCGGCACCTCTTCCGCACGCTGAAGTTCCTGCGGCTGCTGCCGGTGATACGACGCGCGACCGACGGCCACGGCTACACGATCGAGATCGACGGGCCGCTGAGCTTGTTTCAGGCCAGCGCGAAGTACGGCTTGCAGCTGGCGCTGGCGCTGCCGGCCATCGCGGCCTGCGAGGCGTGGTCGATCGAGGCGGACGTACGGTGGGGTGCCGAGCGGCGGCCGCTGGTCTTCCGCCTGGCTGGCCGCGCGTCGACGGGGATTCGGCCTGCGCCGAACCTTCCCGACGAGCTGGCGGCGTTCGTGGCGGCGTTCGAGCGCGCCGAGAACGGCTGGAACATCGAACGCGAGCCGGCGGTGCTGGACCTCGCCGGCGCCGGCGTCTGCGTGCCGGACCTGGCGTTCACGCGGACTGCGGACGGGGCGCGGGTCTTCTTCGAGCTGCTCGGGTTCTGGAGCCGCGAGGCGGTCTTCCGCCGCGTCGACCTCGTCCGCGCCGGGTTGCCCCAGCGAATCCTGTTCGCGGCCAGCAAGACGTTGCGGGTCAGCGAGGAGCTGCTCGACGAATCGCCGACGGCCGCGCTCTACATCTTCACGCGCGCGATCTCGGTGCGAGCGGTCGTCGAGCGCCTCGAACAGCTGGCCGCGTGATCAGTGGCCGTGGGGCTGGCCGGTCCGGTACTTGCCGTCGCCGTCGACGTCCAGGAAGACCGGGTTGCTGAGCGCGAACGGGTAGGCCGTGAAGGTCTTCCCGTCGCCCACGACCGGGAACAGCGGCTTGTCCCCGTCGACGCGAACCACCACGTACCCGTCGCGCGGAGTGGTCAAGTCGAGCTCGCCGTGAAATCGTGCCGCGGCCTCGCCCGGGGGGACGGCCCAGCGCTGGACCTCCTGCCCGTTCAGGTAAAGCGTCACGCGGCTGACCGAGACCCAGGGCGCGGCCTGCACGGTCACGTCGGCGTGCGCCTTGCCCCCGCGCGCCGGGACCAGATCACCCATCGTGCCGTTGTTGACCAGCAGGCGCACGAACGGCCCGGTGGTGAAGAACGCGTGGTGGAAACGCACGGCGTCTGCGACCTGCTTGGGGTCGGCGTGCTCGGGCCGATCGTCGCGGACCTTCACGTAGTTCCGTGGGTAGCCGCCGATGTTGTAGGTCAGGTGGTGCGTGTCGGAGTTACCGGTCGCCGTGACCAGGTGATCGTGGTTCAGCAGCGCGAACCAGTCGTCGACGACGCGGTCCACGCTGCGCCGCACGGGATCCTGATAGCCGTTCATGACCTCGAGCGCGTCGAAGTCCCAGGAAAAGCCCCGGCGTCCCGCGCGGTCGTTGCGCGCGTCGAACTGGCCCAGGTCGAAGTAGCCGATCTCGGCGTCGATGCGGGGGTGGTGAACGTTGATGATCGCGCCCGGCGCCTCACGCCGAACGTCCTTGAAGAAGTCCTCGGGGACCCGCCCGTGGACCAGCACCGCGCCCTCACCGGCCCGCGCGGTGTCGCGCGGCAGCGGGAACGCGCCAAAGTGACCCCACCCGTTCGTGGTCAGCTCGTCGCCGATCGCGCTGGCGATGTAGCGGCCGGCGTCCAGCTCGCGGATGTATGGGTCGTAGTCCGAGATGACGTTGTGGTCGGTGGCGACGATCATCTGCACGTCGTCGGCGACGAACTCGAAGATGCGATCGTGCATGGGGACCCGCGAGTCCGATGACCGCGCCGCGTGCACGTGGAAGTCGGCGGACAGCCACCCGTGCGCGTCGACGACATGGTTCAGGCGGGCCACGACGTTCGCGCCCTGGGCGGTGAGCTTCAGCCGCTTGATGGTCGCGATCTCCCATTCGGGTCCGCGGCTGACCGTCACGTTGTAGGTGCCGAGCGGCACGCGCGCGACGCCGACCCCGGCGATCGACATGATCCGGTTGAAGGCGGCGATGGCGCCGTCCCCCTCCTGGCGGGCGATGTCGACGCGCGTGAATTCGGGGTCGCGCGACCCGTCGACCCCGATGAAGGTCAGCTTGCAGGGAATCGGGTGGCCGGTCTGCGCGTCGCGCACGTCGTACGCGACGGCCGCCTCCGCCGCCAGCTTGGGCGGCGGAGCGGCCGGGGCCGCGATCACGCCAACGACGACCGACAACCCGACCGCGTACCAGGCGGCAATCGCGAGGGTGCGCTTCCAGGTTACCCGGACGCGCATGGATCGACGCTAGGACGACTTCGTCGGGTCGGTCGCGGGAGGCGCGGCGTCGGTCTCGGGAGGCCGAGGCGCCGGTGGCCTGGGCGCGGGAGGCGCCGCGTCCGCGTCGACGCTGCTGGTATCGGCGATCGGCCAACCCTTGGCATCGCGACGAGGTCCGCCGCCAGGACCACCGCCACCGCCGGGACGCGGCCCTTGGCCACCCCTCGCGAAGGCGCCGCCACGCGGACCGCCACCACCACCACCTCCCGGATGCCGGGGGCGCCCGCCGCCGGGGCCACCACCCGGACCACCACCAGCGCCGGGACCGCCGCCAGGACCACGCCCGCCACCGGGACCGCCGGGACGATTGCCGGCAAAGCCGGCGCCAGGACCGCGCCCGCCGCCAGGGCCGCCGCCAGCGCCCCCGCCGCCAGCGCCCAGGGCAGCGGCGTCCACGGCCAGGCCAGCTCCACGTCGGCGGTGGCCCGCCAGGCCAGGGCCGCGGCCGGACCCACCGCGGCGGTGATCAGGCCCGTCGAGCCGTCCCAGGAAAACCGCCAGCGCCGCCCCTGCAGCCGCCAGACCACCGCCCCCAGGGCCAGCAACGGCAGCACCGCCCCCGCCGCCAGCACCGACGCCAGGTAGGGATGCGGCCA
>JBJMQQ010000209.1:0-7760 GCA_045802645.1 Polyangia bacterium
CGGGACGGCCGCAGGGGGCGCCAGCGGCGCGCGCGGCCAGGCGGGCGGCGGCGGAGCAGCCGCTGGCGGCCAGGCCGGGAACGGCAACGGTGGTTCGGCGGCGGGCGGCCACGCTGGCGGCCTGATGGCGGCCGGTGGTCACGGCGGGCTCGGCGCCGGCGGCCACGCCGGTGCTGGACAGGCCGGCAGCGCGCAAGCATCGTCCGGCTCGTCGGGTTGCGACTGCGCCGTCGGCAACACGGGCGGCGGCGCGGGCGCGCTGTTCCTGACGCTGATCGGCGCCGCGCTGGGAACGACAGGTCGCCGCCGGCGCGGCCGCTGAGCCTCCGGCGGAGCGCCCGGGTTCAGATCCGGCGCAGCAGCGTCGCGACTTCTTCGGCCTCGGGCAGCTCGCCGGTGCGCCAGACCAGGGAGCCCGTGCGGTCGAAGAGCTGCACCTGGGTCGAGTGGTTGTCCGTGGCGGTGCGGCCGGCGCCGAAGAAGGCCCGCACCTGCTCGACGTCGGCGGGGCGGGGCGCGGCGGCGCGCCAGCCGGGGCGGGCCGCGAATCGGCGCAGCCACTGCGCCAGCGCCACGCTGGTGTCGTGCGCAGGGTCGACGCTCACCGACACCAGCTGGATGCCGCGGGCCACCTGGTCGGGAATCAACTTCTGGACGCGCGCGAAGATCGCCCCCTGAATCGGGCAGGTGGTCCTGCAGGCGGTGAACATGACCTGCAGAGCCGACACGCGCTCTGCCAGCAGCCGCGGTAGCGTCGTGGCCACGCCGTCGTTCCCGACCAGCGGGATGTCGGGGGCGGCAATGGGCGGACGGATGCGCCCGTGATCCGCCGCTGGCGGCGCTGCCCACCCAAGCCGGAGCGCGGGCACGGCGGCGGCGCCGCCGACCAGCAACGCGCGCCGAGAGAATCTGCGCGCTGTGCTCATCGGCCCGGCACCGCGGCGGTCAAGAATCGCCAGAGACTCTCGCACTGGGCGTCGTCGACGTCGAAGACCGGCATCTCGCGCGCGACGAGCACGTAGGCTGGATCGGTTCCCGTCCGGAGCAGCCTGCAAAGCGCCGGCGCGTCATACGCGGAAGGGGGGCCGCCCCGGCGCGGCCGCGCCTCCAGCAGCAGAGAGCGATCGATGGGCGGCGCGGGCGGCGGCGCGCCCGGGGACGCTGCCGCCGCGACATGGCAGCCGCGGCAAACGACGACGGCCGCCGGCAGATTGCTCCGGTGGTCGCGGATGCGCCCCGCCAGCGGCTCCCGACCGGTGAAGAGCGCCCGCCCGCGTGCGACGGTGACCGGCGTCCGCGCCGCCGCAGTTCCGGCGCAGACCACCGCAAGCGCGACGGCCGCAAAGCGTGCCGCGAGGACCCTCGGGATCACCCGATGCGTACCGTCGCGGCGATGCTGGGAACTCCCTGCGCGTTCAAGGCGAACAGCATGTAGTACCCGGGCAGCACGACGCCCGGGTCAGTCGGGATGGCCAGCGTGTACCCCGTCGCCCCGGTGGTCGACTGAATCGCGAGCGGGATCCGCCGCTGGTCGTTGTTCACCGTATGGGTGATCGACGACAGGCGCATCAGGACGAACGACGTCACGGGGCCACCTGTCGTCACCGCCAGGGTGCCGCCCAGCGTACCGGTCGACGGCGCCGACGCGATGGTCGGGCGCGCGGCGGCGCTGCCGTCGGGGTTCAGCAAGTACGGCGGCGTCAGCGTCTCCGTGTTGAAGTGGTTGGCCGAGCAGCCTTGCCCGCACTGCCCGCCGCCGCCCACGAACACCCGTCCGTCGGGCAGCAGGATGGCCGTGCTGTGGTAGACGCGCGACGTCTGCATCGGCTTCATCTGGCGGAACACGCGCGTGGCCGGGTCCCAGATCTCCGGCACCAGGATCGCCGTGTTGTCCGAGAACGGCACCGGCGTCGTCTGCCCCCCGACGATCACGACCTGGCCGTTCGGCAGCGCGACGCCGCTCGCGAACGCGCGCGGGTAGGCCAGGGGAGCGATCTTGTTGACCGTCACGCCGCCCGTGAACTTGATGACGTAGGACGCACCGCTGGCGGTCGTGTTCTGGTACGCCGGCGCGCCGCCCGCCTTCAGGATCGTGCCGACGTCGTACAGAACCGCGTCTCCGTTGATCGCATAGGCGTCGTCGCCGCGGTTGCCCGGCGAGGTGATCGTGCCGGCGCCCGTCGTCGTGATCCAGTGCATGGGCGCGCTGGGGCCGGCGTGAAAGATCTGGCCGCCGGTGGTCGCGAACAGCCACAGGTGATTGTCGCCGCGGTAAACGCCCTGGGGGTCGGGCCCCGTGATGGGCGCCGCCGTCACGCCGGTGAGCCGGCTCCAGACGCCGTTCGTCCACAGCTCGCCGTCTTTGTTCCCCTGTCCACCGCTCCACGAGCCGCCCAGCGTGAACACCGACCCGGTCGAGATGAGGGTGTCGCCCTCGTACCCGCGGCTGATGTTCATGCGGCCGCTCGACGACCAGGTGGCGGTGCTCGGGTCGTAAATGCTGGTCTTGGGGCTGCTGCTGCCGCCGTTGACCAGGATGCGCCCGTCCGGCAGGTTCGCCGTTCCCGGGCAGAACATGTCGTCGCCCGTATTGGTGACCACGATCGAGCTGGAGCTGCCGTTGGCCGGGTCGTACACCGACGTGAAGGTCTTCCCGTTGGCCGTCCCGATGTCGCCCTCGTACGTGTACTGGTCGTAGGCCGACCACATCACCAATTTGCCGCTGGGCAGGTTGGCGACGGCGATCGGGTTGACCGCCAGCGTTTGCACGCCGGTCCAGCTGGACGGGATCGTCGCGCCGGAGAGGCTCCAGGCCTGGTTCAGCGCGCCGGCGGTGCACGTGTTCTGCACCACCTGCGCGGCGTTGGCCTGGCTGGCCCCGGAGACGGTCAGGCACTGGCCGCTGTGCTGGGCGACCAGCTGGTAGGCGCCGCCCGCGACGTTCAGCGTCCAGATCATGTTGGCCGCCGTCGAGCAGGCCAGCTGCACCACGTTGGCGCCCGTCGCCGTGCTGGACCCGGTGACCGCCGCGCACAGGCCGCTCCGCACCGAGACGACCTGATAACCCGTGCCCGACGGCACCAGCTTCCACTGCTCGTTCGCGGCGCCCGAGCAGGGCCATTGAATGATCGTGGCGCCGGACGCCGTGCTGTTGCCGTTGACGTTCAGGCACTGGCCGCTGTGGTCCGCTTGCGCGACCACCGCCGCCGACGGCGTGACCAGGCCCGAGGCGACACTCCAGATGAAATTGCTGGCCGTCGAACACGCCGACTGCACGATGGCCGCCTGATCGTCGGCGCTGTTTCCGCTGACGTTCGCGCACAGCGTGCTGCCCTGGTTCACCAGCTGGTACCCGCCCGCGGTGGCGGCGAGGTTCCAGTCCTCGGTGGCCGCGCCCGAGCAGGTCGTCTGCACGACGGCGGCGCCGGACGCCGTGCTTCCGCCGGCGGTCCCGAGGCACTGTCCGTTCTTCTGCTCGATGACGCGGAAGGCGCCGTTGTGCGGCTGCAGCGTCCACTGTTCGTTGCCGGCGAAGTTGCAGTGCCACTGCACCGCCGCCGCACCGGACGTGTTCGACGCCCCGGTGATGTCCAGGCACTTGCCGCTGTTACCAGCGACGAGGACCGAATAGCCGGTCCGTACCACTTCTGCTCTGGCGGCTGATGCGCTCCCGAAAATCGCCAGAACCAAACCCACGCGAACCATCTTCGTTCTCACCACGTCGTCGACCTCATCCGTTCGCGGACTGTGCCTGTTTCGGTGATCGGGGGTCAAGGATGATGGGTCAGGTTTGCGAAGAATTAACCTGCGCAGAATCCCGCCGGCGCATCGAGCGGCCGACTGCTGTCTGCGTGCGCCGGCGTTAGGGCCGAAACTCGGTTTCTGCTAAGCAAGGCGCGTGGCGAACGACAGCTCTCTGACCGACCTGGCGCGTCGTGACCTGGACGTGTTCTGGCACCCCTGCAGCCAGATGCGCGACTACCGCGCGTTCCCGCCGCTGGCGATCGCCGGCGCTGAAGGGACACGGCTCCGCCTCGACGACGGGCGCGAGCTCTTCGACGCGATCTCCAGCTGGTGGTGCAAGGCGCTGGGGCACCGCCACCCGCGATTGATGGCGGCGCTGCGCGCGCAGACGGAGGCGTTCGAGCACGTCATCACCGCGAACACGACCAGCGCGCCGCTGGTTCGGTTGTGCGAGCGTCTACTCGCCGTCGCGAACGGTCTGCCCGCGGCCGCCTGGGGGCCTGGCGCGCCGGCGGGGCGCGCGCCCGGACATTACGGAAAGGTGTTCCTGGCCGACAACGGATCGACCGCCGTCGAGATCGCGATGAAGATGGCGCTGCAGGCGCAGGCCCAGCGCGGTGCCCCGGGGCGCACGCAGTTCGCCGCGTTCGAGAACGCCTACCATGGTGAAACGGCCGCCACGCTCTCGGTGGGCGATCTGGATCTGTACGGCGCGCCGTATCGTCCGCTCTGCTTCCCGGTGCACCGGGTGCGCGGTTTGCCCTATCGCTCGGGGCCGGACGATCCGGCGTGGCTGGACGCCGGCGACGCGTGGCCCGCCATCGCGCGCGCGCTCGACGCCGTCGCCGACACGCTGGCGGGCGTGGTCTACGAGCCGATCCTGCAGGCGGCCGGCGGCATGCAGCTCTACAGCCCGGATCTCCTGCGCCGGCTGCGCGCGTGGGCCGACGCGCGCGGGGTGTTCCTGATCGCCGACGAGATCGCCGCCGGAATGGGGCGGGTCGGCGCGATGCTGGCCAGCCACCTGGTTCCGGGCGCGCTGCCGGACGCGTTACCCGATTTCACCGTCGTGTCGAAGGGGCTGACGGCGGGGGTGCTGCCTCTGTCGGCGGTCGTGACCACCGACGCGATCTACGCGCTCTTCGACGCCGAGTACGGCGAAGGGCGCGCGTTCCTGCATTCGAACACCTTCACCGGCAACGCGCTGGCCGTGGCGGTCGCGAACGCCGTGCTCGACGTGTTCGCCGATGACGACATCCTCGGTCGGGTCGCGGCGCTGTCCGGCCGCTTGCGCACGTCGCTGGCTGAACTGGCCGCGCGCCGCCCGTACCTGCGCAACCTCCGCGCCTGCGGGATGATGGGCGCCGTCGACATCCGAGAGGCCGACGGATCCGCGCGCGATCCGCGCCGCCGGACCGGCTACGCCGTTTACCAGGAGGCGGTTCGGCGCGGGGCGCTCCTTAGGCCGCTGGGCGACACGATGTATCTGTTCCCGCCGCTCACGACGACACCCGCCGAGCTCGACGCCATCGTGGGCATCCTGGCGGACAGCCTGGACGCCGTGGTTGGCGCGGCCGGCTCTCAGAACGAGAAGCTGGACACGAAGTAGAGCCGGTTGTCGCCCCCGGACTGAAACCCGTGGGCGACGCCCAGCTGCATCTGCGTGTCGATGAACCAGAAGAGCTGCATCTGCAGGTGAGCCTCGACGCCGACGTCGGTCTTGAGGTTGTCGGGCTGGAACTTCCCCTGGAACGCGTTGCCGGCGTCTGCGAAAGCCGTCCCCCAGATGCGCCGGAGGTAGACGAAGTTGGTGTCGTACCCGCGCTCGATCCACAACAGCGGCGCCCGATACTCGGCCGTCAGCACCAGGTAGCTGTCACCGCTGACCGTGTTGATGGGGTAGCCGCGCAGGAAGGCGAACTGCTGCTGGTTCAGCAACAGCGCCCGCACGACGTCCTGATCGGCATACCCGCCCAGGCTGAAGAAGTCGCGCCGGTCGCCGAAGCCGAAGCCGCCCTGGGTCAGCAGCGCCAGCGCGTGCAGCCGCGCCCAGGGGGGCGTCAGGTACTCGGCCCACGACCAGCTGATCGCGGTGCCGTGGAACCGCCCGCCCAGCGCGGGGTCCAGCAGGCGCAGCGTGAGTGAGAGGTTGCGGCCGGTCTGGTTGCTGATCGAGTAGGGCCAGCGGTGGGCATTCGTGAACGACCACCCGAGGCGCACATCCGCGAACGGGCCGGCCGCCGGCTTGATCGTGATGGGGCCGGTGGGATCGCCGATCGGCACCGAGCCGACCATGCCGTAGTCCGAATAGTCATACCCCAGCGAGACGTCTGCCGACGCGTCCGCCCGGCGCATCACCGGCAGGTCGACGGCCCCCGACACGCTGAAGGTGCGCTGGCGGTAGGAGAGGTTCTGGCCGCCGACGATCAGGCCGCGCGACAGTGTGTCCGATTCGGCCACGCTGGCGGACAGGGTGGGCCAGAGCCGGTTGTACACGTAGCTGACCTGCCACGCGGGGCGCGCGCCGCTGGGGATCCACAGGTTCAACCCGAACAGATGCGTGACGACCGGGTCCGCCAGGCTGGTCTGCACCTGCAGCGTATTGCCCAGACCGAACGCGTCCTGCAACACGGTGAATTGCCATTGCCGCGGGTAGAGGTACTTCCAGGCCCGATACGGGATCGTTCGCGTCGTGAACGGCACCGCCGCCGCGTCTTCGGGGCGGGCGTCCGGAGAGTCGCTCTCGCCGTCGAGACTCTCGGGCGCGTCGAGCCGCGCATTGGCGAACGGCTGGGCAGGCTGGAAGGTCGCCGGATCGAAGGGCATCGTCCACAGGTCGAACCCGTCGCTGGTGAAGCCGGTGAAGACCAGGCGGCGGCCGTCGGGCGAGATGGCGGGCTGGTACGCGCCGCTCAGCACGTTCGTCACCTGGTAGAGGCGCTTCGTCGCCAGCTCGTACGCGAAGATGTTGGCGATGCCCGTTCGGTCGGACGCGAACACCACGAACCGCCCGTCGGGCGTGAAGCGCGGGTCCATGTCCATCGCGCGGTCGACCGCGATGGCGCGGTCGGTGGAGGTGGCCAGCTCGTAGATGTGGACGTCGCGGAAGCCGCCCGGCTTGTAGCGCGAGTAAGCGATGAAGCGGCCGTCGGGCGAGAACGCCGGTGTGTACGCCAGCCCGGGCGCGTCCGGCATGAGGATCCGCGGCTGGCCGCCGTTCTGGGCGTCGTTCGTGCCGTTCACCGGAATCAGCGCCAGCCGCCGGCTGCCGGTGCCCAGCAGCACGCAGGCGATCCACCGCCCGTCGGGTGACACGTCCGGCTCGTGCGTGCGCAGCCCCCGCGTCAGCTGCAGCATCGAACCGGTGGCGATGTCGTAGCGGTAAAGATCGTTCCACGCGACGTCCGCGTTGCCGACGATCCGGAACGGCACCGGTAGAAAGTCGACGCGTGGGACGATCAGCGCCGCGCCGTCCGGCGTCGGGGCGGCGGCGCCGGTGCCGACCATCTGCGCCAGCGTGCTGCGCCGGCCGCTGACGGGGTCGACCCGCACGTAGGCCGGCCACTGGTCGTTGTTCGCGCGGTGGTAGATCAGCGTGCCATCGGGGAAATAGCGGGGCCCCGGACCTTCGCTGCGCGGCCCCGGCGCGTCCCAGGTCAAACGGGTGGCGGCCGTCAGCGGGCGGTGCCCGGCGTCCTCGACCTGCAGCGCATACCGGTGGGCGATCGACCGCTTCCAGTCGTCGAAGAGGCCAGCGCCGAACACGCCCGCGTAGCCGCGCCCCACCGCGTCCCGCGCCACCCGGTTGATGCCGCCCGGAAAGCAGGTGTCCGCGTAGCGATGCGAGATTTCGCGGATCTTTTCCGGTCCGTAGAGGTCCTCGACGTAGCGAAGCAGGCTCGAGCCGTAGAGGTAGGCCGCCGTCCCCTCGGGGTATTCGAGCGGGATGGCCGTGACCTTGTCGATGGGCAGCAGCCGTCCCTCCAGAAACGGGACACGCAGGTGCATGTCGAAGA
>JBJMQQ010000210.1:0-14896 GCA_045802645.1 Polyangia bacterium
AAGGCCGATCGCGGTCGCCACCAGCGCCTCGGCCAGCGCCGTCATCACGCCGGCGTGCGCCTCGGCCAGGTCGGTCCCCAGATTGCGAAACGCGCGGACAATCCCCAGCACGGTGCCGAAGAGGCCGACGTACGGCGCGTTGCTGGCCAGCGTCGCCAGAAACGACAGCCGCGTCTCGAAGCGCGCGCGCTCGGCGCCGAGCGCACCGGCCAGCAGCTCCTCGACAGCGTCGGGACCTTGCTCGCAGGCGACCAGGCCGGCCAGCAGCACGCGCGCCTCCAGGCTGCGGCGCCCGGTCAGCGCGCGGGCCGCGCCGTCGATGTCGCCGCGACCGACGGCCGCGTCGATCGTTCCTGCAAAGCGGGCGGTCTCCGCCGCGTGCCGCCGAAAGAAGACCACCCGCTCGACGATGACGGCGACCGATGATGCCGACAGCGCGAACAGCAGCCAAAAGACCCACTCGGACTGAAAGAGGGGCCACTCCAAAAGGCGATGAACGAAGGTCGAGGTGGTGGCGTGCACGGCGATTCTCCTGTGTCGGTGACCCGAGTAGCGGGACTGCAGGAGAAACACCGACCTCGGCCGCGGGTGTCACCGGCCACTGAAAGTTTTTTTCAGTGACCGCCGACTGCATACGCCGGTCGCCCCGCGCCGGTAACCGCAACGGACAGCTGCGACGACAAACGTCAGTGTTGGTAAGATCTGGCTGATGCCCTGCCGGCCGCGTCTGATCTGGTGCCTCATCGCGTGCGTCGCGAGCGGATGCGGCAAGAGCAGCCTCGGGTCTCGGGACGGCGGTCGCGACGATGGCGCCACCGATGTGACACCCGACGCCGCTCCGGTCGGGGGGCGGCACGCGTTCGACGTGACGGTGAAGCTCGCGTTCACGTCACCGCTTTCGGCGGGAACGTTCGGTACCGATTTTCCCACCAGCGCGACGGCAACCCTGGTCGTGGACACGACGGCCGGGTGGCTGGTGATCGGCGGCGAGGGGCAGGGCTCGACGGCGATGATTGCCGCCAGCGGAAGCGCGCTGGTGGTGGCGACACCGGTGACGCTGTACGTGCCGTTTTCCGGCGCGTGCAACGGCGTGGCGACCCTGGACCTGAGCGCGTTCTGCGTGACCATCGGGCCCGACGGCAAGCTGCACGGAACAGCGACGGGCACTGCGAGGTACCTCGTCGGGGATGTCGGGTACAACCAGGCCCTCACCGCGACGTTGGACGGTGTGCCGGACACGACGCGCCCGGCGCTGCCGATCCGCACGGCCGGCGTGCTGGACCCGCTGGCGCCGGCGCGGTTCGCCGTTTCAGAGCCGCTGCCGGCGGGCGCGAAAGCCCAGCTCGTCGCGTCCGACGGCGTCGCCGTCGAGCTGATTCCCGAGATGTCTCAGACCGGAGCGCCCGTCATCGTCACGGCCTTCCGGGTGCCGTCCGTCCTGCCGTTCGGCGGCAGCTACCGCCTGGCGCTGGATCAGGTGGTGGACTTTGCCGGTAATCAGGCGGCCCAGCAGCAGTCGCCGCCCCTCGGCACGTTGGCGGCACCCCCGCTGCTGGCCGACGGTGGTTTCGAGACGACGCCTGTCGGCGCGATGGGCGACGCGACCGTCTTCGCTGCCGGTGACCTGCCGGTCATCTCGGGGGCGCAGAGCCTCTACCTCTCGCCGGGGTACGGCCAGAGCCTGACCTTCCGCTTGCTCGTCACACCCGGCTCCAGGTCCGTGTTCTTCTCGTACCGGGTCACTTCCACGTACGACACGGTCGCCGGCTTTTTCGGCACGATCGTGGTTGGGTCCGCCGGGTCGAGCATTGGTTCGCGGTCGCAGTTGCCGGTCGGTACACCAACGACGAAAATCAGCCAGACGGGGGGAACCACGTTGACGATCGGTCCCGTCTCGACGGCCGAGCTTTCCCTGCCGGATCCCAGCGCCACCGAGGTCGTACTCAAGATCGTCACGCCCGCGTCAGGCTGCGGGCTGCGTCCGCCGGCTGGCGGGCTGATCATCGACGACGTGCGCGGCGGCCCATAGGCGGCGCCGCCTGACGCCACGCCGCTGCGGTCACCACGAACGTCAATTACCCGGGCGAGCCGGGGTCGGTCGTCCCCGTTCGTGGGCGACTACTCATCTGGCCAGCTCGGCGGCGGCAGAGCGACGAGCTCGGCGCCCGTTCAGGTGGGCGGCATCTGACGACACTAGGTCGTCGCGGCGGTCGGCCGGAACGCCGGACACAACAAGACGGGCTGGGGCGGGTACTTGACGGGCAGCGCCGTGCACAACACGAACACCGAACGCGGAGCCGAGATCACGCGGTGGTGGGCGCAGCGCCAGCAGAGGCTGCCGGGGAACGGCCGCTGTTCGCCGGCCGGGTTCGACGGCATCCCGGGATCGTAACAGCTAACCGGCGCCGTACACGTCCGGCCGGTGGATCTCCATGAAGAGCTCCGGCCGGGCGAGGGGGCGGAAGCCGAACTTGGCGTAAAGGCCGTGGGCGTCGCGCGTCGCCAGCATCCAGCGGCGGAGACCCTGCAGGTCCGGGTGAGCGCTGATGACCTCCATCAACCAGACGGCGAGACCCCGACGGCGGGCGGCGGGATCGATGAACACGTCGGCCAGGTAGGCGAAGGTCGCGCGATCCGTCACGACGCGCGCGAACCCGACCTGGCGTTCGGCCTCAAAGATGCCGAACGGGAGTGAATTGCGAATGGCGCGGGCGACTGTCTCGCGCGGGACCCCGGGCGACCAGTATGACTCGCGCAGCCAGCCCCAGATCGCGTCGATGTCCAGGCGCGCGGGATCGGTCGAGATGACATAGGGCGGGCGCTCGGCGCCGTACGGGGCTTCACTCACGGCTTCGGGGCGATTGTACCCGCGACCTTCGCCGAGTCGACAGTCCCCTGGGTCAGCGCACGACGGACCCGATGGGGCGAATCATCGCCTCGGCGCCGTGCTCAGCCACGTTGCCGCCGGCCGCCGCCGTGCGCAGCAGGGCGTCCAGTCGGCTCGACACGACGAACAGCGTGCCGGCACGCACGACGGCGGTCGTCGGGTAGTCGTCCGCCAGCGGCAGAACGTCGGAGATGCGGGCGGTCGCCCAGTCGTCATCGCTCGTGACGGCGAAGGCGGCGTTGGTCGTCACGGCAGGCGTGGCGTTCGCGACCACGACCAGGTCCTTGGCCCCGGCGAGCGTCAGGCCGTCGCCGCCGGTGAATGCGCCGTCGACCTTCACCTGCGACACCTGCCTGGGCTCGGCGAGCGGCACCTTGAAGAGGGCCCCGTCACTCTTCTTGATCACCAGCAAGAAGCCGTGTGGGTGAACGACCAGGCCGTTGAGGCCGACACCCGGTCCGGCAAACCTGTCGTCGCGCGCGAACACGCTGGCCTTGCCGTCGTCGCCGACGCGGTAGATCACCGCTGACAAGCTGTCGGTGACGTACGCGTTGCCGGTGGCGTCGACGGCGATGCCGTTCAACAGATGCGGCCCGTGAACCAGACCGGAGACGTCGGCGTGAAGGATCGCCCTCCCGCTGTTCAGGTCGTACGCCGTTATGTCGGCGGAATGTTGTGGGCCAGCGGCCGACCGATGAACGCCCGCGCCCATGTCGGCGCTGACCGCCCACAACCGCCGGTGCGCGGCGTCGACGGCGATTCCAAGCGTCGAGCCGACGGCGTCGTCACCGGCAAACGGCGTCGCGTGCCCCTTGTCGTCGACGCGGTAGATCGCGCCGCTGCGGAAAGAGCCGACGACGAACGTGGCGTGCACGGGGTCATAGTCGATCGTTTCGGGATACAAGCCCGGCTTGTGGACCGGCAGCGCGGGCGCCGCCGCGCCGAAGCGCACGACGGCATCGGGGCTGCGGAAGATCGGCGCCCCCTTCGGGAACGTCCCTGAAAAGATGAACCGCAGCGGCCGGTCCGGATTGGCGTTCTTGAAGTGGTGGATCCTGCCCGGGACGTCGACGAAGGCTTCACCGGCGCGCTTGATCGTCGCCGGCTGGTCGTCGAACGACGCCTGGAAGGCGCCTTCGAGGACGTAGCCCGTCGCCTGCGTCGTGTGCACGTGGGGTGGACTGGCGGCCCCCGGCGGGAACGTCATGAGGTAGATGCGTGACTCCAGCCCCGGCGCGCCCGGGACGTCTCGCCGCTCGAGGAGGGTGCGCACGACCGCAGGTGGTGTCGCTTCCGGGTGTGGAGCGCCGGCCGTTGCTGCTGCGCCACCCGTGAACGCGACCGCCGTAATGCCGAAGAGGAGCCGCAGGTTCTTCATGGCCGGCCCGCGGTGTTCACGGTTCGTTCCAGCCAGGCGCGCTCCTGGCGCACGTGGCGAAGGTCTTGTTCCAGCTCCAGCAGGTGCGACGGACCGGCACCGGTCGACGCGCGTTCGGCGACGACTTGCGCCGCGGTCAGCTCCGCTTGCAGCCGAAATTCCTCCGACGCGAGAAAGGCGGCCCGCCGGCTGGCTGCCGCAAGCCCGAGCGCCTCTGGCCCTGAAACAGGGCCGGTTGTCGCCGCCCGCGCCGGGGCGGCGAACGTCACACTGAGCTTGGCGCTGCCGATGACCACCAGCACGAGGATGGCGGCCGCGGCCTGGAAGCGCCTGGCGGCCGGGTGGGCGGCCGGCTCGGGATCGGCCAGCCTGCGCACACGATCGACCAGCGCATGCGTCCCCGCTGCAGCGCCGCCAAACGCCGGGTGCGCGTCGGCCCACGCAGGCACCGCCTGTGCGGCGTGCGCGAACAGACTGAGGCCCCGCGCCAGCCCAAGCGCATCGCCGGTGGCCGCGACGGCACGTTCGTCACACGCGAGCTCGGCGCTGCGCCGGAGCCGCGCGACGACCCGGCGGTTGAAGGGTTGCATCCACAATGCGCCCTCGACCAGACCGGCGAAGAAGAACCACGCGGGGTCGCGCCGCTCGAGATGCGCGAGCTCGTGCGCGAGGACAGCCTCGACCTCGACGTCGGTCAGCGACGCGGTGGAGCCCGCGGGAAAACAGACGGTTCGCGCTCCCAGGGCGGCCGGCGTCGCCAGGTGCGCGCTTTCGGTCAATTCGACGTCGCCGACCGCGAACCGCGCGGAGATCCGCGCGAGCGCCGAGGCGAGACGCGGATCGACGGACGTGTGACGGTCGCGCAACCTTCGCCGAAGGCGCGCGAACCCGACGGCAAACCGCGCCGCCCCCCCCACGACACCAACCGTCGCTGCCAGCGCCGCCAGCAGCACAGCCCTTGGTCCAAGCAGCGGCGAGAGGAAGGGGGCGCTCGCCGTGGCGACTGGACGCGATCCCGGGATGCGGGTGAGCGTCGCCCACGCCGGAAGTAGCGTTCGACCGAGCGCTGAGCCGCCGAACAGCACGGCCACACACGCGGTCACCAGCGGAAGCGCGAGCGCCATTTTCCAGAGCCGGTGCTCGTCCGCGGGGGACGGTCGCGCGAGGCGGACGACGACCTCCGCGACGACCGCCGCGATGGCCGCGTGAACGCCGTACGTGACGAGGCAGCCCAGCGCTCCCGCGAGTAGCGCGCCATTCATCGCGCGACCCCGCGCTTGTCCAGGAGCTTGCGGATCGCGCGCAGATCCTCGGCCGTGAGCTCCTCGGATTCCAGCAGCTGCGCGGCGACGCGGGAGGCGCGACCGTCGAAGAAGGAGCGAACGACGCGCGCCAGCGCCCCCTCGGCCGCGGCCGTCTCCTTGACCTTGGCCCGGTACGCGAACTGCCGCCCCTCCCGCCGATACGCGACCCAGCCTTGCGCGGCCAAGCGCTGCAGCAGCGTCGCGACCGTGGTTGGCGCCAGCTTCCGCCCGCTGCGCGCCAGCGCGTCACCGACATCGGAAACCGTCCCCTCGCCGAGGCGCCACAGGGCCTTCATGACCGCGAGTTGTAGATCCGTCAATTGCTCCATCTTGAACTACGACTGTAGTCGAAAGCGCGACCTTGTCAACTACAGGTGTCGTCGTAGCGGACCGGCGGCGACGTGCGACCCGGGCTGATTCGGGACTGACCAGCTGGCGGGAGGCAGGGCCAGGCCCGACGTTCAGGGCATGGCATCTCGCATCGAGGATTACGGGCTCATCGGGAACACACGAACCGCGGCGCTGGTGTCACGCTTTGGCTCCATCGACTGGTTCTGCGCGCCGCGCTTCGATTCGGACGCGTGCTTCGCGGCGCTGGTCGGCTACGACGAGCACGGAGCGTGGTCGATCCGACCCACCGTCGGCGTGCGTGAAGCGCGCCAGCGCTATCGCGGCGAAACGCTGATCCTCGAGACGGAGTTCGTCTGCGACGGTGGCGTCGTGCGCGTCACCGACTTCATGCCGATCAGCGGTGGCGAGGAGCGGTCGGACCTGGTGCGGGTCGTCGAGGGCCTGGAGGGCGAAGTCCAGCTCGAGATGCTGCTGAACGTGCGCTTCGGGTACGGCGCCGATCGCCCCTGGATAACGCCCTGTCCAGGCGGGCTGATGCTGGTCGCCGGACCGAACGCGCTCGCGCTGCGCGGTCCCGGGCAACCGGTGGAGAGCAACGCGCGCGTCACGGCCATCCTGCAGGTCCGCCAGGGCGACCGCATCGAGTACCAGCTGGCCGCCTATCCGTCGCATGAGGACGCACCCGCGCCTCTGGACGTGGCGCAGGTCCTGGGTGAGACCGATCGATACTGGTCGGCGTGGGCGGGGCGCTGCACGTACGAGGGGCGCTGGCGCGACATGATCGTCCGCTCGCTCATCACGCTCAAAGCGATGACGTACGCGCCGACGGGCGGCATCGTGGCCGCCCCGACGACGTCGCTGCCCGAGGAGCTGGGCGGCTCGCGCAACTGGGACTACCGCTATTGCTGGCTGCGCGATTCCAGCCTCACGCTGGACGCGCTGATCATCGGCGGCTACGTCGACGAGGCGCGCGCGTTCCGCGACTGGTTGCTGCGCGCTGTCGCCGGTGACCCCGCCCAGTTGCAGATCATGTACGACATCGCCGGCGCCCGGCGTCTGACCGAGTTCGAGCTTCCCTGGCTGCCCGGTTATGAGGGGTCAAAGCCGGTGCGGGTCGGGAACGCCGCCTCGGGGCAGTTCCAGCTGGACGTCTACGGCGAGGCGCTGGCGGCCATCTACTCGGGACGGAAGATGGGGATGGCGGGACGCCAGGACGTCTGGGCGCCGGCGAAGGCCCTGCTGGAGTTCATCACGGACGCCTGGCAGCACCCGGATGACGGCATCTGGGAGGTGCGCGGCGGGCGCCGGCACTTCACGCATTCGAAGGTCATGGCCTGGGTGGCGATCGACCGCGCCTACAAGCTGATCGACGACTTCGGAATCAGCGATCCCGAGGGGCGCGCGTTGCTGCCGCACCTGTCCGCGTTGCGCCAGCGGATCCACGCCGAGGTGTGCGACCGCGGCTTCAACCCCAAGGTGGGCGCCTTCACGCAGTCGTACGGCAGCGACCACCTCGATGCGAGCGTGCTGGTGATCCCCCACTACGGATTCCTGCCGGCGCACGATCCGCGGATGGTCGGGACCGTCGCCGCCATCGAAAAGGGGCTGCTGCGCGACGGGTTCGTGCTGCGTTACGCGACGGAATCGGGCGCCGACGGGCTACCCGGCAGCGAGGGCGCCTTCCTGGCGTGCAGCTTCTGGCTGGCCGAGAACTACGCCTACGCGGGCCGCCTCGAGGAAGCGGAGGCGATGTTCGACCGCTTGCTGGGGCTGCGCAATCATCTGGGCCTCTATGCCGAGGAGTACGACGCGAAGCTGGGTCGACAAATCGGCAACTTCCCGCAGGCCTTCACGCACCTGGCGTTCATCTCGACGGCCCACGTCATCGAGAACATCCGGCTTGGAGGGACGACCGGCGTCTCCGCGGGTCAACCGCTTCACTAGAGCGGCTTTTCGAACACCACGACCCCCTCGCTGCGCGGGAGGCAGGACGGGGTCCGGATGTTCATGCGCTTGTGGAGGTCCGAGAACGCGTCGTCCAGCGGGTCGAACTCTTTCGCGACCGCGAATCCCTGGGCGGCGATCCTGTCGAAGTAGTCTCGACCTGCCAAGCGGATCTTGCCGTCCTCGCGGCGCTCGTCCAGCTCGACTGTTTGCTGCCAATCGTGAATCGGCACCGGCACGATCAGCCATCCGCCGGGGCTCAGACAACGCCAGCACTCCTCGAGGGCGCGTCTGTCGTTCTCGACCTCGTCGAGAACGTGAATGGCGACGATGGCGTCGAAGCTACTCGCCCGAAACGGCAAGTTCTCGAGATCGAAGGTGACGTCGACGTTGCGCCGGGCGATATCGCCCGTCACGACGCGGTCGAACGAAGAGCTGAGCATCGGTAGCAGCGCATCAGGCGCCAGCATGAGAGCCTGGCGCCTGAGCGGACGCTCTTTCAGCAACGGCCCGACGGTCGACACGATGAAGCGATGCCGTTCCACCGACGCGCAGCTTGGGCACAGGCCCTGCCGGCCATGGAAGCCGGCAAACGCGCCGGTGTATCCGCAGAAAGGGCACTCGTATCGGGGGGCGAACCGCAACCAGCCCGTCAACATTTGCCGCCGACGGGCGAGCCCCTGCCGAACCGGGCGTAGCCGCTTCTTCACTGCCTCGGTGGCTCTGTCTGATGCGGCGGCCGTCGTCGCGGCAAGTTGGAACGTGGACGCCAGCGCGCCACGAGCTGCTCGCTGCTTCGCCATGAGCATGACCACCGTGTGACCGCGTGATCGCTGGAGCTTTCGGATCATTTCCACTGTCGACAGCAACGGGCCGCGTTCCGGAAGCTGGCAATCGGCGGGATCGGCCTGACTGACCAACCCATACTGGGCCCCTTCGCTCGACAGCTGGGCGATGGCGACGTCCAGCTCGCGGATGCCAACTTCATTCAAACTGTCCGGCTCCCCAAACTCGTATTCGTGCACGGTCACGACGACCGTCCGCGTGCCGAGATCCGAAAGGAACTTCCGCGGAGGCACGATCCTCAAATAGGTCAGGAACTCCGGCACGGTCAGGGTCGACGGGATGATGCGCACTCCCGCCCGGACGCTCGGCTCGGCGAGCGCTCCTGCACACAGCACGCTGAAGCCGTTCGTGGCGCTCGCCTGGACGGTCACCTGGTCGTAGCTGTTCCAGGGCGGGATGAAGACGCGCAGGCCGGCGCCGGGGAAGCAGGACTCGACCCTCTCTCGCCCTTCCTGCATTCGCTGGCTCTGGAGGCGACGCGAAAACATCGCGAACTCCGTGGCATCTCGAACAGCCGACCGTCGGTGGGTCAGCCCGTGCAAGCCCAGCTCCCACCCTGCATCGAGGCCTCGCCGCAGGAGGTCCACGCGAACCCGATCATCCCGGAAATCGGCGAACGTCTCGCACTCAGGATTGCGTACGTCGGACACCATCAACGGAGTCACACCGACAGTCAGTGGAACCTTTTGGGAACGGAAGATTCCGAAAAGTGCCTTGTCGGTATCGATCCTGATTCGCTCGGCGGCGCTGTAGTCGTCGTAGCGGAATATGAGCAACGAAAAACCCCCCCAGGTTTTCCAGAACCTTACCCCATATCGGCATGTCGTAGCCGTCGGCTTAGTGCAAATCGCCATGCCGGGGGGCATGGCTCATCCATAAGTGACGCCGCGGCTAGTTCGGCGGAACCTGCAGCAGGCGTTCGAGGGTGCCGATTTCGACTGGTTTGACCAGGTGGTGGTCAAAGCCGGCGGCGAGCGAGTCCTGCTTGCTCTCGTCCTGGCCCCACCCGCTGGAGGCGATCAAGAGGATCTCGCGCCCCCACGGTTCGGCGCGCACGTAGCGCGCCAGCTCGTGTCCGTTCAGCTTGGGCATCGCAATGTCGACGACCATGGCGTCGGGATGAAACGCGCGGGCGATCTCCAGCGCCTGCGCGCCGTCATGTGCAGTGCGCGTCTCGTGACCCAGGAGCTCCAGGATCATCGCCAGGCTCTCGGCCGCGTCGACGTTGTCGTCCGCGACCAGGATTCGGCGGCGGACTGCGGGCTCCGCACTGGGAGGGGCGGGGGATACGTCGGCGTGCTCGGCGGCGGCGGGTGCCAGCGGCAGATGGACCCGGAACTCGCTCCCGGTTCCCGGCCCTCCGCTGTGCGCCTCGATTCGACCACCGTGCATGTCGACGAGGCGGCGGACCAGCGTCAGTCCGATGCCCAGCCCGCCGCCGACCTGCGCGTGCGAGCGATCGACTTGCGTGAACAGATCGAACACCCGTTCGAGCATCTCGTGCGGGATGCCCACGCCGTTGTCGCGCACCCAGATCACCGCGCCGTCCGCCCCCTCGCGCGCAAGCCCCAGCTCGATCCGTCCCCCGCGCGCCGTGAACTTGGCCGCGTTGTTGAGCAGGTTGGCGACGATCTGCACGAGGCGAGTCGGATCGGCGTCGACGGTCAACTTCTCGGGTGGCAACGTCACCGTCAGCTCGTGTCCGTGCTGATCGAGCAAGGGGCGACTGGTCTCGACGGCGCCGCGCAACACCTCCGCCAGCGGCAAGCGGGCGCGGCGCAGCTCGACGAGGCCGCGACTGACGCGCGAGAGGTCCAGGAGGTCGTCGATCAGTCGGACCATCTGGTCCACCTGCCGCTCGATGACGTCGCGCGCCCGGGTGGCGACCTCGCCGCTGGGCGAGCGCTTGATCAGCGATAGCGCGTTCCGGATCGGCGCCAGCGGATTGCGTAGCTCGTGTGCCAGCGTGGCCACGAACTCGTCTTTCAGCCGGTTCGCCTCCGCCAGCTCGGCGGCCAGCTCCCGAAATCGCATCTCGCTGGCGCGCAGCGCGGCGTCCGCCTCCGCCCGCTCGGTGACGTCGGCGCCCTCCACGAAGATGCCGGTCACGCGCCCGGTGTCGTCCTTGATGGGTTGATAGACGAAGTCCAAGAAACGCTGGCGCGAGTCGGGTCGCTGCGTGTACTTCGCGCCGCGCGCGACGAAGGCCCTGCCCGTCGCAAACACGTCGTCGAGGAGCTTGATGAACCCCTGCTCGACCGTCTCCGGCAGCGCTTCGGCGAGGGTCTTGCCGATCACCGGTCGATTGCCGATGAGCTCGAGGTAGGCGGGGTTCGCCAGCTCGAACCTGTGCGTGGGTCCCCGCAGCATCGCCATGAAGCTGGGCGTCTGCTCGAACAATTGGGCCAGCTGATCACGCTCGGACGCGAGCCGGCGCGCAATTTGAACCTGCTCGGTCGTCTCGCTGCACACGACGAGAACCCCGCCGATTCCGTGAGGTGCCGTTCGCTCGTCGATCGGGCTGTAGCTGTACGTCCAGTAGACCTCTTCGCGGTGCCCATGCCGCGTGATGGGAACCAGGTGGTTCACGTTCCAGGTGGCGCCGCCGCCCGACATCACCTGGACGATCTGAGGACCAATGACGTCCCAGATTTCCGACCACACTTCCAGCGCAGGACGTCCGAGGGATCCCGGGTGCCTCTCGGGCCCGATCGAGCGGCTGTAGGCGTCGTTGTAGAGGCACGCCAGCTCGGGCCCCCACCAGATGTACATCGGGTGTCCTGTATTCAGGATCAGGCGCACCGCCGTCCGCAGCGACTGCGGCCACGAGACGGGCGGCCCCAGCGACGAGCTCGCCCAGTCGTGCGCCCGCATGAGCGCACCCATCTCACCCCCGCCGCTGAGGAAATCGACCTCGGCTGTGCCGTGCGAGCCGGCGCGGATCCCGTCTCCCATCGTCGCTGGAACTATGATGCGCTCCGGCGCGGGACACAACGGTCCGGTGGGCCGTTCCAGCAGCGCGAGGATGCGCGATGGGGGATCGGCCGACGCGCCTGTCAGCCAGATTTGGAATGTCACCGCGCCCTGACCCTGTCGACGGACGATTCGGCGTCCGTGAAGCCGCTCGGTCGTACTTGAGGCTCACGGGCGCGGCTGGGCGGCGGGCCGGGGTCCGCGGCCCACGCCCTGGGGCACGACGCCGATCTGCTCGAGGAATCCGAGCCGATCCGTCTCCAGGACGGCGGCGACGATCTTGCCGCCGTTCAATCGAAAGATCCCGGCACCGCTGTTGGTGACGGTCTTTTCCGTCGGGGGAAAGCCGCGAAAAGGACCGCGGTGGGTGCCCGTCCAATGCCACCGCACGGCCACCTGGTCGCCCTCGGCGACGACGTCATCGACCGTGTAACGGAGGTCTGGGAAGGCCGCACGCAGGCCGACCACGACGGTCTTGAAACCGGCGGGACCCTTGTCGCCCTGCGCGCCGACGTAGTCGGGGCCGACCAGCCCGTCGATCGAAGCGAGGTCGGCGTTGTTGAAGGTTTCAAACAGCCGGGTGACGCTGCGCTTGTTTTCGTCTCTGCTCTGTTCAGACATGGCGTTGCTCCTGTTCGTGGAAGGGTGGGCGCAGCCCGAGGCCGCCCACGTCGCGAGGGCCAGCGGTATCAGCGAATGCGTCCAGCGGGATGTCATGGGTCAGAAGCTACCGACTCCCGCGTGTCACGAACAGTGATGGTTCGTGAGGTGTATGATCACCACCCGTGAGCCTTTCCGCCATTGACCTCAATCTGCTCGTGACACTCGACGTGGTGCTTGCCGAAAAGAGCGTCGTGCGTGCAGCGCGCCGCCTGCACGTGACACCGTCGGCCGTGAGCAACGCGCTGGCGCGCCTGCGCGCCGCGGTTGGTGACCCGCTGCTGGTCCGACACGGTCGCGGGGTGTTGCCCACACCGCGGGCAGCCGCGCTTGCGCCCGCCATCGGCCGCGCCCTGCGCGATCTGGACCAGGCCATTCACGGCGACAGCTTCGATCCCGCGACCACCGACCGCGAGCTCAGGTTGGCGATCGCGGACGTCTTCCAGATCGTGAAGTTGCCTTCAATCGTGGCGGCCGTGGCAGCCAAGATGCCTCGGGCACGTCTACGCGTGCTCAGTATCGACACGCTGGTCGCCTCGGGCGGCCTTGGCGGGACGGAGGTCGACGTCGTCATCGGCGCGGGCGACAAGGGGCCCGGCGTGCATGCGACGCCGCTGTACGAAGAGCGCGTGGTGCTGGTCGCGCGCGCAGGCCACCCTGTCCTTCGTGGCCGCGCCAGCAAACCGAAGCTGGCGGCCGTGCGCCACGTCGAGGTTCAGGTGGCGCCGGGGCAGGGCAACCAGCGTCTCGCGGCCGCGTACGCCGCGCAGGGCGTCCGGCGAGACATCGCGGTCGTCGTCCCCACCTTCACGGCCGCCGCCGCGATTGTGGCAGCGACGGATCTCGTCGCGTCGCTGCCCGCCAGCCTGCTGGACGTTCTGGGCCCGCGCCTGGCCCTACGACGGGTCACCGCCCCGCTACCGGCGCTCGCCACGACCATCAACCTCCTTTGGCACGAGCGCACCCACCACGACCCAGCTCTCCGCGCGTTCCGGGAACTGCTGCTGCGTTGAGGGAGGATGTGCCACGGCTGAAGCCCGCCATGGCGGTATACAGATGCGGTGTCGCACTCGAGGCGAAAACTCATTGCCCGCCACGCGATCGCCGCCATTGCCTGCCTTTGGTGGACAGGCGCCGCGGGCGCCGAGGGGGCGGGCGGGCTATGGAGCGGTGTCTGGCAAGGCACGATCGGCAAGTCCGAGGTCCAGGTTTGCTTGCAACCGGGCGACGAGGGTTCTCGGGGCGCGTACTACTATCGAAAGCACCTGACCTTGATCGCCATCGCGGGCGAGCCATCGGGAGCCGGCCGCGACTCGTTGCAGCTCAAGGAGTCGGTTCCCGGCCCGAAGGACGGGGCTGGCAACCGACCGCGCACCGAAGCACGGTGGCAACTCCAGGCAGCGGCGGACGGAAAGACCCTGAGCGGCACCTGGCGCGACGGTCGTAAATCAGTGCCGGTGAACCTGTCGGCGGTTGTGTGGCGCGCGACAGACGTGCACCGAACCCCTTGTACCAGTGACGCGTTCAATCTGCCCCGGGAACACCCGGGTGCCCTGGCGACAAAGGATGCAGCGCTGCGCGGCGTGCCCTACCGTGTGCTCTCGGTGAAGTTCGGCGAACGCTATGAGGCCGAGCTCGCCTCGTTCGAGTTGCTGCGCGACACGCCCGGCGTGAAGGGGTTCAACGCCGCCCAGCGACGCGCGTTGCACGAAGAGGAGCGAGACGTGTTCGACTGCAGCCGCGGCGCCCTCGAGTTCGGGACCGGCGACGCGGACTACGAGAGCACCGTCGTCCCAAAGGTCATCACCGATCACTGGGCGGTGGTCGAGCAGACCGGCGCCTTCGATTGTGGTGGTGCACATCCGGACTCCACGACGAAGATGACGACCTGGAACCTCGTCACAGGCGAGACCGTGGATGTATGGGGCTGGTTCTTACCGACGGCTGCGGCGGTCGAGCGGCACGGCGAAGGCGCTGAGCGGTACACCACCGTCGTCATGCGCAAGCCGCTGCGCAAGCTGCTGGCGCCGCGAAGGCAGCGCTCCGACGATTGCGGCGACGCGATTGCGTCCGCCGACGACTGGATGGTTTACCCGACCGGCAAAGGCCTGGGATTCGTGCCGAACCTCGCGCACGTAGACCAAGCATGCGCCAACGAGATCGTGCTGCCGTGGGCGCGCGTGCTGACGCTGCTCAACCGACCGGGGCAGGAAGCGGTGGCCGCCTTCCGGGCCGATGTCGAGCACCTACCGGCGTCACCGTGAGTCGCGCGCATGTGGCGCGTCAGTGCTCCGGTGCGCGGTCGCGCGGGTGCACGCCGTCGAAGAAGCGCAACGTGTCGGCCAGGTGTAGCCGCCAGTAGAGCCAGTCGTGGCCGCCCGCGAACTCTTCGTAGACGTGCTCGATGCTGCGGGATTCCAGCGCCGTGTGAAGGGCCCGGTTGCCAGGGAGCAGGTGATCGTCGCTGCCGCAATCGAACCGCAACGGGGGAAGGCGATCAGCGTTCACGTCCAGCCAATGCAGCGCCGTGCCGTCGGGCTGGCCGAAGCTGGC
>JBJMQQ010000211.1:0-16982 GCA_045802645.1 Polyangia bacterium
ACGACCACGACAGCGAGCACATACTGGTCGCCCGTACGTTGCTGCCGACCGAGCTGCCGCTGCTGTCGCCGGCCGCCATCGTCGTCGAGACGGGCGGCGTGCTGGATCACGTCGCGGCGCAGGCGCGCGAACGTGCCATCCCCGCTGTCGTCGGCGCCGTCGGCGCGTGCCGTGCCCTGCGCGACGGCGACCAGGTTTTGGTCGACGGTGGCGCGGGCCTGGTCGTCAGGCTCGCTTGAGGTGCGCGAGCGCGCCGGCGTTCAGCAGCTGGGCGAGCTCGCGATAGCCGCCGATCGGACGGCCCTCGACGAAGATGACGGGGACCGTCCTCCAGTTCGCGCGTTCGATCAACTCCGCGCGTGCCTCGTGGTTGTGGGTCACGTCGACGGTCTTGAAGGGGATGGCGTGACGGCTCAGCAGCTCTTCCGCCCGGCGACACCAGCCGCACGTCTTCGTACTGAACACCTTCACGGGCGCGCCCGAAACGCTCGCGTCTTCCGTTTCTTGCTCTGGCACGAAGGATCGATGCCGATCAGCGGTCTTCGGTTTCGCTGTCGTCGGACAGGTACTCGAGGATCACCTCATCCAGACCCTTGTCGTCGCCCAGCTCTGCCGCGAAGGCGTCCTTGCCGGCGGGCGCCTTGTCGCCGGCCGGAGGATCCCACGGCATCTTCACCTCGAGGGAGCTTCGCCGCGGCGAGGCCGGCACGTTCGTGATGATCGGCTGCTGGCCGCTGGAGCGCGACGGCGGCCCGGGCGTCTCCCACGGCATGCGGATGTCACGTGACGACGCCAGCGGCTGAGGTGCCGCATCGGGGGGCGCCGCCGCGCGGGCGCTGGCGGGTTTGGCGGGAACGACGGCGCCGTCGCTGGCGGCGACCGGTGCCTGCGGGCGCGGGCGGTTCGAGGCGGCGCCCGTCGACGCCGCCTGCCGCGCGTTGCCGGGCGTGCCGTTGACGGGCGGCGCGCCGCCGCCGACGTTGATCACGACGTTGCGCCGGACCACGACGCCATCGGCCGAGCTGGACAGGACGACGGGCGGACGACGCACGCCGCCCGGCTTCACCATGACGACCGGCTTTGCCGGGGCTGCTACGGCTGCCACCGGCGCCGCCGCGGCGCGCGCTGCCGCCACGGGCGGCAGCTCGGGTTGCGCCTTCGCGACCGCGGATTCGACGACGGCGGGTGCGGCCGCCGCCGCGGGCGCGCCCTTGTCATCCCGCCTCGCCGGCTCGCCGCGCGCCGTGAAGAACGCGCCGATCTTGGCGTCGTACTCGCCGTGCGTCAGCTCCCTGATCATTGCCTTGTGCAGCTGCTGCATCATCCCGCGGACCACGTCTTCGGGAGCGCTCGGATCGTATTCCTGCTTCTTGCTCGAGAGGATCGTCCCCTCGTAGAAGAGGTGCGTGTGCAACCGGGCGTAGCCCTGCCCCGAGTCCTCGGTCTGCACATGGAAGACGCGTCCGCCGTGGCGAAGATTGTGGTTGTAGCCCAGGACCGGGCTCTGGCGGGCGCGCTGGGTCATCGGGACGGCCGCCGTGAATTATATCGCCGAACCACGGAACTTCGTTGAGGATCAAGCAGGTAGGCGGCGTTTTGGCGCCCCGTTTCGGTGCGGGTTACACTTTCGCGCCGCGAAGCGACCATGGCCCGAAAAGCAAAGATCCAGCGCAAGACCAACGAAACCGCCATCGATCTGACCCTGGAGATCGACGGGACCGGCCAGCGCCGGATCGTCACGCCCGTGCCGTTCTTCAACCACATGCTGGAGGCGGTCGCCCGCCACGGTCTTTTCGACCTGGACGTCCAGGCCACCGGCGACGTCGAAGTCGACGCCCACCACACGGTCGAGGACGTCGGGATCTGCCTGGGGCAGGCCTTCCGCGAGGCGCTGGGCGACCGGGCCGGCATCACCCGTTACGGTGACGCCACCATCCCCATGGACGAAGCGCTGGTTTCGGCGGCCGTCGACTTCAGCGGGCGGGCCGCCTTCGTGTACCGGGCCGACGCCCTCAAGGGGCGCTGGGTCGGCAACTTCGATCTCGAGCTGGGGCGCGAGTTCTTCGGGGGCTTCGTCGCGTCGTCGCTGTGCAACCTGCACCTCGAGGTGCGCTACGGCGAGAACGCGCACCATATGATCGAGGCGCTCTTCAAGGCGTTCGCGCGCGCGACGTCGGCCGCGACGCGCATGGACCCGCGCGTCGTCGGCGTGCCGTCGACGAAGGGGACGCTGACGGCATGAGCGTCGTGGTCGCCGATCTGGGAAGCGGCAACCTGCGCAGCGTCGAAAAGGCGCTGGCCGCGGTGGGCGCCGACGTGCGGGTCAGCGCCGACCCCGACGTCGTCGCGGCCGCCGATCGGCTGGTCGTCCCCGGTCAGGGGGCGTTCGGCGCCTGCGCCGTCGCGCTCAACCGCGGCGGCGGCGAGCTGCGCCAGGCGCTGCGGGCATTCTTGGAGACGGGTCGCCCCTACTTCGGGATCTGCATCGGCATGCAGCTGCTGTTCGAGACCAGCGAGGAGAACCCCGACGCGCAGGGGCTGGGCGTGCTGCCCGGCCGCGTGCGCCGGTTCGCCGAGCAGCCGGGGCTGAAGATCCCGCACATGGGGTGGAACCAGACGCGGCGCGGCCCTTCGGCTGCCGACAGCGTCCCCGACGGCGCGTTCTACTACTTCGTGCACAGCTTTTACCCCGACCCGGCGCGCCCCGAGGATGTGGCCCTGACCAGCGAGCACGGGGCGCCTTTCTGCGCCGCGGTCGCTCGTGGGCCGATCTTCGCGACGCAGTTCCACCCGGAAAAGAGCCAGGCCGCCGGGTTGGCGCTTCTCAGGCGGTTCGCGGTCGCGTAAAAGGCGGGCCGCATGCAGGTCTTCCCCGCCATCGACCTTCTGGGCGGCGCCGCCGTCCGGCTGGAGCAAGGACGGCGTGAAAGCGCCAAGGTCTACAGCCGCGCGCCGTGGGAGATCGCGGCCCGCTTCGCCGCCGCCGGCGCCACCCGCATTCACGTCGTCGACCTGGACGCGGCGCTGACCCGCGGCACCGACGCGCCCGCCGACAATCGCCCCACGCTGAAGCGAATCGTCGAGGCGGCCGGGGTCGAGGTCGAGACGGGCGGCGGGGTCCGCTCCGTCGACGACTGCGCGCGCCTGTTCGATGCCGGCGTCGCCTACGTCGTGCTGGGAACGGCCGCCGTGAAGGACCCGCGGATGGTCGAGGCCGCCTGCGCGCGCTGGCCGGGCAAGCTGGTCATCGCCGTCGACGCCCGCGAAGGCAAGGTGGCCGTCGAAGGGTGGACCCAGGCGACGAACGCCGACGCGCTGGACATCGGGGCCGCCGTGGCGCGCGCCGGGGCGGGCGCCGTCCTTTACACCGACATCGGACGGGACGGCATGCGGGGGGGGCCGAACCTGGAAGCAACGCGGCGCCTCGCGGCGCACGTGGCGCCCTGCCCCGTCATCGCCTCGGGCGGCGTCGCGCGGCTCGAGGACCTGGACGCGCTGGTCCCCACCGGCGCCACCGCCGTCGTGGTCGGCAAGGCTCTCTACGAAGGGGCTTTCACGGTCGAGCAGGCGGTCGCCCGCGCGCGGGCGCTGGAGGCCGCGCGGTAGCTTTTGCCCCGCGCCCGCTGGCGTGGGAGATTCGAGCCCTCCGAGCTTCAAACCATGTTGTGCAAGCGGGTCATCCCCTGCCTCGACGTCGACGGCGGGCGGGTCAAGAAAGGCGTCCGGTTCAAAGAGCTGCGTGACGCGGGCGATCCCGTCGCGGTCGCCGCGGCGTATGACGCGCAGGGCGCCGACGAGATCTGCTTCCTGGACATCACCGCCTCGTCGGACGGGCGCGCGACCATGCTGGACGTCGTGCGGGCCACGGCCGAGCGGGTGTTCCTGCCGCTGACCGTGGGCGGCGGCGTGCGCTCCGTCGAGGACGTGCGGGCTTTGCTGCTGGCGGGGGCCGATAAGGCGGGCATCAACACCGCCGCCGTGGCCGACCCGGAGCTGGTTCGCCGCGCCGCCGACGCGTTCGGCAACCAGGCGATCGTCGTGGCGGTGGACGCGCGGCGGCGGCCCGAGTCGCCGACGCCCGCGTGGGAGGTTTACACGCACGGCGGCCGCCGGCCAACGGGTCTGGACGCCGTCGCCTGGTGTGAGCGCATGGCCCAAAATGGTGCCGGCGAGATCCTGCTGACCAGCATGGACCGCGACGGCACGCGCGACGGGTTCGACCTGGAGCTGACGCGCGCGGTGGCGGATCGGGTGCCCATCCCGGTCATCGCGTCGGGCGGCGTCGGCAACCTGGAACACCTGCTTCAAGGGATCGTGGAGGGGCACGCCGAGGCGGTGCTGGCGGCGTCGATCTTCCATTTCGGGGAGTGGACCGTGGGCGACGCGCACGCGTACCTGCGGGCGCGCGGCGTCCCGGTGCGGGAAGAGGTGCGCGGGTGACGGCCACCGAGACGCTGCTGGGCGCGGTGAAGTTCGACGCCGCCGGGCTGGTGCCCGTGATCGCGCAAGAGGCGCGCACCGGGATGATCCGCATGGTCGCCTGGGCCAACCGCGAGGCGCTGGAGCGCACCACGGCGACGGGCGACGCGCACTTCTGGAGCCGCTCGCGCGGGGCGCTGTGGCGCAAGGGCGAGACGTCGGGCAACGGCCTGCGCGTGCGCGAGGTGCGAATCGACTGCGACGGCGACGCGGTCCTCTACACCGTCGACGCCGAGGGGCCGTCCTGTCACACGGGCGCGACGTCCTGCTTTTACCGGCGCGTCGCCGCCGACGGGACGCTGGTCGAAGACGATCGCCCGGCCGATCCGCCGGCCGTCATGATGACGCGCGTGGCGGACGTCATCGCCCAACGGCGGCGTGAACGGCCCGAAAAGTCGTACGTCGTCTCGTTGCTGGACGCCGGCCTGCCCAAGATCAACGGCAAGATCGCCGAAGAGGCCGGCGAGCTGTGCGAGGCGCTGCCCGAGGGGGACGCGGCCCACACGGCGCACGAGGCGGCCGATCTGTTCTTTCACGCGCTGGTCGGGCTGGAGGCGGCGGGCGTCCCGGTCGACGCCGTGTTCGATCAGCTGCGGCGGCGCTTCGGCGTTTCGGGCATCGACGAAAAGCAGAGCCGCAAGAAATGACCGGGTCGGCCGCCAGCGAGGCCGTCCGGCGCGAGATCCGGCGGATCCTGGGTCCGGGCGGCGCCGCGTCGGCTGTGTTGCCGGGGTACGAGGCGCGCGGCGGCCAGCTGGCGATGGCCGAGCGGATCGCGGGCGCGATCGAGAACGACGAGCGCCTGCTGGTGGAGGCGGGAACGGGCACCGGCAAGACGCTGGCGTATCTGGTTCCGGCGCTGCTGTCGGGCCGCAAGACGGTCATCAGCACCGGGACGAAGACGTTGCAGGACCAGATCGCCTCCGTCGACCTGCCGCGCCTCGCGCAGATCCTGGCCGCCGCCGGCCGCAGCGATCTGGGCCCGGACGCGGCGGTCATGAAGGGGCTTGGCAACTACGTCTGCAGGCGGCGCCTGAGCGAGCGCGATCGCCAGGGGCGGCTGGTCGCGGACCCGGAGCTCGATCGGTTGCTGGCGTTCGCCGAATCATCGGCGACCGGCGACCGCGCCGAGCTGACGGATCTGGCCGACGAGGCGCCCCTGTGGGGCGAGATCGCCGCCACGCCCGAGACGCGTATCGGCCCGCGCTGCGCGTTCTTCGAGAGCTGCTTCGTGACGGCCATGCGCCGCCGGGCCGCCGCCGCCCGCCTGGTCATCGTCAACCACCACCTGTTCTTCGCGGATCTCGCGCTGCGCGCCCGCTGGCCCGAGGCGCAGGTGCTGCCACCTTACGAGGTCGTCATCTTCGACGAGGCTCACCAGATCGAGGACGTCGCGACCGAGTTTTTCGGCGTGCACGCCTCTACGCAACGGCTGTTCGCGCTGGCCCGCGACCTGGCGCGCGAGACGGGCGTGTCGGTGGCGCGCGCGGAGAACGTCGCGGCCCGCCTGACCGCCGCCGGTGGCCTGTTCGCCGACGTGCTGCGTGATCTGCTGCCGCCGCCGCGCGCGGGCGCCGAGGAATCCCGCGCGCCGCTGCCCGAAGGCCTGGATCGCGGTCCGGTCCGCACGGCCTACCACCGGCTGGACGGCATCCTCGACGAGCTCGCCACCTGGCTGGACCCCGACGGTCAGACGGTCGCCGATTCGCACCGCTCGGCCGAGGTCGCCGCGCTGGGCCGCCGCGCGCTGGCGCTGCGCGCCGACCTGGACCTGCTGATCGACGGTCGCGGCCGCGACCACGTGCGCTGGCTGGGGGCATCGGCGCGCAACGTCGCGCTGCACGCCTCGCCGGTCGACGTGTCGACGCTGCTGGGGCGCGCCCTGGACGCCTGCCCGGGGCCGATCGTGTTCACGTCGGCGACGCTGACGGTGGCCGGGTCGTTCGACTACCTGCGCGCGCGCACCGGGCTCGGCGACACAGCCTCGGACGCGACCTTCCCGTCGCCGTTCAACTACGCGCGCCAGTCGCTGCTGTACCTGGCGACGGACCTGCCCGAGCCGAACGAGGACGCGTTCCCGATGGCGGCAGCGGCGCGCATGGCCGAGCTGTGCGCCATCACCGGCGGCCGCGCCCTGCTGCTGTTCACCAGCTTCAAGAACCTGCGCGTCGCCGAGGCCGCGATGCGCGGGACGCTGCCGTTCCCGCTGCTGGTCCAGGGGCAGCGACCCCGCAACCACCTGCTGGCGGCCCTGCGCAGCCAGATCGGCTCCGTGCTGCTGGCGACGCAGAGCTTCTGGGAGGGGGTCGACGTCCCCGGCGAAGCGCTGTCGCTGGTGGTCATGGATCGCATCCCCTTCGGCGCCCCCGACGATCCGCTGACGCGCGCCCGCATCGACCGCATCCGCGACGAGGGCGGTGACCCGTTCGGTGGCTACCAGCTGCCGCGCGCAGCGCTGTCGCTGAAGCAGGGCTTCGGGCGGCTGATCCGCAGCCGCGGCGACCACGGGATCGTCGCGTTGCTGGACGGACGCGCGGCGCGCAAATCGTACGGCGCCACGCTGCGCGCCAGCCTGCCCGCCGAGTGCCCGCGAACCGAGTCGCTGGAAGACGTCGCCGAGTTCTGGGCCCGCGTCCACCCCGCCGCCGCGCCGACCCCCGCCAGCGCCGCCGCCTCATGACCGCCGCCATCCTGCTGTGCCTGGCCGCCTATGTGGCGGGCTCAATCCCCTTCGGGATCCTGGTCGCGCGCGCCAAGGGCGTCGACCTGCGGAAGGTCGGCAGCGGCAACATCGGCGCCACCAACGTCGCCCGCGCGCTGGGCAAGGGCTGGGCGATCGCCGTCCTGCTAGCCGACGCGGCCAAGGGGTTCGTCCCCGTCTGGGTCGGTCGCCGCCTGGGGCTTCCCGCCGGCCCGATCGCCGCCGCCGGCCTGGCGGCAATCGTCGGGCACATGTTCACGGTGTTCCTGCGCGGCCGGGGCGGCAAGGGCGTCGCCACGTCGCTGGGAGTCGCGCTGGCGCTGTCGCCGGTGGCGGCGCTGATCGGGTTCGGCGTCTACATCGTGGTGTTCGCGGCCACGCGCCTGTCGTCGCTGGGATCGTTGCTGGGCGTCTGGACCTTCAGCGTGTCCTTCGTCGTGCGGCAGCGGCCCCCCTGGCCCCTCTGGGTGCTGGCGCTGGGCGGCGCCGGGCTGGTCACCGTCCGACACCGCCAGAACATCGGCCGCCTGATTCGCGGCGAAGAAAAACGCGCCTGACCGGCGACTAGGACTTTCCCGGGAACGTGCCTGCGGCGTGGCGCAGGTTGACGTCGGCGACCGAGACGTCGAAGCGCGCCTGGGCCAGCGCCTCCTGGGCGGACACCAGGTTGTCCTGGGCCTGCAGGAGATCGACCTGCGTGACCGTTCCCGCCTCGTACTGCGAGCGGACCAGCTCCAGCGTCTCCTGCGCCAGCGTGACGGCGCGCAGCGACGCGACCAGCGCCGCCCGCTTGGTCTCGAGGTAGACACGGCCGTTCTGAAGGTCGTCGCGGATGCTGTCGGCCAGGACCTGGGATTGCGCCTCGGCCTGCGAGGCCTGCGCCGCCGCCAGATGCCGTTGCGCATCCCGGGTGCCGCCGTCGAAGATCGTCCAATCCAGCTGCAACCCGACGGCCCAGGCGTAGCGGTCGCCCGTGAAGCCGACGTAGTTCCCGATGTTGGCCTTCGCGAACCCCGAGAGCTGCGGAGACCAGCGCCAGGCATAAGCGCGCCGCGTGGCGTCCGCCGACTCCTCGGTCAGGATCAGCGCGCGGAACTCGGCGCGGCGGTTCAAGGCCTCGTCGAAGCTCTCCGCGGGCGTCTTCAGCGGAACTTCAGGCGGCACCACCTTGAACGCGACATCGTCCTGCATCAGCGTCGCCAGCGCGCGGTACGACTGCTGGCGGGCGTACTCGGCGTCGCGGGCGATCTGCTCGGCCCGGACCACCGCCAGCTCTGCGCGGTCGACGTCGACCTTGGTGACCGTGCCGGCCGCGAAGCGCGTCTTGGCGTTCTCGAGCGTGGCGCGGCTGACCGCGATGTTCGACTGCCGGCTGACCAGCACCTCGTCGGCCGCCGCGGCCAGGAAGAACACCTGCGCGACGTTGAGCAACACGTTCGACTCCGAAGCCTCGTAGTTCGCCTCGGAGGAGCGAACCCCCTTCTTCACCGCGTCCAGCGCCGGATAGGCGGCGGGTGCGATCAGCGGCATCGTCGCGCTGATGTTGGCGTCCAGCTGTTCTTGCTTGAGGATCGTGAACGGCTCGGTGCCGAAGTTCACGACCGCGTTCTTGTAGTTGTGCGTGTACCTGCCCTGGGCGGTGATGATCGGGAACAGCGCGGCCCACGCCGCCTCGGTGTTCGTCCGGGCGCCGGCCAGGCGATACTTTTCAACCGCCAGCGTGCGGTTGGCGCGCTTGGCCGTGGCCAGCGCCGTATCGAGGGTCAACGGCCGGCCGGCCGGGGCGACGAACGTCGACGGCGCGGCCATCTGGCCGCGTGTCGGCGCGGGCACCGCAGAAGACCGCGCAGCCGGCTGCGCATGGACGACCGCCGGGGCCAGCGCGAACGCCAGCGTTCCCAGCATGATTACGGGCTTCACGGCAGCACCTCCACGCGCGGCTCGGCGTGGCCATTCAGTGGAACAGGGTGTGGATCCTTGGGCATGATTTCGTCTGCGCCCGTCTCAGCGGGCGAACGGGAACGTAGCCCAATTCTTTCCTTCAGGCGTCCCCATCCGTTCGAAAGATCGTCGAATAGTGAATACGCCACCGGCGTCGCGAGCAGCGTCAGCAACAGCGACAGGATCTGGCCACCCACGACCGGTCCGGCCGTGGCGCGGTTGAACTCGGCGCCGATGCCCTTTGACGTGACCAGAGGCAGCATGCCGGCCACGAACGCCAGCGTCGTCATCAAGATCGGGCGAAGACGATCGCGGTTCCCGTGCAGGATGGCGTCGAGACGCGAGTGCCCCTCGGCGCGTAGCTGGTTGATGTGGTCGATCTGCAAGATGGAGTTCTTCTTGACGACGCCGAAGAGCACCAAGATGCCGAGCATCGTGAAGATATCCAGCGACTGCCCCAGCATCAGCAGTGACAGGATCGCGAACGGCACCGTCAGCGGCAGCGCCAGCAAGATCGTGATCGGGTGCAGCCAGGACTCGAACTGCGCCGCCAGGATCAGATACATGAAGATGAACGACATCCCGAACGCCAGGATGAAGGCCTTGCCGGTGCGCGCGATCTCGCGCGACTGACCGAACGGGACGAAGCGGTACTGCGTCGGCAGGTTCATCGCCTTGACGGCCCGCTCCAGCGCCGCGCCGACCTCACCTGCGCCCACGCCCGGCGCGGTGTTGGCCAGGAACGTGACCTGTACCTGGCGCGCGTAGCGGTCGATCTTGGACGGACCCTCGGCGCGTTTCAGGTCGACGACGTCCAGCAACGGCACCGCGCCCAGGCGCGCCGACGGCACCGTGAGCTGCGACAGGACGTCCGGGCTGTTCCGGAACTGCTCGTCGGCACGCTCGAGGATGTCGTACTCGCGCCCGGCCTCTTCGAAGCGCGACACCTTCACGCCGCCGATCAGGAGCTGCGAGGCGAGCGCGACGTCGGCCACGTTGACGCCCAGGTCGGCCGCCTTGCGCCGGTTGACGCTGGCGACCACCTCCGGGTTGCCGGTCACCAGCGTCGTGTCGACGTCGACCGCGCCCGGAATCGCCTTCAGCTTGGGAACGATCTGGTTCGAGTAGTCGATGATGCGCGCCAGGTCGGGCCCCGTCAGGATGTACTGCACGGTCGCCGTGCTGAACGTCCCACCGCCGAAGGCGGCGACGGCCGAGGCGCTGATTCGATATTCCTTGGGCTGATTCGGCACGATCTGCTTGCGGACGCGGTTCTGCAGCTCGTCTTGCGAGGCCTTGCGCTGATCCGGCGGCTTCAGGCGCACGAACACCGACGCCAGGTTGGGCGTCTGCTGGCTATTGTCGCCGATGGTCAGCAGCGTGGTCTCGACCTCCGGCCACTGGCGAACCTCACGCGCGATGCGCTCGGCCGAGATGGTCGTCGCCGCCAGACTGGTGCCCTCGGGCGTGCGGACGCTGATCTCGAACTGGGCCTCGTCGTTCTTGGGCAAGAACCCCTTGGGGACCGCCTTCATCATGGGCCCCAGCGACAACAGCGCGAGCAGCGACGCGCCCACCACGATCCAGCGCCGGTCCAGGAACATCGCGGCCCGCCGCGCCACCCAGGAGTCCGACTCGCGCAGGCGGGTTCGCCACCGGCCGTCGCGGAAGAGGAAACCCAGGATGTGCATGTAGCCGCTCTCGATTGGCCGGTAGAACCGGTCCACGAAGCGCTCGAGGAACGACTTGCGCCGCTCGGACGCGGGGCGCGGATCCAGCCGCAACCAGCGCGAGGCCAGCATCGGCGTCAGCGTGAAGCTGACGAACAGCGAGATCGCGATCGCCGCGCCCATCGTCAGGCCGAAGCTGCGCAGGAATCGTCCCGGGATGCTGTTCATGAACGCGACCGGCAGGAACACCGCCAGCAGGGACAGCGTCGTCGCCAGAACCGCCAGCCCGATCTCCTTGGTGGCGTAGATCGCGGCCGGCATGGGCCGGATCTTCTTCTCTTCGATGAAACGGAAGATGTTCTCCAGCACGACGATCGCGTCGTCGATGACGATGCCGACCGCCAGCGCCAGCGCCAGCAGCGTGATGGTGTTCAGCGTGAACCCCATCAGCCACATCAGCAGGAACGTGCCGATGATCGAGGTCGGGATCGCCAGCGCAGCGATGATCGTGCTGCGGAAGTTTCCCAGGAAGAGCAGCACGACCAGCGAGGCCAGGAACGACCCCAGGATCAGGTGCTCGCGAACGGCGTCGACGCTGGTCCGCGTGGTCTCGGTGTTGTCGCGGATGACGCTCAGCCGGTAGCCGGCCGGCAGCGTGGGCGCCAGCTCTTTCATGCGGACCCGCAGCGCGTCCACGACAGCGACGCTGTTCTCGCCCGACTGCTTGCGGATCGACATGACGACCGCTGGCTTGCCAGCGATGCTGGCCGCTGTGCTGGCCTCTTCTTCCGCGTCCACGACCCGACCGACGTCGTTGATGGAGATCGGGTGGTTGTCGACGCTGCGAATGACGACGTCCCCAAGGGCGGCGACGGTCTTGACGCGACCGCTGACCCGGAACGTGAGCAGCGACGGACCGGTGTCGACGGTTCCGCCCGGCGTCGTCACGTTCTGGCCGATGATGGCCCGCTGAACGTCGACGGCGGTCAGGCCGGCGGCGCGCAGCCGCTCGGGATCGAGCACCACCTGGATCTGCCGCTTCCGGCCGCCGATGATGGTGACCTGGCCGACGCCCGAGACGTTCTCCAGCGCCTCACGGATCTCGTGATCGGCGTACTCGGTCACCTCTTTGATGGGCCGCTCTGACTCCAGGGCCAGGAACAGAACCGGCGCGGCGTCGGGGTCCAGCTTGTTGATGACCGGGCTCTTCGTCCCGTCGGGCAGGTCCGGCAGGATCGTCGAGACGTGGTCGCGCACTTCCTGGGCGGCGACGTTGATGTCCTTGTCGAGCTGGAACGAAACGACGACCTGCGACACCCCTTCGGTCGAGATGGAGCGCAGCTCGTCGATGCCGCTGATCGTGTTGATCGCTTCTTCGATCTTGTCGGACAGCTCCGTCTCGATCTCTTCGGGGGCCGCCCCCGGCAAGGTCGTGATGACCTGGACGACCGGCAGGTCGACGTTCGGGAAGCGGTCGACGTTCAGGGCCTTGTAGCCGATGATCCCGACGACGACGATGAAGAGGATCAGCACGGTCGCGAAGACCGGCCGCCGGACGCAGATACTGGCGAGCCACTGCATCGCTATTGAACCTTCGCGCCGTCGCGCACGTCGGGCGTCAACTGGGCCACGACCTGCTCACCGGCTTTGACCCCGGCCACGATCGGCACCTCACCGCCCTGCGGCGGCGCCGTCTGCACGAGGCGGTCTTCCAGCCGCCCGCCCACCGCCACGAACACGTGGCGGAGGTTGCCATCCGACTTCACGGCGGTGGCCGGCACCGCCGGCAGCGGCTGCTCGCCGACGGCCAGCCGCGCTGTCACGAACATGCCGGGACGCAGGTCGTGGGCGTCGTTCGGGAACACAGCCTCGACGACGGCGTCGCGGCTCTGCTTGCGGACCGACGGCCCAACATAGCGAACCTTGCCGTGGTACACGCGCCCGCCGCTGTCGCCAGCCGTCCGAAAATCCAGATCCATTCCCTGTTTCACCTGGGAGATGTCCGCCTCGGAGACCGTGACCTCGACCCGCAGCTGGTCCGTGTTCACCAGCGTCGCGACGCGTGACTCGGGACGCACATACTCGCCGGCGGTCACCGCACGCTCGACCACCATCCCGGAGAACGGCGCCCGGATGTCGGTGTCGCGGAGCGCCTCGGCCGTCAGTGAGCGGCGCGCCTCGGCCGCCGAGACGGACCACTTCGTGGTCGAGCACTGGGTTCGAATCTTGTCGTAATCGGCCTTCGAGATGGCTCCCTTCTCGAACAGGCGCTCCGTGCGCTCGCAATCCGCCGTCGCCTGGGCCGCTTGCGCCTTCTGGACCTCCACGTCGGCGGCCGCCTGGGCCGCGGTCGCGCTGGCGGCGCGCGAGTCCAGCTTGGCCAGCAGCGCCCCCTTGCGGACGTAGGAACCGCGCTCGACGTAAGTGGCCAGAACCTTGCCGGCCGCGCCGGCGGCGACATCCGCTTCCTCTGAGCCGATCAGCGTTCCGGAAAGTGTCACCACACGCGGGGTCTTCACCTCGCGCGCCGGGACCAGCTTGACGGCGATCGGCGGCGCGTCAGCCTCGGTCTTCGCCGGCTCCGTCGCGGCCGGCGCGCGCGAGCACGCGCCCGCGAGAAGCGGCAAGACGAGGGGCAGGATCAGCGCGACGCGGGTCGCGCGCGGCAGTGTTCGAAAATCCGTGTCGGTACGCATGATGGTGGCGTAGGTAGTCCTACACGACGATATTTGAGCTTGTCAACCATCAAACAAGTCGACATTATCAATCCTCGATGTCTTCTCCTGCCTCGTCCTCCAGCAAGAAACCATCCGCCCGCGGTTCGGTAACGCCGGATCCGTTTTGGGCGACGCTGATCGAGCTCTGCCTCGGGATGCGGTCCTGGTGGAGCGCCATTTGCGAGGAGTTCGACCTCACGCCTTCTCAAGGCATGGCGTTGCGGAACCTGGATCCCGAGCGCCCCCTGGCGATGAGCACGCTGGCCGACGCGCTGGCCTGCGACGCCTCGAACGTCACGGGGATCGTCGACAAGCTGGAGTCCCGCGGCCTGATCGCCCGCCGCGGCGCCGACCACGATCGCCGCATCAAGATGTTGTGCGTGACGCAGGCCGGGCGCGCTCTGCGCGATCGGCTGATTGGACGGTTGCTGCAGCCGCCGGCCGCCGTCTCTTCTTTGTCCCGCGACGCCAAGACCAGCCTTACAGGAATCTTGCGGAACATTTTGGCCCAGCAGGCGTTCAGCCTGTCGGGGAAGCCTGAAGACGAGCGGGCGGCGGAAGATCCGCGTCCGGCCCGCCCGGCACGGGTCTGAAGGCAGCCGCCCACCCGATCGTCCGGCAATGCGCCGCATTCACGGCGCGCGTCCCCGTCGAAAAAGCCTAATCTACGACGAGGAGTTCCCTTGGGTCGCCAACGGCGCGCGCTGCAGCAGGATGTCCTGCGTCTGGGAGCCGGCGTGTTCGCGATCTCGGCTTTTCTTTCGTCGGTGGCGCGCGCTCAGACCGTCGGCGACGAAGAGCCCGAAGACGCCACGCCGGCGATGGCGTCCACCGCGCCGCCGCTGGTGATCACCGGCTACGTCGACGTGGGGTTCGCGAAAGCGCAGGGCAACGGAACCAGCTTCCCCGCGTCGTACGCGACGGCGCCGCCGATGGGACCCGCCGACTATTACGTCGACACCTTCGCGCCGGCGGTGAGCTCGCGCGGCGAGGCTGCGTCGACGGCGTTTCCCCCCGGCACCACGGCCGGCGGCTTTCTACCCCGTTCGGCGTCGATCGGCGGCAAGCCGTCCTTCCTGATCAACACCGCCGACATCGATGTCCGCTATACCGCCCCCGAGCTGCCGGTCCTGATCTTCACGAGGCTGCAGGTGATCCCGCGGCTCACCGACGACAACGGGGAGTCCACGCGCCTCTTCCTCGAGCAGGCGTTCGGGCGCGTGACGCCCGTCAAGAGCGCCGAGCTGGCCATCAGCGTCGGCAAGTTCGATTCCGTGTTTGGCATCGAGTATCTCGAGAACGAAGCCAACTTTCGGGTGGGTGTGACCCCGTCGCTGCTGGCGCGCTACACGACGGGGCAGTCGACCGGCGTCAAAGTCTTCTATCGCCGTCAGTTGATCCCGAGCGCCTCCGCCGTCAGCCTGAACGTGTCGGCGACGAACAGCGGGACGTTCGTGGAGGCGCTGCAGGGCCCGTCGCGCAGCCTCACCGGGCGCCCGATCGTGGCGGCGCGCGCGGGGTACGAGCTGAACCTCGCGCGCGTCTCGTTGAAGCTGGGCGCGAGCGCCGCGTACGGTCCGCGCAACGACCAGAGCGCCAGCACCGACGCCGTCGAAACGTTACTGGGCGTCGACGCCCGGCTGGTGGCGCCGACACTGACGATCTCGGGTGAGTACGTGCACGTCGCGGAAGAGGGCGCAGACCAGCCGGGCGGCGCCCCCGTCCCCAAGCTGGCCGGCACCGGTCCGTATCCCGAGATCGCGGAGTTCTACGCGCACGGCTTCTGGATCCAGGCAGCCGAGGAGCTTCCGCTGCCGGTCGATCCGCTGGCCTTCCGCGTGACGGTTTACGGACGGTACGACCAGCGCCACGGACAGTTCCCGGACTACGCCGGCGCGACGATCGAGGTCGATCGCATCACCGGGGGCGTCAACCTGGGATTCGGCGACAGCCTGCAAGTGAAGGCCGAATACCTGGTCAACCGCGAGCTGGAAGGTGCGCCGCAAGTCGCGAACGACGTGTTCACCTCGTCGGCGGTCTGGACCTGGTGAGAAAGCGGCGACGGCGATGACGCGAACACAGAGCAAGACATCGGGGGTGGTGGCGGCCGCATTGGTGCTGACCGCGCTGGCCGCCGGACGCGCGCTGGCCACGGACGCGAAGTGGCTGGGGGACGACCTGCCCCTACCGCTGTCTGTGCGGACGCCCCAGGACATCGGGTTCAAGAGCGCCGCCGAGCGGCAGTACCTGATCTTCAATCTCATGGCGGGCGGCAAGCTGGCTTTCGAGCGCGCCGACTACGCCGGCGCGGTCGACAAATGGGAGACGTTGTTGCGGATGCCGGAGCTGGACCCGCAAATCGCGCGGGCCGTCCAGCCGTTCCTGGACGACGCCCGGCGGAAGGGCGGCCACCCCGCGCCGCACAGCGAACCGGCTGCTTCGACGGTCGCGCCGCCGGCAGCGGGAAAAGAGGCAACCGAGTCCGCCTCGAGTGAAACGGCCCCGTCGGCGACGCCGCGGCCGACGACGACGGTCGCAGGAACCGTCACGGGCGGCGGGCCCAGCGGCCCGGGCGGCGCCGTCGTCTGGTTGAAGCGACTGGACGACCGGTCGCCGCGCCCGGCGCCTGCGATCAACCAGATCGTGACCCAGCGCGAAAAGACGTTCCTGCCGCACGTGCTGGCGGTGCCGGTCGGCACGTCCGTCCAGTTCCGGAACGACGACCGCATCTACCACAACGTCTTCTCCATCGCGAAGCCGAACGAATTCGACGGCGGCGTCCGCGCGACGGGCGCGACGTACGTGAAGACGTTCAGTCACCCGGGGATCGTGCAGCTTCTGTGCAACATCCACGCGACGATGAACGCGTATGTGGTGGTGGTCGATTCGCCTTACTACGCCAAGGCGCAGGCCTCCGGCGCGTTCAAGATCCACAACGTCCCGGCGGGCCGCTACGACGTCTCCGCCTGGCATGAGGCGGGCTCGACCATCACGCACCGAACCATCACAGTCGGCGCCGGCGGCCCCCACGACCTCACCCTCAACGTCGGCGACGACAAACGCCCCGCCCCCTTCGTCCCCGACAAATACGGCCACAAACGCCAACCCCAACTCGGCTACTAGCGGTTTATCGAGCGCGACCCGGTCGGCTGCTGGTTAGCGAGCGCGACCCAGTGCGGGGCTGCTTCGGGGGCCGGGTGTTGCTCCGCGTGCACCGGGCAGCCTAACTGCCGCGAAGACGCGGCAGATGGCGCCCTCCGACTCGCCTTGGCGTCCTCGGCGAAGACGCCGAGGAGCAGGCTCGTAGGTGCCCGCGGAACAACACCCGGCCCCCTCGCGCGCCCCTCCCCATCGGCCCTTGACCGCCCCCCACTCCTCCATCTGTTCATTTTCCAGCCGTTGTCGGAATCAATGAGAAGCGGGAGGGAACTGGAGGCGGTCAAGGCGCTATGGGAAGGGGCGCGCGAGGGGGCC
>JBJMQQ010000212.1:0-15653 GCA_045802645.1 Polyangia bacterium
CCGGTCCCGATCGTGCCGGCCGCGCCGGTCACGCCACCCGTCGCGCCGCCACCCATGCCGCCTGTCGCGCCGCGCCCCGCGGTACCGCCCGTCGCGACCGAGCCACCCCGTCCCCCGGCGGGCGACCCGCCGGCACCGCCGGACCCGCGCGTGCCGGCCCCACCGCTGGAGGGCCCGCCGCTGCCACCCGCGGCAGGTGGCCCCCCCGCCCCGGAACCACCGTCGCCGAACCCCGGCCCGGGCGCCTCCATTCCGCGATTGGCGCAGGCGGCCATGCCCAGCGCAATCACCCAGGCGAGGCGCCATGTCTGCGACGAGGTCACGTCGACACCATCATGTCCTTGGGGCCGATCATTGGTGCAACGACGTCACGCAAGTTGATTCCCGGGCTTGGTGCCCCTGGACTGTATTTGAGGGCACCGACGCCAAGTTGTTAAACTTCGGCGCTGAGGTGCCTGGAACAGGCTCTCAGGCCAGGGGGGCGCCGGGGACGTAGAGCGCGATGGGGCGGACCTCATAGGCACCGCCGGGATTCGCCTCCCCCAGCTCCCGGGCAATCGCCAGCGCTTCGTCCAGATCGGCGCAATCCACGACGAAAAACCCCAGCAGCTGCTCTTTCGTTTCAGCAAACGGGCCGTCCACCACCATCGCCGGCCGATCGCCGGCCTCGAGGCGCCGCCCCTTCCCGCCTTTTCGCAGCGTTCGGGCGACGCCCGACGGCATCAGGCGGGCGACGGGGCCCATCTTCTTCTCCCGGATCAAGCGATCGTTGACGGCGGTCAGCTTGGCCATGACCGCCTCGTCCTCCTGCTTGCTCCAGGAGCCGATGATCTCTTCGGAGTTGTAACAAAGCAGCGCGTACTTCATGGGTCGGTCCTCTCCCGGATCTTGTGCGGCCGTCATCCGTTCGGCAGCGCGTCGTCGACGGAGACGGGCTCGCCGAGTGAACGAGTTCACAGCTGCCCCGTAGCCATCCTCCTAGTGTCGCCCCGACTCTAGAAAGGAGCCCGGGGTATGACAAGCGAGGTCTCTGTTCAGCTAGTCGACACGCAGGTCGGGGAGACGTTGCCGGCCAGCGAGGTCAGGCGGGAGGTGATGGCCCAGCACCGGCGGCTGTTCACCTACGCCAAGATGCTGCTCGGGGACGAATCGGGCGCCGAGGACCTGGTTCAGGACACGCTGGAGCGGGCCCTGCGCGCCAGTCATCGCTTCCGATCGGGCACGAACGCGGGCGCCTGGCTCACGCGGATCATGAAGAACCTGTTCACGGATCGCTACCGGCACAAAATCGCCATCCGCGAGATCAGCCTCGAGACCACCATCTCCGGGTTGGCCGCCGAGGCCCCCAGAGAGCCGACGTACCTGGACGTCCTCACGAACAGTGACGTCCTCGCGGCGCTGGCCGACGTCGGCGCGCGCCTGCGCGAGACGTTCGTGCTCCGGCACGTCGACGGCCTGTCGTACGAGGAGATCGCCGCGCGGTTCGGCGTCCCGATGTCGACCATCGGAACACGACTGCGGCGGGCTCGTCTGCGCCTGCGCCGCATCATCGAGGCCCGTCTGGCAGAAGCTGGTGGGCCGCTCGTGATATCGTTGACCAGAGCGCAAGATGCCTCCGGACGCCACGCGGATCCAGCTGCTACGCCGGGTGTGGCTGTTTGCCGAGCTGGGCGACGACGAGTTGGACCAGATCGCGCGCCTCGCGCGCGAGAGGACCTGCCGGAGTGGCGAGGTCCTGGTGCACCAGGGCGAGGCGTCCGGGGAGCTGTTCACCGTCATCCAAGGTCGCCTGAAGGTGGTGAGCACCGCCCCTGAGGGCGATGAAGTCCTTCTGTCGGTGATCGGGGCCGGCGAGGTCTTCGGCGAGCTCGCGCTTCTCGACGACAAACCCCGTTCCGCGTCGGTGTGCGCGGTCGAACATTGCCGGTTGCTGGTCGTCCCGCGGACGTCGTTTCGTCCGTTGTTGCTCCGCATGCCCTCACTCGGGTTGCGATTGCTGCAGATCATGGCTGGCCACGTCCGGCGGCTCAGCGCGCGGACGGAAGATGCGACGACGCTGGACGTCCGCACCCGACTGGCGAAGACGCTGCACGAGCTGGGCGTGAGGTTCGGCATCCCGGGCCCCCGCGGCAGCATCCGGATCACCCTGCGGTTTTCGCAGCAGGAGCTGGGCAGGCTGGTCGGCGCGACGCGCGAGATGATCAACAAATGCCTGCGCGAGCTGGCGGCCAGCGGCGCAGTGCGCCATGAAAAAGGTGCATTGACCGTGTTCAAACCGGAGACGCTGCGGGCCGTCGCCGAAGGGCTTGATTTGCGAAGGTCGAAGGGCACGAGAGCTAAAGGGCGACGCGCGTCGAAAAAGGGCCCGACCAACGGCGTCGCGAGAGGAGAGGCCTAAGGGCACCCGAACCAAGAGTTGGGGCTTTAACGACGAATGTCGCCAATATTCCCGCACTCATTTTTTCGAGAAGAGGACGCGCCGGTTCGTATCGTAAATTACCATTTACTAAATGAAGTTTCGCCGTCCTCCGATTGGTCTCTTCGGATTGATCGCGCGGTTTCCTCTGCTGATTTTGTCGATCGCCGCGATGGCGGGCGGCACCTTGGCCGCCCCCGGTTGCGGGTCGTCTCACTCAGAGACCGGCAGCCCCGCCACAGGCGGGTCAGCGACGGGCGCCGAGGGTGGGTCCACCGGGACTGGCGGCGCCAGCACCGGTGGCGCCCCGGGGACGGGCGGCGCGCATCAGACGGGCGGCGCGAGTGGAGGTGGCGCCGTCGGAACCGGCGGGCAGAATGATGCCGGCACCGACGCGGGCAAGCCAGACGCCGGGCCGTCGGCCAACAACCCGCCTCCCGCGCTGACCGGGACGACGGTGACCGGAACGGTCAAGGTCACGCGCGGCACCAAGAAGGGGCACCTGCCGGCCGGTTTCGCCGGCTTCAGCTTCGAGAAGTCACACATGAGCGACGGCTTCTTCGTGCCGGCGCACGCGGCGCTGGTCGCGATGTTCAAGCTGCTTGGCGCGGGCGTCGTTCGCATCGGCGCCGATGACGTCAACAACTCGGTCTGGGTACCCAGCGCCACCTTCGTCAAAGCCGGGACGACCTCCGCGAACGTCGGCACCGCCGAGGTGGACGCGCTGGCGGAATTTCTGACGGCCACGAACTGGAAGACGATCTACGCGGTGAACATGCGCGGGAGCTCCACGACGACCACGGCCGTCACGGAGCTGAAGTACGTCGTCCCCAAGCTCGGCACCAGCTTGCAAGGGGTCGAGATCGGTAACGAGCTGAACCTGTACAACGTCTCGACGATCGAGACGACGTGGCATTCCTACGCGCAGGCGATCCACACCAACTTCCCCGGCACGCTGGTCGCGGGCCCGGGCGTGTTCGAGGACATCAACTACGCGACGAAGTTCATCAACGGCGAGGGCAGCACGATCGACATCGTGACGCACCACTATTACCGGGCCCAGGCGGGCACGTCGACCGCCACGCTCGCGAACCTGATGAACCTGGATCCCGCGGTCAGCAGTGGGTCGCAGTCCCTTGCGACGGCCGTGCAGAACAACAAGATCCCAGGTGGTTTCCGGTGGGGCGAGATGAACTCCTACTCGAGCCACGGCACGAAGGGGGTCAGCGACGCGCTGGCGTCCGCGCTGTGGAGCATCAACTTCATGCTTACGACGGCGGGCTACGGGTCGGCCGGCGTGAACTTCCACGGCGGCGGGCAGAACATGGACGGCAACGTCTGCCCCAACGGCGTGACCTCGTGCAACAAGCCGTTCGTGTACTCGCCGCTCATCGAGGTGGACAGCCGGGTCACCTCGGCGGCGCCGCTGTACTACGGCATGCTGCTGGTGTCGCGGATCGGCACGGGCGACATGCTGAGCACGACGGCCAGCGCGGGCAGCGCCAACGTTCGGGCCTACACCGTCGTGCCGGCGGACGGATCGACGGTCGTCGTGATCGTCAACGGCGAGGCGAGCACGGGCGTGAACGCCACCGTCGACGTCGGCGCCGCCGTTTCGAGCGCGACCGCCGTGTACCTCCGCGGGCCGTCGCTGACCGCGACCACGGGCGTCACCCTGGGCGAGGCGGCCGTCACCCCGGACGGCACCTGGACGCCGAAGGCGCCGTACACGCTGACCCACACCGGCAACACCGTCACGGTGCCGGTGCCGGCGGCGTCCGCGGTGCTGATCACCGCCCGCTGACCCGGGCGCCGCGGCGTCGCGGGCGCTCGGTCTTCTTCGGGCGCTTGCGGGCCGCGGGTTTGGCCGGTTCGCCGGCCGAATCCTTGCCGGCTTGCGCGCGCTTCCCCTCGTAGCGGGGCTTTTGCGGGTGCCGCTTGTAAAGCAGGATCACCCGGCCGACCAGCTGCACGACGTCGACGCCGGGTTCTTCGTCCAGGCGCTCTGCGACGGCATGCCGATCCAGGGGGCACTCGCCGCCGATCTTGACCTTGATGAGCTCGTGGTCGGCCAGCGCCTGGTTCACCTGCTTGATGACCGCGTCGGTCACGCCCAGCTTGCCGACCTGGACGATCGGGGACATCGCGTGTCCATGGCCGCGCAGCGCGCGCCGCAGGTCGGTCGGAGGCATCAACGTCATCGCCCCCAACTACCACACTCGGGGCCGGCGCATCCTGCTATAGACTCCGCCGCCCGTCATGCCCCCATCGCCCAACACCGACGGTCTGCGGAACGAAGCGCTGCGGACCGCGCTCAGCGCCGCCCTGGCGGGCCACTTCGCGCGCCTCGAAGACCTGCTGTCGCGCCTCGGCCGCGGCGACGGGCCGCGCCCCAACCTGCGCCTGGCGGCGGCGTTCGCCGCGGAGGTCGTCACCCAGCCGGCGGAGCCCGGCGCTGTTGTCCGGCTGCTGTCGCACCTGGGCGATAACGACGCGGCGCCCGATCAGCCGGCGGTGTTCCTGCCCGTCGCCGCCGCCCACGGCTGGGCCGCGCTGCTGCAGGCGGGTCGCGAGCAAGAACGTGCCTGGGATTCGCTGGCCGTGCTGGCGGCGGACGAACGCACGCACGTGCGGCTGGGCGCGCTGGACGCGCTGACCGCGGTCGCGAAGCCGCGTGGCGGCCGGGGCGGGCGGCCGGCGGACGTTCTGGTGACCCGGGCCCTGAGCTGGCTCGAGCTCGAGGATCGCGAGGTGCGTTTCGGCGCCGCCGCCGTCGTCGTCGAAGTCTTCGCCGAGACGCACACGCTGGCGTCGCTGGGCGATCCCGAGGCGCTGCTCACGTTTCTGACCCGCGCCATCGACAGCATCGCGGACGCGCCGCGCGCCGCGGAGCGCTCGGACGCGCGGCGGCGGCTGTTGATGGCGCTGCCGCGCACGCTGGCGGCGGTCGTCTCGACTCTGAAGGACGACGACCTCGGGGCCACCTGGCTGGAGGCGGAGTTCGTCCGCGCGCGCCACCCGGACGTGCGCCAGGCACTCTCGAACACGCTGATTCGATTCGCGTCGCGCGGCGCCGACCCCGGCGCGGCGATCACGGATCGGCTCCGGATCGCGCTGCAGGGGAGCGCCAAGCCGGACCGCGATCCGACCCGGCGCCGGCCGGGCTCCGCGCGCGGCAAAGCCTCCCGCCCGGTTCGCTGACCGGGCCGGCGCGTCACGGCTTCTTCTTGATGAAGTAGAGGCTGAGCGCCAGCAGCAGGATCGCCGCCGGCGTCAGTAATACCGTCCAGGTGCGATTGGGCGAGTCGAGGTCGGCGGTCATCTCGGAGAGCGAGACGACCAGCATCGTGACGAGGCTGGTCTCCCACAGCAGCACCTTCAGCGCGCCGATGCTGTGGAGCCTCAACCACCTCGGCAGCGAAGCCTCGTCCACGTCGGACGGCCCGAGGAGAAACAACTTGGCGATCGACAGGCCCAGGATCAAGAACACCAGCGCCACGAACAGGAAGTCCAGCGAGTGGAGCATCTCGAGGCCCGGGCGCCCACCGCCGCCGTGGATGCCCAGCACCTGCTCATAGCCGTGAAGGGCGGCTTTGGTGCCCAGCACCAGAAACGCCATCGCGTCGAGCACCGCCACGGCCACGATGACGACCGCGATGTACCGGACCTTCAGAAGTTGGAGAAACATGGAGATCTACCGGGCGCGTCCCCGCTCCTCAGGTTGGGGGCCTTCGCGGGCGGAGCAAAGCCGCGACGGCCGATTGCGGCGCCGGCCTACGACGCGCGGGCCCGGCAATCTTTCAGCGTTTGTGGCGACAAACTCTGAGGTAATTCAGGCACTTGCCGCGCAAAATCCGAAACCGGGCGCCGCGGCGAGTAACAATCCAGGGGTCCGAGGGACAACTCAAGTGGCTGGAGGTCTTCATGACGCGTCCCGCACTGAGCTCCCCGTTCGTCCTGTGGTCCACGGTGGCGGCCTTGGCCTTGGCCGGCTGTGGCTCGGCGACCGTCGACCCTGGGCAGTCCGCGTCTGGCGGCGCGACCGCCACCGGCGGTTCGACCAGCACCGGCGGCAGCCGAGCGAGCACGGGCGGACAGAATGGCGCCACCGGCGGCGTGACAGGCTCGGGCGGCACCAGCACGGGCGGCACAGTCGGCTCCGGCGGCAGCACCCCCGTCACCGGCGTGGCCGGCCGCAGCGGCGGTGGGGGTGGTCGCGCGGGCGGTGGGGGCCCGGGGACGGCGGGTCGTGGCGCCGGGACGGGCGCCGCCGGAACGACCGGGACGACGACCGGCGGCGGCGGTGCGAGCGCGGCGGCCGGAATGTCCGCCGGGTGCGGCAAGACGCCGACCATCGCGAGCACCATGTACAACAACGGCACGCGCATCCCGATCACCGTCGGCACCCAGCAGCGCCGCTACATCTTGAACGTGCCGAAAAATTACGACAGCAGCAAGGCGTACCGGCTGGTCATCGCGTTCCATGAGCTGAACGGCAACGACGTGCAGATGTACCAGAACGGCTATTACCACCTGATGCCGCTCGACACCGCCGGGACCACGATCTTCGTCGCACCCAACGGCGAGAACAACGGCACACCCTGCGCGGGCACGAGCAACGGTGAATCCGGGTGCGGATGGGGAAACTCGAACAACCAGGACTTCGCGCTCTCGGATGCGGTCGTGCAACAGATCGAACAGAACTTCTGCGTCGACACGAATCGCATCTTCGCGACCGGCTGGAGCTTCGGCGGCGCGATGTCCTATGAGACCGCCTGCGGAAGGCCGGCCGGCACGTCGACCGGGTACATCCGCGCCGTCGCGGTGTACTCCGGCTCGGCGCAGATCACCTCCGGCCCGTGCCCGCCCACCAAGCCGGTCGCCTACTACGCGTCGCACGGAACGCAGGACAGCGTCCTGCAGTACAGCGGTGGCGTATCCATGGCCCAGAATTTCGCGAAGGCCAATGGCTGCACCTGGGCGACGCCGCCGCAGGCCACGTCGGCGAGCATGCACATCTGCACCAACCTGACGAATTGCTCGGCGGGATATCCCGTCGAGTTCTGCTCCTTCGTCGGTCCGCACACGCCTGACCCGGCCGATTCGGGCCAGAAGAGCTGGGAGTATCAAAACGTTTGGACCTTCTTCAGCCAGTTCTAAAGGTGAAAATCATCACGAAGTGGGGCGCACGCGTCGCCGTCCTGGCCCTGATGCCGGTCTTGTCGATCGGCTGCGGAAGCGGGACGGAGTCCGGAACAGGAGCCAGCGGCGGCAGCCAGGGCCAGGGGGGCAGCCCGGGCTCTGGCGGTACTGGCGGCACGACGGTGAACACGGGCGGCACCGCCGGTCGCGCGACCGGCACGGGTAGCAACACCGGCGGCACAGGCGATCACGCTGCCTCGGGCGGCGCGGCCGGTGACGGAAACCGCGGCGGCGGCGGTAGCGCGGGCGTCGCCGGCATCGCGGGAACGACCGGGGCCACGGGCGGGCACGGCGGGGCGTCCAGCACCGGCGGCGCTTCGGGCGCGGCGGGGGGCCGCGGCGGAAGTGGCGGCGCAGCGACGGGCGGCGCCGGCGGGACCGGCGGCTACAACCCCTGCCCGACCAACGGCGATCCCTGCAAGATCTTGCCGCTGGGCGATTCGATCACGCACGGGTTCGCGTCGACGGACGACGGCGGCTATCGCTCGCAGCTGTTCAAGTTGATCGTCGCTGCCAACCAGAAGGTCACGTTCACGGGATCGCTGACGAACGGACCGACGCAGGTCTCGGGACAGAACTTCCCCCGCACCCACGAAGGGCACGACGGGTGGACCATCGATCCGGGCTACAGCACCTACGGCTCGGGCGGAATCTCCAGCTTGGTGCCCAGCCCGGCGTTCGACGGCAAGCCGAACATCGTGCTGTTGCACATCGGAACCAACGACACGGGGTTCAAGGACTCGGCGAACATGTCGACGCGGCTCGAGGCGCTGCTCGACAAGATCGCGCAGGCTTCGCCCAGCTCGCTGATCGTGCTCGCCCAGATCACGCCGCTCGGCTACACCAACGCGGCCCTGACCGCCTACAACGCCAAGATTCCCGGCATCGTCCAGGCGCACGCCGCCAAGGGACAGCACATCGTGGGCGTCGACATGAGCAAGATGCCGGTCCCCGCCGACATCGGAAGCGACAGCGTCCATCCCAACGACCAGGGCTACACGTACATGGCCGGCGTCTGGTACGCCGCCATCAAGAACCTTCTGCCCAAGTGATCGCCGGGCCGCCGGCGCGCGAAGGGCTCAGCTCGCGCGCACGGTGGCGGGCTGGGGCGCACCGGCCGGCGTGGCGACGATCTGGTAGAGATTGTGCTCGCGCGCGCGGAAGTAGCCAGCGCTGACCAGCAGGTAGTACTTCCACATCCGGTAGAACGCGTCGCCGTACTTGGCGCGCAGGCGCGGCCAGGCCGCGTCGAAGTTCGCCCACCACGCCATCAGCGTCGGGTCGTAGTGCGGGCCGATGTTCTGAACGTCTTCGGGGACCAGGATCTCTTCCATCGCCGTCGCCAGCTGGCCCAGCGTCGGGATGGCGGCGTTCGGGAAGATGTATTTGTCGAACCACGGATCGATGTGCGTGCGCGGACCAGCGCCGCCAATCGTGTGAATGAAAACCTTGCCGCCCGGGTTCAGCAGGCGCGCCGCCAGCTCCATGTACGGCCGGTGGTTCTTGGGGCCGACGTGCTCCATGAGGCCGATCGACACGACCGCGTCGTAGCGGCCGGTCGCGTTGCGATAGTCCTCGACGCGGATCTCGACGGGTAGCGCGGCGTGGTGCTCACGCGCCCAGGCGGCCTGCTCGCGCGACACCGTGTAGCCGACGACGGACACGCCGTAGCGCTCGGCGGCGAAGGAAGCGAATCCGCCCCACCCGCAGCCGAGATCCAGAACGCGCATGCCGGGGGCGAGACCCAGCTTCCGGCACACCAGATCCAGCTTCGCTTCTTGCGCAGCGTCCAGTGAGTCGGTGTCCTTGAAGTAGGCGCAGGTGTAGATCATGCGCGGGCCGAGCATCTCGCGATAAAGGTCGTTGCCGACGTCGTAGTGCCGCTCGCCCACCTCGAACGCACGCATGGCCTGGACGTTGAAGAGGTGCGCCCGCACGACCTGCGCGCGCAACGCCCAGCTTTTCCCGAGCACGCTGTCGACGCGCCCCTGAACGGCGCGGACGATCATCTGGTCCAGCGCCTGGCAGTCCCACCAGCCCTCGGTGTACGACTCGCCGACTCCCAGGGTGCCGTCGCGAAGCATGCGTTCGTAAGCGCGCGTATCCCTGATCTGCACGTCCCAGGGCGCGTCGCCGTTGACGGTGATGCCAGCGGACGCGAGCGCCTCGCGGATGATGTCGGCGGGGTTGCGATCCAGCGTTCCAGCGAGCTTGCGAGCGAGTTCGATCATGAAGGCCTCAGGTGTGGTTTCGTCCAGGTCTCGGCGACGGATAACGCCGCGTCGATCAGCCGGGGCGCGGGCAGGCGCGCGCCCGAAAACATCCAGGCGAACCCGCGCGCGACGGCCTGACGCGCGAATCGCGAGCCTCCGCCGGCGCTGGTGGGCGCGCCCGGCCCGCGACGAACGAAGCTGGCGGCGGCCTGCACCGCGCGGAACACGCGCCGGTAGTCCTGGATGACCGGGTGGCGAGCGAGCCGCGCCGGGTACTCGGCGGGCGCGCCGGCCAGGATCGCTTCCGCCGCCGTCCGCCCGGAGACGACCGACGGCAGGATCCCCTCCGCCGTCAGCGGCTGCGCCAGGCCCAGGCCGTCACCGCACAGAAGGACGCTGCCGGCGCCCGTCGCGTCGGCGGCCCGCGGCGCTGCGCCGTCGAGGTGCGCCGGATCGAAGAGGTAGTACGTGTGCCCCTTCATCGCTTCCAGTTCGGCGGCCGACTCGGGCGGAACGTGGCCGGCGGCTTGAAAGTGCGCGCGCGCCTTCTGCCAGGCGGCGCGCACTTCGTGCGGCTCGATCGTCCCGGCGCCGACGTTCAGCCAGTCGGTCTTGGGGACGTTCCAGGAATACCCGCGCAGGTCGTCGTGCAACAGCAGCTCGGGCTCGCCGTCGGCCCCGGCGCGCGTGCGGGCGATGGCGGCGGGGTCGGCACGGAATTCGTGCTCCTGCACGCCGACCGGTCCGCTGGGGCGCGGCGGGGTGAACTGGCGCGCGACGGGGCAGTGGGTCCCGCCGGCGCCGATCAGATGGCGCGCGCGGAGGCCGCCCACCACCCACAGGCCGTCGGCGTCGCGCGCGACGTTCTGCACGGAGACGCCGAGGTGCAGGTCGGCGCCCGAGCGTCGCAGCAAGAACTCGTCCAGCTCGAACCGGCGGATGAACCAGCCGTGGCACGGGATGGCCCGGCTTTCGCCGCCGTAGCTGACGTGGCACGTGCGCCACTCCCAGAGCCCCGCCGGATATTCGCGCGGGGTCAGCTCCAGTGCGTCCCAGATGGGCGCCGAGATCCAGCCGCCACACAGCTTGACCCGCGGAAACTCCGCCCGGTCGACGATCGCCACGCGGGCGCCCCCCTGCACCAGAACGCGTGCACAGGTGCTGCCCGACGGCCCCCCGCCGACGATGATCACATCGTGAACCACGGACCCGTAACCTGTTCCGTTCGGCGGAAAAGTCAAAGGGCCAGTGATACAGCCCGGGCGATCCCTGGCGAGCTACTTGCCGTACCCGACGGCGACGATGTTGGCGTAGATCGCCTCATCGGTCGCGTCGGTGGGCTGGCCGCTGGTGACGGCGCCCTCGTAGAACGTTCCGTACGACGAATTGCTGTTGTCACCGCCCGTCCCAAGGAGGAGAGCGCCCTGCAGCGCCCACTTGCCCGGCGCCACTCCGTTGTACGCCGTCGAGAGCGTCCCCGTCGTGGCGTTCGCCGTCTTGATGACGTACTCCGGCATGCTGTTCATCGTGCCGGTATTGAGAATGCCGAAGGCAAAGGGGATTCCCTTCATCGAGGGGTTCATCGGGTTCGCCTTGCGCCCGCTGCAGGTGAGCTGGCCCGAGCCCGGTGTCCCGCACGACGATCCGCCCGCCCAGACGCCTGCCTCGAAGTCTCCCTCGAACCAGGGCGAGGTTCCCGCACCCATGCCCCAGTACGAGGTCCCGAGGTTCAGCGCCGCCATGGCGCCGGTCGGTCCCGCCCCGTTGTTCGTTTCGGCGTTCCCGAAGTCGAAGCAGCACGCGTTCCCGGAATGTGCGCCGTCGGCGAGCATGTAGATGCCCTGGGCGCCGCTGCTGCCCGTCGGCAACCCCTTGGCCTTGTTGTTCCGATAGCCGTAGCCCGAAGGCGCCGAACCACTGGGCAATGTCGGCGGGTTAGGAAAATAGACCGAATACACCTTGTGGCCGCCGACCATCACCGAATGGGTGGCGGGCACCTCGTAGTCCGGTCCTGGCTCGTACTGGCCGGCCGGCGCCTGCGTGAGGTCGTTGCCCTTGCCCGACTGGTCGTAGAGCGTCGAGAAGGTGCACATGTCGCTGCCGCAGAACGCGTCTTGAGCCGCGGTGTCCGCGAAGCCGTCGGCGGTGGCGCCGATGTCCTGCATGGTGCCGCCGGTGGTGCCGCCGCCGGTGCCGATCGGCTGCTTGCCGGTGAAGACGTTGTTCATGCCGCCCTTGCGAACCTGGTAGAGCGGCCCCTTGTAGGCGCTGACCAGAACGCGGACGCTGCTGATGGCGGCGACGCACGGCGTGTTCGCCGCCGCGTAGATGTCGCAGGGTTTCATGCCGTTGCTCGCGCTGGAGCCGCCCGCCCCGGACCTTCCGGCGGCGCCCGAACCGCCCGCCGTCCCGTCCCTGCCGCCCGTCGACGTGACGCCGCCGGCGCCCGTGACGCCGGCCGCCCCGGTCGCCCCGCCCGTCGCAATCGTCCCGCCGGTCCCGATCGTGCCGCCCGACCCGCTGGTCGGCGTCCCGCCCGAGCCGGTTGACGGGCTCCCGCCCTCCCCGCTTGACCCGCCCGTCGAGCTCGAACACGCCGCCCCCCCGACGCACAAGGACAAGACGAGGATGCGAAGCGACGGACGGTGCGTCATGAAAGCCTCCTCGAAGCGAGTGGGCCGCCGGCAGCGGCAACGCGGGTGGCGCACCCCGTGATGTCGCGGGTGGCCCTAACTTGTGAGGAAGAGTTCAGGCAGCTCGAAATGCGAAGTCGGGCGGTGACCGAACCACCACTGCCACCTTGCCCAGGGTGTGGCCGGTTTCGATCTGCCGATGGGCACTCGTGAGCTGATCCAACGGGTAACGGGCGCTCACATGCGGGCGGACCAGGCCGCGGTCGACGAGGTTCGCGAGTGCCGTGAGAATGGCCCCCTGGCGCTCGGGGTTCACATTGCTCGCGACGCGCATCCCCATGAACTCGTAGTGCACCGTGATACTTCGGTACAGCAGGAGCGGTGCGCGATCACCCGGCGTCGAGGCCAGAATCGTGACCAGCTGGCCGCCCGGAGCGACGCACTCGATGCTCCGCGCAAACGTGTCACCGCCGACGGTGTCGAGCACGACGTCGACGCCGCGCCCCGCCGAAAGCTCGCGGGCGCGCGCGACGAAGTCCGCCTGCGTGTAGTCGATGACGTCGTCGGCGCCCAGCTCGTCGCGACAAAAGGCAATCGATTCTGGACGGCCAGCGGTCGTGATGACGTGACAACCAACCAAGCGCGCCAGTTGGACGGCGACGTGTCCGACACCCCCTGCCCCGGCGTGTATGAGCACGGTCTGCCCTGGTTGGATACGCGCCCGGTCGTGCAGCGCCTCCCAAGCGGTCAGGCCGACCAGCGGCAAGACCGCCGCGGTCGCGTGGTCGGCGGAAGTCGGCTTCGCAGCGGCCGCGCGCGCGTCCAGCAACGCGTATTCCGCGTTCGCTCCAGGACCGAACGGTTCGGGCAACCGAAGACGAGATCGCCTTCGCGCCAGCCTTGCACGTCGGAACCACACGCGCGCACGACCCCGCTGGCGTCGTAGCCGAGCACGATCGGCAGCCGCCGGGCTGCGCCGACGCCGGCTCGAATTTTCGTGTCGACGGGGTTGACGGATGTCGCATGCACTTCGACCAGCAATTCGTGTCGACCCGGGACCGGCGTCGGGAGCTCCGCGGCATGCAGCACCTCGGGCGCTCCATGCTGTTCCAGAACCATTGCGCGCATGATCGCAGTTTAGCGAGACGCAGCGGCGGAGGCGCGGTGCGTTCGAACAGTGAAGTAGTTCTGCTTGGCGTCCCTTCAATCAGTCGAAAACGACTGGACGGGCCCGCGCCACTGGGCGTCGTCCCACAGCCGTTCCTGGTATTTGCCGCCGGTATGTTGGGCGATCACGGCGCGCCAGAAGGCGGTCGCCGCCGGGTGCTCAGCCCGCTGGCGAAGCTCCCAACGGCCCTTGAAGCGATCGAACAGCGCACACGCTGCCTGGCGACCGACGCCTTGCCTTCTGTACCGGCGCATGACGAAGAACTCGGCCATGTCGAACACGCCGTCGGCGCCGGTCAACCGGCTCCGCGCGCAGACCAGCGCAAACCCCGCCGGACGCCCGTCCACCCTGAGCAGAAAAGCGTGACAGCCCTCGTCGCGCCAGTAGACGTCCAGGTGTCCTTGTCGGAAACGACCATCGTCCGCGACGTCCAGCCCCAGCACGTCGCTCCAGTCGTACGCGTAGAGCTGGAACAGGTTCTCGATCGTGAGGCGTTCTTCGGGTGTCGCGGGGGTGAGGTCGAGCGCGGGCATCCCCACATTATGCTCAGCCACGACGCGCGGGCCTAAGGGCAGCCTTCGTCGAAGAGGCCGTTGCAGTTCTCGTCGACGCCGTTGCCGCAGATCTCCGCAGCGCCGGGGTGAATCGTCGGGTCGTCGTCACGGCAGTCCAGGCACCAGACCACGCCGTCACCGTCCGCGTCGTTGCCCGTGCCGCTCGCGCGGCAGGCGAGCCAGCTCGACACGTAGTCGGCGCGCGCCTGAATACCGCTTCGCTCCAGCGCGACGGCTGACTGGAAGGCGGCGGTCGTCGTCGTTCCGGGCTTGTGCGGGTCCGCGTCGACCGCCGACGCGATCTGCGCGGCGGCGGTGTCGATCCAGGACTGAATCTGCGGCACGTTCCACTTGCCAAGCTGGGTCCGCAGCGCGCCGACATACTGCGCGCGCAGGGTGTCGTCGCCGATCACGATCCGGTACGGCTGCAGCACGTCCAGGACGTCGTGCCTCGCCGACCACCAGTAGATCGGATCGATCGTCGCGTCACCGATGTAGTCCAGTGACGAGTCGAGATCTTCGGGGAAGAACGCGTACCCTTTGTTTGCACCCTCGTCATAAAGGTAGAAGTTGTGATCGCCGCCGTAGAAGCCGTCCGCGTCGTTCAGCATGGCCTCCGCGGCCCACGAGAGCATGGACGGCGGCAGGTCCACGATCGCGGCGAGGTCGGCCGGCGTCGCCGCCGCCCAGAACTGCGCCAGGCGTGTCCAGTTCGCGGTTGTCTCGTTCGTTTCGGCCGTCGAACCGCCTTTGAACAGGTCGCCGTCGGAGTTGCCGGGGAACCATTCCTTGACGAAGTGGTGGCCAATCCGCTCTTCGACCACGTACACACCGTACAGGCTGCCGTTCACCGCCAGCACGGCGCTGGTCGCGCAGATCGCCGGGACGCCAATCGATCGCAGCCACTGGTTCGCGATGCGATCGCGCATGAAGGTCGGGTCGGTGCGCGGCATGTCGAATCCGATCTTGCTGGCGCCGTGAAAGTCCGCCTTGCTGTTCACGTGGTCGAAGGCGATCACGAACTGCATCTTTCCGTTCTGGCCGTCGTACGCGACCGCTTCCCGCCACGACGAATCGCCCTTGAGACGCACGTACGCGTCAGAGACCGTCTCGCTGCCGTAATGAAAGACGATCGGGTAGTAGACTGGGTTGTACTGCACGAACATGGCGTCGGGCAGCTGGCCGGCGGTCATGAACTCGGCCTGGATGGCAGCCCAGTTGTCGGCCGAAATTTCGATCGAGAACGTCTGCAGCGTCTGCGCGAAGAGATCGGGGCATTGCTGGCTTCCGACCGGCATCGAGCCGCCCGCACCCGCCATGCCGCCTGGGGCGCCGGCGACCCCGCCGCCAGTCCCCGCGATCGGTGCGCCGCCAGCCGCGCCGCCGGTCGCCGGCTTGCCGCCTGTGCCGCCCATCCCGCCCATCCCGCCCATCCCGCCGACGGACGGAGCGTTTCCACCGATCCCC
>JBJMQQ010000213.1:0-9303 GCA_045802645.1 Polyangia bacterium
CGCCCGGGGCGGCGCCGGCGGCGGCTCCGTGCGCTCGGCCGGTGTGGCTGGCGCCGGCGGTTCGGCGGCAGCCGGAGTGGCTGGCTCGACGCGCGCGGTGTCAGCGCGCGCGCCGGTGCCTTTGCCGCCGGCGGCGGAGACCGGCGCCGCCGCGGGCGTGGTGGTCGCGAGCGGATCGATCGCCAGCGCCGCCGTGAGCGACAGCGACTGCACCACCTCGGCGCAGGTCGCCCCGTCGACGCGGCGGGCCTCCGAGTGACCACCGGGGTTGTTGATCCGAAGCTCGCCGTGAACTTTGGCGCCCGCGCGGGTCAACCGGACGATCATCCGCATCGCCGGTTCACCGGGGTGCGCGGCCCGAGCCCGCTCAGTTCGGGTGGAGATCCCGCCCCAGAATACGTCGGCGTCCGCGCACCCGGCGGGCGCGGCGAAATCGATTCGGACCGGCACCGGTCCCGTCACTCCGACGGCGGCGGCGAGGGCCACCGACACCAGGATCGCGGCCAACCCCGCAAACACGCCCCCACCGTGACACGGATCGGCGGCTCATCGCCAGTGCCGGCGCTACTCGAAGTCGCAGCAGTAGAGGGTCGCCGGATATCCGGAACCGCTGGTACCGGGGACGCCCGGGCCGCTGCATCGAATGGGCGGGTAGTCGTCCGGGGGCGACTCCGGCCCGTAGCAGGCGAATCCGAACTTCGGGAATGCACAGTTGGGGACGGTCACGTCGCCATAGCAGGAGCCGCCCGGCGGCAGCGGCGCAGGCGGAAAGCAGCAGTAGTTTTCGTACTTCGGGTTCGGCGCCGGCGTCGACGCCGAGCAGAGCAAATAGTACTGGTCGGCGCGGCTCTTGTTGGCGCCGAGGTTCTCGCCCTTGGGGATGTTGCCCAGCGGGCAGGTCCAGCCGATGAGACCGCCGCTGCAGGCGGTGAGCCCGTCGTTCTCGCTGCAGGCGACCGGCAGGGTTGCGCCCGAGCAGCAGTACTCGACGGTGTTGTCGCCTTTGATGCCCTGGCCGCAGTGAATCTCCGGGTTGTACGACTCGGGGCGGTTCACGTTCTGGCACTCGTACGCGGTCAGCCCCGGGTCGCAAACGGCGACCGGGTTGTGGACACAGGGCGTGGTGGCCGACGTGCAGCAGTACCCGCGCGTCGCCGGCGACGCGCCGCCGTCCGTCCCCGGCACCGCCTGATCCGCGCAGACGATCCCCTGCGGGACACCCTGGATGTACGTGCCGTCGTCGTCGGGCCGCCGCGCGCCCGTGCACGCGTACCCGACCAGCCCCAGCGCGGCCGCCGTGCCGCCGTCGCCGCCGGCCGTGCAGGTCGCCTCGATGGCGGGGTCGTGCACGCAGGCGCCATCGGGCGCCGGCGACGATGCTGTGCAGCCCGCGACCAGCACGACGGCGGTGACTGCGAGGCCCAACCCCAGCTTCAGGAAGCGATTCATCGCAGCCACCCCGGCGGGGGCTGCGGCGCGGGCAAGGTCGGGAACACGCAGTGAATGGGCGCGCTGCTGCCGGCGGCCACGTTCGACGTGACCGTCACGTCGGGGCCGGCCGGGGTGAAGCTCACGTCACCTGGTCCCAGCGCGATGTTCGCGTACTGGGACTCGACGCCCGCCGGGCTCAGGTTGTCGATCGCGACGTTGTCGAGCGTGATCGGCCCTGCCGGGTAAAGCGCGCTGAAGCCGTTGATCGTGACGACCGGGAAGCGGGTGTTCATGCACGTCACGCTGTGGATGTTGTGGAAGGTCATCGCACCGAAGCGCGGATACAGCGTTCCTGAAAAGAGCGGGTTGTAGGCGGTCGAGATCAGGATCGCGTTGTTCACGTCACGCATGCAGATGTTGCGGAACACGATCCCGTCGACGACGCCGCCGCGGCTGGCGTCCGACTTGACGCGGATGCCGTTGAAGTCGCCGGGGCTCGCGTTGTTGCCGACCGGCCGTGAATCGGCGTCGATGGTCAGATCGCAGACCGTCAGTCCGTGCACGCCGCCGTAAGTCTCGCTGCCGATCGACATGCCGTGGCCGGTGCCAAAGTGATTGTGGGCGACGATGATGTTGTTGACGCCGTGGCCGCCCTTGATGGCGATGTGGTCGTCGCCCGTGCTGATCGTGTTGTGGACCAGCACGCCGCACGTCGCCAGCGCCGTCTCGCCCGGGTCGATGCCGTCGGTGTTGCGCGCGAAGTGCGGCGACATCTCCAGCCCCTGGCTGTTCAGCCAGCGCGAGGGGGTCAAGATGGTCACGCCCCACACGATGAAACCTTGCCCCTGCGTCGTGCAGGGCGCCGTCGGCCCGCCCGGCGGGTTCGAGGTGATCTTGACGTGAAACTTGGGCGAGTTGTGCAGCGTGATCCGGTACAGCAAGAGCTGCGTCGTGCCGCTGGTCAGGTTGATCAGCGTGGGGTTGCCAATGCTGCCGTCGATGGACTGCAGCGCGCCCGAGAGCTGCCACCACGAGTACTGCTGGTTCAGCAGCGGCTCGCCACCCTGCCCGTCGATGATGCCGTCCCCGACGATGCCCGGCGCCGCGCCCCCGACGGTCAGGAAATTCTGGCACGCCCCCGAGTCGTTGACGCCGACCTTGCCGCAATCGTCGTGGCCGGGGATCTGGTAGTTGTCCGGGTTGCGCGAGGCGTAGAGCGTGACGCCCTTGTCGACCCACAGGACGACGCCGGTGATGGTCAGCGGCCCCGAGACGAACGCGTTGTTCGCACCGCTCGTGATCAGCTTGACGACGTTGCAGCGACCGAGGGCGTCCCGCAGCCGCGTGGTGTCGAGGTTGCTCTCGTCGGGCAGCCAGTTGGTGTCGGTCGTCCGCTGCTGGGCCGCCAGGATGCAGGTCGGGTCCGCCGGGTCCGCGGGCAGCGACGGTTCGGGCGGCAGGATCGCGTCGATGTCGGAACAATCGTCGGGCGTGCCGGCGATCGCCTGCGCGGGGTCCGCCGCGTTGCCGCAGGTGTACTCGATCGGCGTCGTATCGCCCGTGCTGTGGCAGCCGCAGGCCAGCAGCGCGCCGAGCGCGATCGCGGAGAGGGCGTGAATGTCGAGGTGGCGCAAAGAGGGCTCCCGTCGAAAGCCGCGCGCGACCGCCAGTGCGGCGCGCGCGGCGTGATGCGGGTGTCGTGTGTCCGGGTCAGCAACCGTTTCCGGCCGGGCAAGGCCACGAGCCGTTGGTGCTGGTCGCGCAGCTCCAGGTCGGGTTGGCCGCTCCGGACTGGCAGACGCAGTAGCCGGTCTTCGGCGCCATCGTCGAGTCGAGGTAGCCTGCCGTGCCGCCGCAAACGGTGCAGTCGGGGACCGTGCAGGGCGACCCGGCCATGATGGCCGTCGTCGGGCACTCGGCCGGCACCGTCGCCGGGATCTTGTAGCAGGCGTAGCTCTTCGCCGGGTCGAACGCGCAGTTCCCCTCGGCGTAGAGGCCACCCGTGCAGGTCTCGGACTTCGCGCCGGCCTTCTCCGGACCGCACGTGTTGTAGCAAAGCTGCGGATCGGCGGCGACGCACGTCCCGCCCTTCTTGACCGCTGCGCCGGCCGCGGTCGCCGTACAGGCGGGCTGTCCGAAGCCGCTGCCGCCGCCGACGCCGGTGGTGGTCGTCCCGCCGGTGCCCGCGGTCGTCGTGCCGCCCGTGCCTGCGGTCGTCGTGCCGCCCGTATCCGTGCCAATCGTCCCGCCGGTCCCGGTGCTGCTGCTCCCGCCCGTGCCGGCGGTGGTTCCACCGCTGCCGGTTCCGCCCGTTGCGGGGTTGTTGCTGCCGCCGCAGCCGGGGAACACCAGCGCCTGCGCAAGCAGCGCGATCGTCCCGCAAATCGGCGCCCAATCTCTGGTCTTCATTTTCATCGAGTCCCTCGCATTTGAGGGTTGGGTGTCCGCACCTTCCGCGCGCGGCTCACTGGCGGCGGCCGAGCCGTTTCCGCTTCATCCGACAACCCATCTCGTCATCGCCGTGCCCTCTCGAGCCCTGTCCCCCACCGTCGGCCGCTATCGCTGGGTCATCTGCGCCCTGCTGTTCTTCGCGACGACGATCAATTACATGGACCGGCAGATCCTCTCGCTGCTCAAGCCCATCCTGGACAGCGAGCTCAAGTGGACCAACGAGCAGTTCGGGATGGTGAACGCCGCGTTCCAGGCGGCCTACGCGATCGGTCTCCTGGCGTTCGGCGCGCTCATCGATCGCGTCGGCACCAAGATCGGTTACGCGGTGTCGATCGCCGCCTGGAGCCTGGGCGCGATGTCCCACGCGCTGGTCGGCAGCGTGAACGGCTTCTTCGGCGCGCGGTTCGCGCTGGGGCTGGGTGAAGGCGGCAACTTCCCGTCAGCCATCAAGGCGGTCGCGACCTGGTTCCCGCCGAGCGAGCGCGCCTACGCGACGGCGCTGTTCAACAGCGGCAGCAACATGGGCGCGATCATCGCGCCGGCGGTCGTCCCCTGGATGGCGCTGAACTACGGGTGGCGCTCGGCGTTCGTGGCGGCCGGCGTGGCCGGCGTGGTCTGGCTGTTCTTCTGGCTCCCCTTCTACGACGTGCCGGAGCGCAAGCGGGGCCTCGATCCCGCCGAGCTGGCGCACATCCGTGCCGGCGGCACCGATGACGCCGCGGCCCGCCCGATCCCGTGGAGCCGCATCATTCGCTACCGCCAGGCCTGGGCGTTCATCGCGGCCAAGTTCCTGACCGACCCCGTCTGGTGGTTCTTCCTCATCTGGCTGCCGGACTACTTCAAGAAGACGCGGCACCTGCCCATCAAGGAGAGCTGGGTGCACCTGGTGACGATCTATTCGATCGTCACGGTTCTCAGCATCCTGGGCGGCTGGCTCAGCGGCTACCTCACGCGGCGTGGCCAGAGCGTGACCCGCGCCCGGAAGACGGCGCTGCTGACGTTCGCCTGCACGGTGTTGCCGATCCTGCTGGTCACGCGCGTCGGCAACTGGACGGCGGTCGTGTTGATCGGCATCGCCGGCGCGTCTCACCAGGCCTGGTCCGCGAACCTCTTCACCAGCGTCTCGGACATGTTCCCCAAGCGCGCGGTCGCGTCGGTGGTCGGCATCGGCAGCACGGCCGGCTCCCTGGGGGGGATCGCCTTCCCGATCGTCTCCGGAAAGCTGCTGGACCGTTTCCAGGCCGCCGGTGACATCACGTCGGGCTACGCGGTGCTGTTCGGCATCTGCGGCTTCGCCTACCTGGTCGCCTTCGGGCTGAACCACCTGCTCGCCCCCTCCTTCGAGCCCATCCCGCCACCCGCATGAGGTCCATCACGATGATCGACAGATCCATTTCGTTCGCCCTGTTGGCTCTGACCCTGCTCGGCGCCGGGACCGCCCGCGCCCAGGGCGGCGAGGCCCCGCCCCCGGCCGAACCCCCGCAGCACGCGCCGCCAGAGATCCCGCCCGCCGCGGAAGCGCCGCCACCACCGCCGGCCGTGACTGCGCCCGTGGCCGCCCTGCCCGCGGCAACGCCGGCCGCCGTATCCGTCGGCAGCGCGTGGTTCGATCGCGCGGCGTACAGCATGTCGCTGGGGCAGGCCGACCAGAAGTGGGTCCTCACGTTCTACGGCTTCGTCGAGGCCGACTACATCACCGACACGACCCGCAGCTACAACGACGCGATCGGCAGCGCGCTGGTCGCGCGCAGCATCACGTACAACGGGCAGGTGGGGCGCACCCAGTTCACGATGCGCAACACGCGCGTCGGGCTGGCGTTCCAATCACCGCCTGTCGGCAGCACGCGTCCGTCGGCCGTCGTCGAGGGTGACTTCTTCGGCAGCCAGACGGCCCCGCCAGCCGGCTCGGAGAACAACTACTTCGACAGCCCGGTGTTCCGGATTCGCCACGCCTACCTGAAGCTGGAGAGCCCGGCCGTCGACGTGCTGGCCGGGCAGACCTACGACGTGTTCGGCTGGCAGAACTACTTCTTCCCGATGAGCGCCGAGTTCCTGGGGTTGCCCAACATGGTGTTCTCGCGCAACACGCAGTTCCGCCTCTCGCGCGGGTTCGGCGCGCCGTCCGGCCCCGTCACCGTCGACGTCGCCGTCGAGGCCGGGCGCCCCGTGCAGCGTGATTCGCAGGTGCCGGACTTCGACGGCGGCGTGCGCCTGTCGCTGAACAACTGGAAGGGGATGACCACGCCCGGCAACGTCCGGACGATCGCGCTTCCCGCGGCGATCGGCATTTCGGGCGTGGTCCGGCAGTTCAAGGTCAACGCCTTCACGCCGCCGCCGACGCAGACGTCGAACAACGCGACCGGCTGGGGCGTGTCGCTGGACCTGCTGCTGCCGGTCATCCCCGTGTCGGACGTGAACGACCGCGGCAATGCCCTCACGTTGACTGGCTCCGCGGTGATTGGCACCGGCATCGCCGACCTCTTGACGAGCGGCGGCGGCGCCCAGTTCCCGACGCTGCCGAACCCGATGCAGGCGTCGCCGCCGCCGATGTACGCCGGGAACATCGACAACGGCCTGGTGACCTTCGACGTGCCGGGCGTCCTTCACACGATCGACTGGCGCGCCTTTCGCGGCGGGCTTCAGTACTACCTGCCCCCGACCGGCCGGGTGATCTTCGCCGCCAACTTCACCTACGCCCATTCGCCCAACATGCAGAAGCTGTTCCCGCAGGGGGGCTCGGAGATCGAGCTCCTGGGCGCGGTCGCCGACACCTCGTACTACGGCGACGCGAACATGTTCTGGGACGCGACGCCGGCGGTGCGGTTCGGCATCTCGGGGCAGTACACGAAGGTTCACTACCTGGACAACGAGAGCCCGCACAACATCCGCGGCATGGGCCAGGCGCTCTACGTGTTTTAAGGGACGGTCACCTTCACGTCGTCGAACTCCGCCTCGGCGTTGTCGACGATCAACGCGATCCCGCCGGCCGGGCTGCCCGGCGCGGCGACGGGGTCGCCGGTCTTGGGCAGCACCATCATGCCGTTCAACGAAGCGGTCACCGAGCTGCCGTTGATCGCCAGCGTCACCGGGTACCAGGTGCCGGTGGTCAGATTGGCGGTCACCGAGCTGCCGACCGAGCTGCCGCTGCCGGAAACATCCTCGCGCAGGGCGACCTTGGTATCGCCGCGCAGCGTGACGCAGGTGTAGTTGTCGACGTCGGCCAGCCGCGCGCAGATGCCCGCGTAATCCGACGAGCTGCTGCCGGACCAGGAGACGATCTTCACGCGGGCCTGCACGATCACGTTGGTCCAGGCGACGTCGCCCGCGGCGGCCAGGAACACCTTGCTCATCGGATCGGCGAGGTCGTACACCTTGCTGCCGTCCGTCTTCACCGTCGCGGTGCCCGGCCCGCTGGTGATCCACTGGGCGGCGCCACCCTCGAAGTCCTCGTTCAACAGCGTCGCGCCGGTGGTGGCACCACTGCCGATGGTACCGCCGGTCGCGCGCGCGCCGCCCGTCCCGAGCACCCCGCCGGTGCTGAGGCCACCCGTCCCGGTCACGCCGCCGGTGGCCAGCACCCCGCCCGTCCCGGTGACGCCTCCGGTGGTGTGCGTCCCTCCGGCGCCTGCGTTCCCGGAGGTGGCCCCTCCCGTGCCGGTGGCGCCGGCGGCCGCGGAGCCACCCGTTCCCCCCGCGCCGTGGTCGTCGCGGTGGTAGGCGTCCGGGGTCAGGCACGACGCCGCCCCCATCGCGAACAGCGGAAGCAGCAGCAGGCGCAGGTCGGGCGTCATGGGGGGCACCTCGACGTCTCCAGTGTTCGCAGCACGGGCGCCCGGCTCACGGCGACACGGCGCGGCGGCCTGAGCTGCGCGGAAACCGCCGCGACACTCACCCCCCACGTTCCCCGGAGGACCCCCATGACGATGCGCGCTCTGGTTCCGTTGCTGGCGGCTTTGGCCCTCTTCGGCTGTGCCGGCACCAAACAGATGCCGACCGAAACCGGCGAAGGGGGCAGCCCGGTGAGCGGAACCGGCGGCGCGACCACGGGCCAGGGCGCGTCGGGCGGCAGCACGGTCGTGACCACCGGCACCGGCGGCAGCTCCAGCGGCGACATCGGCATCACGGGCAGCGGCGGCGCCGCCAATTGCGGCCTTTACCACTTTCAGCCCACGCCCAAGAACGCGGACATCATGATGGTGCTCGATCGGTCTGGGTCGATGAAGGACGTCCCGGACGGCGCGCCGTCCGGCAGCAGCACCACGAAGTGGCAGATCGTCGCTCCGGCGATGGAACAGATCGTGACCGCCACGCAGAGCTCGATCTCCTGGGGATTGAAGACTTTCCCCGAGGCCTACACCGATTCGATGAGCGACTGCGCCGGTGGCATCACGAAGGCCATCGACGTCCAGGTGGCGGCCCTGAACGGCGGCCAGATGAACACGACCATCACGGCCACCACGCCGAACGGCAAAGGGACGCCGACGTCCGACGCGGTCACGGCGGCGGCCAACTACCTGAAGACGGTCGGGGACCCCAACCCCAAGTACCTGCTGCTGGCCACCGACGGCGAGCCGGATTGCATCGGCACGACGAAGGACAGCAGCAGCGCCGATCCGGCGTCGGTGACCGCCGTGGCCAACGCGCTGAAGGCGGGCTTCCCCACCTTCGTCGTCGGCATCGCCACCACCAAGACCAGCTCCAACAACGAGCTGAACATGCTGGCCCAGGCCGGCGGCGCAAGCGTCCCCAGCTCGAACCCGCTGGCCAGCCACTACTACCTGGCGAACGACGCGGCGACGCTGCAAACGGCGCTGCAGTCGATCACCGGCCAGATCTCCAGCTGCCTGTTCCCGCTCAAGGACCCGCCGCCGGTCCCCAACGATCCCACCAAGGCCGGCGTCTACCTGGGCAGCAGCATGGCCAAGGTCCCGTACGACGCGGCCAAGGCCAACGGCTGGGCGTACGTCGACAGCGCCGACAGCGCCATCGAGGTCTACGGCAGCTGGTGCTCGATGATCCAGGCGGACGGCGCGGGTGCCGTCCAGATCATCTTCGGCTGCCCGAACATCGACGTGCCGTGAGGCGCGCCTAGAGCGCGAAGCCGAAATACCGGCGCGCGTTGCGGAAGCAGACGTCCTCGACCAGCGTCGCCAGCAGCAGGCGATCGTTGGGCAGCAAGCCGCGGGCGACGTCCTGCCCCAGCATGCTGCACAGCAGGCGGCGGAAGTACTCGTGCCGCGAGAACGACAGGAAGCTGCGCGAGTCGGTGAGCATCCCGACGAAGCGCGAGAGCAGCCCCATGTTCGACAGCGCGTCGAGCTGCTTGCGCATGCCGTCGAGCTGGTCGAGGAACCACCACGCGCTGCCAAGCTGCATCTTGCCGGGCTCGCTGCCGTCCTGAAAGCTGCCGATGACGGTCGC
>JBJMQQ010000214.1:0-7270 GCA_045802645.1 Polyangia bacterium
CGCGCCGAGATTCACAAGGATCTCCAATCCACGCGCCGGAAAATCGGCCGATGGGCCGGCCGAGTCCCGGTGAAGCCGATCCCGGGCCAACGGTTCGGCATCATCAGCTTCACGGTCCTGCCCCTGCATGCGAAGTTTCAGTCGCTCCTGCCGGGTGGGTCCGCGCTTCCCAAGATGGCCGCGCTGGTCCGCACCTACGTGGGCGACGAGCTGCACTGGGATCTGCGTCTAATCCTGGAAGAAAAGGTCGAAGAGCCGTTTCGGCTGGGGCAGTCCCGCCTCTCGTGGACGGCCTGGCTGGGGAAGGCCTTCGACGCGCGGCGCGAAGATTTGGTCCTCGATCCGCAGACAGAAGTGGCACAGTCCGTCATGCAGCCGGTTATTTAAGGAGCTCACGATGTCAGAGATCAGCCGCGTCGCCCTGTTCGGCAAGTTGAACCCCCTCGGGTACTCCAGCATCGAGAGCGCCACCACGTTCTGCAAGCTGCGGGGAAATCCCTACGTCGAGCTGGTGCACTGGTTCCACCAGATCCTGCAACAGCAGGATTCGGATCTGCACCGGATCATCGCTGCGTACCAGATCGATCCGGGGCGGCTGGCGAAGAACATGACCGAGGCGCTGGACCGGCTCCCGCGCGGCGCGACGTCGATCTCCGACTTTTCGGCGCAAATCGAGGAGGCGATCGAGCGCGGCTGGGTGTACGGCAGCCTGCTGTTCGGCGACAACCAGGTTCGGACCGGCTACCTGATGGTCGGCGCCGTGAAGACGCCCGTGCTGCGCAACGCGCTGATCGCGATGTCGCGCGAGTTCGAGAAGCTGCGCGGCGATCGCCTGACCGACGAGTTCGCGGAGATGACCAACGGTTCGCCCGAGGCGGGCGCGCGCCCGACGGCCGGCGGCGCCCCCTCCGACGGCGCTGCGAGCGGCGGGATGGCCCCGGCCGCCATGGGCAAGGGCGAGGCATTGGCCAAGTTCTCGGTCGATCTGACCGAGCGTGCGCGAAAGAAAGAGATCGATCCGATCTCGGGCCGCAACGACGAGATCCGCCAGATCATCGACATCCTCATGCGCCGCCGGCAGAACAACCCGATCTTGACGGGCGAGGCGGGCGTCGGGAAGACGGCTGTCGTCGAGGGCTTCGCGCTGCGCATCGCGGCCGGTGACGTGCCGCCGCCCCTGAAGGACGTCACCCTGCGCGCGCTGGACGTGGGCCTGCTGCAGGCCGGCGCCAGCATGAAGGGCGAGTTCGAGAGTCGGTTGCGGCAGGTGATCGACGAGGTGCAGTCCTCGCCGAAGCCCATCATCCTCTTCATCGACGAGGCGCACACGCTGGTCGGCGCGGGCGGCGCGGCCGGGACGGGTGACGCGGCCAACCTGCTGAAGCCCGCCTTGGCGCGCGGCAAGCTGCGGACGATCGCCGCCACGACCTGGGCCGAGTACAAGAAGCACATCGAGAAGGACCCGGCCCTGACCCGTCGCTTTCAGGTCGTGCAGATCCCCGAGCCTGAAGAAGACAAGGCGCTGGTCATGATGCGCGGGATGGCGTCCACGCTGGAGGCGCACCATGGCGTCCCGATTCTGGATGAGGCGCTGCAAGCGGCGGTCACGCTGTCCCACCGCTACATTCCGGCGCGCCAGCTGCCGGACAAGGCGGTCAGCCTGCTGGACACGGCCTGCGCGCGCGTCGCCATCAGCCAGAGCGCGGTCCCCGCCGAGCTGGACGATTGCCGCAGTCGGATCTCCGCCCTGGAGGTCGAGCAGGAGATCATCGCGCGCGAGAAGGCGGGCGGCTGGGAGATCGCTGACCGCGAGGGCGCCACGCGCGCCAAGCTGGACGCCGAGAAGACCCGGCTGGCAGCGCTGGAGGCGCGGTGGAAGGTCGAGAAGGATCTGGTCGCGAAGGTCAGCGAGATCCGTCGCGGCGGGAAAGGCGCGACGGAGGGTGACAAGCTGAAGGCCCTCGAGCACGAGCTTCATCAGATTCAGGGTGAGGCGCCGCTCATCTTCCCGACGGTGGACAAGCAGGCCGTGGCGGCCGTTGTCGGCGACTGGACGGGCATCCCCGTCGGCCGGATGGTGAAGGACGAGATCCAGTCGGTGCTGAAGCTGGCGGATACGCTCAGCCAGCGCGTCATTGGCCAGCGGCACGCGCTGGACATGATCTCGCGGCGCATCCAGACGTCGCGCGCCAGCCTGTCGGACACGCGCAAGCCGATCGGCGTCTTCCTGCTGGCGGGCCCCTCGGGCGTCGGCAAGACCGAGACGGCGCTGACGCTGGCCGAGGCCCTTTACGGCGGCGAGCAGAACCTGATCACCATCAACATGAGCGAGTTCCAGGAGGCGCACACCGTCTCGACCCTCAAGGGCGCCCCCCCCGGATACGTCGGGTACGGCGAAGGCGGCGTGCTGACCGAGGCGGTCCGGCGGCGGCCCTACAGCGTCGTGCTGCTGGACGAGGTCGAGAAGGCGCACCCCGACGTCCACGAGATCTTCTTCCAGGTGTTCGACAAGGGCGTCATGGAGGACGGTGAGGGGCGCCTCATCGACTTCAAGAACACCTTGATCCTGCTGACCTCGAATGTCGGTAGCGACCTCATCTCCAACATGTGCAAGGACCCCGAGCTCAAGCCGGAGCCGGAAGGCATTGCGGCGGCGCTGCGGGCGCCGTTGCTGAAGGTGTTCCCGGCGGCGCTGCTGGGCCGGTTGGTGACCATCCCTTACTACCCGCTCAGCGACGAGATGATCGGCGCGATCGTGCGGCTGCAGCTGGGGCGCGTCGCGAAGCGCGTCAAGGCCGCCCACGGGGTGCCGTTCGAGTATGACGACGCGGTCGTGAAGCTGATCGTCGGCCGCTGCACGGAGCTCGAGAGCGGGGGCCGCATGATCGACGCCATCTTGACGAACACGCTGCTGCCGCGCATCAGCCAGGAGATCCTGAGCCGCCTCGGCGAGGGGCGGCCAGTCGGGCGCGTCGCGGTGTCGGCCGAAGCCGAAGATTTCACGTACAAGTTCGACTGAGGTCAGGCGACGCCGTCCAGCCGCCCGTCGCGCCGAAAGGCGCCGGGCGTGCGGCCGAACTTGGCGCGAAAGCAGCGGATGAACGTGTGTACGTCTCCGAATCCGGAGTCGCGCGCGACCTCTGAAATCGCCAGAGATCCGGTGCTCTGGCCGCGGTGCCGCACCCGGCAGCGCCCGGAGGGCGCAACCGACGATGACGAGTGTTCGTTCCATGTTCGTCCTACTGCGCGGAGCCCATGAACGGATGCGGCCATCGTGATGAACAGTCCTGCGCGCCGCGCGGCGACGCCCCGCTCGTCACCGGAACGCGATGTCGTCGATGCGCAACTCGGCCGATCAGCCCTGGGGCGACGCCGACGTCACCTGCCACTGAACGCCGACGATCTGGGTGTCCAGCGGCACGTTCGATCCGGACTGGTTGTTGAACGCGGTGAACGCCTTCGTGTAGGTCGTCGGTGTTGCGCCGGGCGGCGCCAGGACGACGGCCGGGTACGCGTAGCAGTTGCTGCCGCTGCAGGTCCCGCCGGTCGGGTCCGTGTCGCCGGCCCCGCGCTGGTCCTGGGTCTGTAACTGCACCTGCCACGTGCATCCGGAGAGGCTGCCGCCGGACAACCTGGCCGTGAACTGAACGGAGGTGAACCCGGCGGCGTTGACGCACGACTCGAAGATGACGCCGCCCCCGCCCCAGCTGGTCGCCTTCACATTCAACTTGAGGTCGTGAGCGGTGGTGTCGACGGAGGCCGCGCCCGTGGCAGACGCCGGGCCGCCGAACGAGAACAGCCGCCCGCGCAATCCACCCGCGCCGCAGAACTGACCGGTCGCAGGGGCCCAGTCGAGGGTGGAAAAGTCGGTGATGTGACCATCCGCCATGTGCAGCGCGCCGGTGCTGGAGCAATCGAGCTTCCCACCCGCGGGACAAACATGCCCCGGCGCGCCTGCGGTGCCGGCTGTGCCGCCCGTGACGGTCGTTCCACCCGTGGCGGTCGTTCCACCGGTGGCGTTCGCGCCGCCCGTGGCGGTGGTGCCGCCCGTGCCGGGCACCCCGCTGGTTGCGGCTGCGCCGGTGCCGCCCGTACCGCCGGTCGAGACGACGGCCACTTGACCGCCCGTGCTGCTCGGTCCGCTGCCCCCATCGGCGACCGTTCCCGGCCGGGAGGTCGCAGGGCGGACCGGATCATCTTCCGGGGCCTCCATCCCGCGGTTTGCGCACGCAGACAACGCCAGTGACACAAAGCAGACGGCGACGCGACCAACGGGCAGGTGCGAGTAGGTCATTTTGAATACTATTGCCGGTACGCCCCCGTACGTTAACGAAGGCAATAAAAGAACCGGACGATTGCAACGCGCGGCGATATCCACGGACCGCGGGGGATGACGGAGGTCTGACGCGGCTTACGCGGAAGCGCTGAAAGCGGCGGCCAGATCGCCCAGCGTCGCGCCGGGGTTCTCGACCAGGCGGCGCTGCTCCGGGGTGAGCGCGCGCAGGGCTTCGTCCGCAGCGGCGGCCGCCACCGTTCGAAGTGGCCACAGCTTCGAGCTGCGGTGGCGCGGGTTCGCCAGATAGGCGAGGGCGGCGGGCGCCAGCGGGCCGATCGTGATCAACAGGCGCCCCTCGAGACCTTCGGTCCAGATGAGGCTGGGCAGGGTGCGGGGACCGAGGCGGCGGCGAATGATCTCCAGCCACAGCCCGACGGCCTCCCCGGTGGGCGCCGGCGCGTCGACGGTCACGCCCCCGGCGGCGCCACCCGCGCGCGCGCGATCGGTGGCCATTTGCAGCGTCCGCAGCGCGTACGCCAGCGCGGCCGGTGAACCGCCCAGCGCGTCCAGCACGGCGGCGCGCGGTTGATGGCGCCACGCTTCGTCGCCCGCCAACCCAAGGGAAGCGGGCTTCATCGCCTGCACCTGCGCCGCCAGCGTCGGCCCGTCGGCGCTGGCCGCCGCGATCGTCAGCATCACCGCGTCGTTCAGAAACGGCGCCGCCGCGGCGGGCACCGACGGCAGCATGTCGGGCAGCCCACCGGCGTCGACCTCGCTGAAGACGACCAGCGGGAACGACCGGCCGGCCGCGTCCGCGCTGGGCGCGAACACGCCGACGAACGCGACGGCCGACTCGGGCGGCGCCAGCAGGAACGCCGTCGGCGTGGCGGGCAGGCTGGTCCCCTCGCTTCGCAGCAGCTCCATGCCGTCTTGAAACCAGCGGTCGAGGCCCGCCTGCGAGAAGCTGCCCGCGCCGGCGCGCAGGAAGTCGGGCTGGGTCGACACCTTGCCGTAGAGGCCGGCGCCGCTCATCGGCCGCACCCCGAGCTGCCGGCGATGATCCCGCGCGGGATCTCGATCCCGCGGAACGCGTGCACCAGGGCAGTGGGCTTCACGTCGGCGCGAATCGACGGCGCGCCGCTGGCGGGCGACCAGATGGCCGACAGGTACTCTTCGCCGTCGGACGACACCGTCAGCTTGGCTTGGTCCAGCAGGTGGAACAGCCCCCACTCGCCGTCGATGAACCCGTATTGCCCCTCGTTGGCCCCCAGGAACGTGTGGAACACGGCGCCGCGCCCGGGCCAGGGGAACTCTTCCCAGCGCTCGCGCGCGTTGAAGTAGGTCAGCTTCCGGCCGCCGCTCTCGAAGGTCAGCTTCGTGTACGGCGCCGACGCGCGGATGCGCATCCCGACGGTGATGCCCAGGCGGGTGCCGTCCTTGCCGTACAGCAGGTCCGTCAGCTCCTGCGCGCGCTTGAGGAAGCCGGGCAGGCTGGCCTTGTACTTGACCGTGGTCTGGTCCTTCAGCCTGAAGATCGTGGTCCCCGCCGGGTGGTCGAAGTCGGCCTGCAGCGCTGACGTGAAGTACTGCCACAGCGCGCCGCCCTTGGGCGAGAACACCTTGTCCAGGTCCGCGACCGGCACTTCGTGCCCGCGCCTGCCGTTCGCGAACGGGTACTTGCCCGACAGAAGCTGGTCGAACACGACGACGACGTTCTCGCACCACTTCCGGTTCGCGGAGTCGCCGGTCGCGCCGGTGACCGCGAGCTCGGCGCCCGAGAGCGGGGGCGACAGCATCTTGTCCAGCAGCGCCGCCTCCCAGTTGTGGTCGTTGTAGGTGCCGACCAGCGTTTGCAGCTTGATGCGCGCGCTCTTCAGCGCCGTCGTGAATGCCGCCGCGTCCGGCGGGCCCGAGTCGCCCAGCGCGGCCGAGACCTCGCCCAGAAGCTGCCCGTAGCTGTCGAGCCCCGTCGGCTTCGTCAGCCCGAAGTTCAGGAAGCTCGAGAACTCACGCCCGACGTCCTCGGGGCTGGTCAGCTCGTCGCGCCGGCCGCCGGCGGAGTCGCCGGCGAGAGCGCCGAGGTCGACGCCGGCCGGGAGGCTCTTCTTGGCCTCGTCGACCTTGTTGCCAAGCGCCTGCTTGCCCATCGCCAGCAGCCCCGTCGAGTCGTCGCTGAAGATCAGCTGGCGGCCGGCGTTCTTCCAGACCGCGTCCAGCGGCTTGGCGGTGACCAGCATCTTCATCAGCGCCCGAGAGTCGTCGACGCTGGTCGGCTCGCGGATGGCCAGCGACAGCAGGAAGGCCTTCCACGCGTCGACGTACCGGCGGAAGTACTCGTTCCGCAGCGTCGTCGCGTCCGCCCCCTCGCGCACCTTGGGGGCCGCCAGCACCCAGGCGTTCTCGTCGTGGCTGTGGTCGGCCGTGAGGCGCGTGATTCGCTCGCGCACGACCTTCCAGCCCGCCGGCGTGAACGCTCCTGGCACGATCGGTCCACCACGCGTCCCACCGGTGGCCGGCGGCGGCTGGAACACTGTCACGGCGCCCCCCAGCACGTCGACCAGGTGAATGTCGCGCGGCAGGGCCGGGTCGCGCAGCACGTCTGCCAGCGGGTCGCCCTCGTGCGAGCCGACCAGCGCGAGCCGCGCGCGCGAGATCACCTGGCCAAGAGCCGTCTTCCGTTCCAGCAGGTCACTCACCGTGGCGGCGCGCGCCGCGTAGAAACGCACGGCATTTTCGACGGCGTGGCGGGCGCGCGCGGTGGCGTCGTCAGCCGCCATCAGCACCCACAGCTCGCCGGCCTGGCGGCCTGATACGTCGACCCACTTGGTCTTCCAGTGGTCGTTCTCGGGCGCAGGCTCGTCCGCCGCCTTGGGCTGCGTCAGCAGCAGCTCCAGCACCAGCCCGTTTTGGGCCTGCGCTTCGTCGGCGTCGCCGCGGCCGCGCGCGAAGTCCTGCAGCCGGCCCGCCTCGACCCGCAGCAGCGGGGCGACCAGC
>JBJMQQ010000215.1:0-29962 GCA_045802645.1 Polyangia bacterium
GACGGCCGACCGGGGGGCCGGATTCGGTTCGCCGTTGGCGCGGCGAATGGTGACCGCCAGCCGGATGCGCTCTTCGATCCGCAACCCGCCGCGACAGGCCTCGTCCAGGGCGGCAGCCGCCTCGACCCGCGCGTAGGGGGTGATGAAACCCAGGCTTCCCAGGTTGACCCCGAAGAGGGGCACGCCGTGGTCGGCAGCCAGCGATGCTCCATAAAGGAAGGTTCCGTCCCCCCCCAGGACGACCAGGACGTCGATGGAGGTGGCGAAGACGTCCGGGGCAACGACGGTCGCCCCCGGGATGGCCCCGGCGTTCTCCGGGAGCGCCACAGATGTGGCGCCTCTAGCCGTCAGGACGCTGGCCAGCGTTTCGGCCAGTTCACGCGCTTCCGGCTTGCCGCGCTTGAGCAGAAAGCCAAAGCGCATGGCGCGGGCTACTGCGGCGAAAGCTCGTAGAAGATCGTGATCGACAGACAGTGGAATTCACTGTCCGAGCTCTGCGTAACGATCTTATCCACAATCTTGGCGCGCGGATTGTCACGGATCCAGCGGGTGATCACCTCGCCCAGCTCCTCACGGTCCTTGGCCTTCGTCGCGGTGAAGACCTTAGCCCCCATGACCATTTTCGTCTGCTCCTTGTCGGTCGAGGAATCTCCGAAACCAAATTTCCGGCGAGACCTGCGGAATTTAACGAAAGTTCTGCGTTACATACCCTGTTCGTGTGTCTTGTGCAAAGCTTCGTTTTCACGCGGATGCGGCTTGACGAGGGCGGTTTCCATGTGAAAAATGCCCCCTTCCCAAAAGGAGCCCACGCTTGGAGACATTGCTCGGCCGTCCGCTCGAAGTTGAAGTCAGGGATTCCGTCGATAAGGCGCTGAAGATTCTGAAGCAGAAGATGTCCAAGGAAGGAATCCTGCAAGAGATCAAGCGGCGGCGTTACTACGAGAAGCCCTCCGTGAAGCGTAAGCGCAAGATGCGCGAGGCCCGCAAGCGGCGCCGTCGCGAAGCGAAGCGCCGCGTTCCGCGCTAAGAGCGCTGCGCGCGGGCGAGGGGGTGGGCCCCCTCGCCGGCATCCCCCTTTGGTACGACCCCGGCGCGGCAAAGCCGCGCCTTTTCATTTCTTGGACTCGCGCCTGACGGCGCTCTGACGCCTCTACTGTCGAAGGAACATTTCATGAGTGAGGCGTGGGTTGAGATCGTCGTGGAGCTCCCTCGTGAAGCCGCCGAGGTGATGGCCGACGCAGTGGGGAGCTTGACGGGCGGGGTGGAGGTTCGGGACTCGGACACGATCATCCGGGCCGGAGTGGGACGGGCGGTCATCGTGACGCAGTGCCGGCCGGAGGTGGAGCCGGAGGTGCTCGCCGAGATTGAAGCGGCGGCGGCGCGAATGAAGGACGCCGGGCTGTCCGTCGACCCGTTGTCCGTGCGGCGCCGCGAGGCGCACGAGGACGAGTGGCGCGACGTCTGGAAGCAGTACTTCCGGGCGTTGCGGGTCGGCAAGACCTTCCTGGTTCGGCCGAGCTGGGACATGCCGCCCGCCGCGCCCGGCGACCGCGTCATCGACCTGGATCCCGGCCGCGCGTTCGGGACCGGCGGTCACGCGTCGACCCGCCTGGTGATCGCCCTGGCCGAGGAGATCGGCGATCGCGCCGTGGGACGCTTTCTGGATCTCGGCTGTGGGTCCGGGATCCTCTCGATCGCGGCGGCGCGCCTCTGGCCGGCCGCGAAGGGGCTGGCCGTCGACGTCGATTCAGAGGCGGTCGCCACCACGGTCGAGAACCTGGCCCTCAACCAGGTCACCACCGTCGAGACGCGCGTGGGCAGCCTGGACGTGACGGCCGGGCCGAACGACCTGGTGCTGGCGAACATCGAGGCGGGCGTGCTCGGCGAGCTGGCCGCGCAGTTTCCGCCCCACGTGGCGCCGGGCGGCGCGGTGATCCTGTCCGGGATCCTGACCGACCAGGCGGACGTGGTGCTGCGTGCGTTCGAGGCGGCGGGGTTCGCGCTGGCCGCCCGGCGCGACGAAGACGAGTGGGCGGCCTTGCGCCTGCAGCGGCGCTGATGGCGGCACGCCGGCTGTTCGTTCCGGCAGAACGCCTGGTCGGTTCGACGGCGACGTTGACCGGGTCCGAACACCACCACGTCTCGATCGTCCTGCGCGCGCGCCCCGGCGAGGCGCTGATCTTGTTCGACGGCGCCGGCAGCGAGGTCGACGCGCGCATCGTTCGCATTGGCCGCGACCAGACCGAGGTCGAGCTGGGCGAGCGGCGGGCCGGCACGACCGCCGCCGCTCCCATCACGTTACTGGCGGCGATCCCGCGCGGTCCCCGGATGGACGTGCTGCTGCAAAAGACGGTCGAGGTCGGGGTGGCGCGGATCGTCCCGCTGGTCACGGCGCGGTCCGTGGTCCGGCCCGAGGCTGGCCGCCGCGAGCGCTGGACGGCCATCGTGCGCGAGGCCGCCCGGCAGTGCGGGCGCGCCGACGTTCCCGCCGTCGACGGGCCGGTGGATCTGAGCGACGCGCTGCGCGTGCCCGAGCTGCCGCCGCGGCGGCTGGCGCTCTTCGAACGTGAGGGCGCGCCGGGCCTCGTCACTGCGCTCGCGGGGCTCGAGCCCGCACCCACGGTCTTGCTGGTCGGGCCAGAGGGTGGTTGGGACCCCGCCGAGCGCGACGCGGCGCGCGCGGCTGGGTTCATCGGCGTCGGCCTGGGCGCGCGCATCCTGCGCGCGGAAACAGCGGCGATCGTCGCCGTGACGCTGACGGCTGCCGCTTACGGCGATTTCAGTTGAGGCATAAACTTGCGGTGTTCGGCCCGGTCCGCAGAATGAGGACGTGACTGCCGTCGCTGCCACGATGTCTGGATCCCAGCCGAACCCGTCGCCGCCCCGCCTTCACGAGCAGCCTGTGCTGCGCGTGCGGGTCACGAGCTTCCCGCGCCGCGCGGCGGCCGCGATGTGCGACCTGGCCGTGCTGCTGGCGTTCACGGCCGCCGTGACCGCCGCCGTGGCGTTGAGCCTCCACATCCCCATCCCGGGCGCGCACGAGATCGGCCCCGACCTGCTGGTCGCCGGGATCCTGGATCGCAACCCCATGGCGGTCGGGGCGGTCGGCCTGCTGCTGGGAATGGCGGGGCTCTACCAGCTTTACTTCGCCGGCATCGCGGGGCAGACGCCCGGGATGCGCCTTCTCGGGATCCGCATCATCTGCCGGCGGGGGCGCCCTCCGGGGCCGGCGCGCGGGCTGCTGCGGCTCCTGGCGCTGATCCCCAGCGTGGGGCCGGCGGCGCTCGGGTGGCTCTGGGCGATCTTCGATCGCGAGCACCGCGCGCTGCACGACCACCTGGCCGGTACGTACGTCATCCTCGAAGAGGAGTAGGGGCCGCGCGGGCGCGCGGGGGATTCGCGCGATGATCGTGCTAGATTGCGCGCCCGATGTTCGAGACGCTCACGAAGGGATTTCGCAGCGCGAAGCAGAAGTTTCAGGGGTTGGCCGAGCTGGACGAGGCCACCGTCGACGAAGCTCTGAAGGACGTGCGCAACGCACTGCTGGAAGCCGACGTCGGATTCGACGTCGTGCAGGACTTCTGCAAGCGGGTCAAAGAAAAGGCCGTCGGCGTCATCGTGAAGGTGAAGGCGTCGACGAAGGAGAAGGTCCGCCGCGTCAGCCCCGAGGACCACTTCGTCAAGCTCTGTCACGACGAGCTCGTCGACCTGATGGGCCCGGTCGACACCAGCATCAAGTACGCGAAGAAGGGTCCGACCGGGATCATGCTGGTCGGCCTGCAGGGCTCGGGCAAGACGACGACCGTCGGCAAGCTGGCCCGCTACCTGGAAAAGCAGCACAAGCGGCCGCTGCTGGTCGCGGCCGACGTGTACCGCCCGGCCGCCATCGATCAGCTGGAGATCATCGGCCAGCAGCTGGGCATCCCCGTCTTCGCCGAGCGGGGTGGCAAGCCGCCCGAGATCTGCGAGAAGGCGCTGCGCGTCGCCGCCGAGACCGGCCGCGACGTGATCCTCTTCGACACCGCCGGCCGTCTCGCCATCGACGAGCCGCTGATGCAGGAGCTGAGCGACATCGATCGCCGCGTCCACCCGGCGAACATCCTGCTGATCGTCGACGCGATGATCGGTCAGGACGCCGTCGGCACGGCGAAGGCGTTCAATGACCGTCTGAACCTGGACGGTGTGATCCTGACGAAGCTGGACGGCGACGCGCGCGGCGGCGCCGCCCTGTCGGTGAAGGCGGTCACCGGCAAGCCGATCAAATTCGTCGGTATGGGCGAATCGTCCGACCGGCTCGAGGAGTTCCGGCCCGACGGGATGGCCAGCCGCATCCTGGGCCGCGGCGACGTCGTCGGCCTCGTGCAGCAGTTCGAGGAGGTCGTCGACGAAGAGAAGGCCGAGCAGGACGCGATGCGCATGCTCAAGGGGAAGTTCGACATGAACGACTTCCTCGAGCAGATCGGCGTCCTCAAGAAGATGGGCCCGCTCAAAGAGATGATGGAGAAAATCCCGGGCGCCGCCGAGGCGATCCCGGAGGGCGTGCAGGTCGACGACCGCGAGCTGGTCCGCATCACGGCCATGATCTCGTCGATGACCGGCGACGAGCGGCGCCACCCCGAACGGTTCATCGTCACCAGCTGGGAAGAGATCGTCGAAGGCGGCAAGCGCAAGAAGAAGCGCAGCGCGTTCTACGACACCGGGCGCCTCAAGCGGGTGGCGCAGGGCTCCGGTCACAAGGAGCAGGAGGTCGCTGATCTCCTGAACCGCTTCGGGATGATGCGCCAGATGATGATGCAGATCGGGATGTCCACCGGTCTCCTCGGCAAGATTCCCGGCTTCAAGCAGCTGGCGCAGGCCAAGAAGCTGATGGGCATGGACATGAATCAGCTGGCCAACATGATGCAGACGCCGTCCGCCGAGCGGGGGACGTTCCAGGCCCCGAAGCGCAACGTCGACCGCGGCAAAGAAAAGCGCAAGCGCAAGGACGCCCGCAAAGCTCGCAAGAAGAACCGGCACTAGACTAGCGGCTACTTCCGACCGCCAGCATCACGACCGCGAGCACCACCATCACGAGGACGCCGGTGGCGACGGCAATCGCCGCGCGCAGCGCCGGGCTCGGCGGGCGCTGCGCAGGGGCACGCGTCGGCGGGGCGGGCGCAACCCGCGGCGCCGGTGCGCGTGCCGCCTGGTCGGCCGCCTGGGCCTCGATCTCGCGCAGGTAGCGGTCGGCGGGATCCGACAGCCGCAGCGTGGCCGGTCCCACGCGCACGAGATCGCCGTCGCGCACCCGCAGCTCGAGCCCCGTCTGGTCGTTGACGGTCATGCCGTTCTTCGAACGGAGGTCCTGGACGACGACGCCGTCCCAGCGGCGGACGACGGCGACGTGCTCGCGCGAGATCTCGTCCGACGACAGCCGCATGTCGCACGATTCGCCGCGACCGATCACGTAGCGTTTGTCGATGGTGGTCAGCCGCAGCGGTGCGGCGGGCGGGACGCCGTCGACGAGGGCCAGAACGGGCGCGCCCGCATCAGGCGATCCCGCCAGCAGATCGGCCACCAGGCGCCGCGCGATGCTGGCGGTGCGTTCGGCGCCGCGGACCGACGGCGCGACGCCGTCGAAGACCACCAGGACGGGGCCGACAGCGATCTGCGCGCCAGGCGCGATCGGGCGCGGCTGGTGCGGCGCAAGCGGCAGGCCGTCCAGGCGCGTTCCGTTGGTGCTGTCGAGGTCTTCGATCTGCCAGCCGGTGGCGGTGCGCGTGATGCGCGCGTGCAGGCCCGACAGCGACGGATAGGGCAGGGGGACCTCGATGTCCGACCGCCGGCCGATCCGAATCTCGCGGGTCTCGTCGGGGAGCTCGACCGCGCGCTCCTGCGTGGGCCCGGTCGTCTCCCCCGCCGACGCAGTGTCGGCCGGCGACGGCAGCAGGCGCAAGCGCAGCGGCATCGGCCGCGACTCTAACGCGGAATCCGAGCCAGGGCTGCCTGGGCGCGGGCGCGCTCCGCCGTCATGTCGGGCGGCGCTTCATCCAGGAACTGCCTTAACTCGGCGGCTGCCTCGGGCCGGCGGGATAGGTCCAGCAGCGCCTCCGCGCGCAGGAGCCGCGCCTGTGCAAACCTGGGTCGAAGGGCCAGCGCGTCGTCCGCGCCCCGCAGCGCGCCGCGCGCGTCGCCGCGCTGAAGCGCCACGTACGCGATCGCGAATCGGATCTCCGCCTGTTCGGGCGCCTCCACGACCAATCGGGCCAGCGCCCGCGCCGCTTCATCGAGCCGCCCCTGGGCGGCCGCGATCGCCGCGCCCGCCAGCCGATCATCGACGGAAGCGGGATCGGCGGCGATGGCGAGCTCGATCTCGCGCGCCGCGCCGTCCAGATCGCCGCTTCGCTTCAGGACCTCCGCGGCCGCGCGGTGGGCCGCCGGCAGGTCCGGAGCCAGCAACAGCGCGGCGTCGACCTGCTCTTGCGCCGCCACCGGTCGCCCCATCCGAGCCAGGACCAGCGCGTCGGCCGCGCGCGCATCCGCGCGCCGAGGCTCCGCCGCGCAGACCTTTTCTAGCTCCCAGTGCGCGTCCACCAGCCGGCCGTGGCGGACCAGCAGCTCGCTCGCGAGCAAGCGCGCCTCCGCGTATCCAGGATCGATGGCCAGCGCCGCCCGCGCTTCCCCAAGCGCGCCGTCCTCTTCCTGGCGGCGCAGCAACACGGTCGCCAGATTCAGGTGGGCTTCGGCCAGGTCCTCGTTCAGGGCCAGCGCGGCGCGAAAGCTCCCCTCGGCGCGCCGCGTGTCACCGCGGCGCAGGGCCACCAGCCCGAGACCGTTCTCCGCTTCGGCGAGGCGCGGGTCGTACTCCAACGCCAGCGCGAACGCGCTGGTGGCCCGATCCAGCTCGCCCCGCGCCAGCGCCGCCACCCCCGCCGCTTGCAGCTCCACCGCGCGTGGCTGCGTCGCGTGCGGCACCGTGGCGCACCCGAGCAGCGCGCCCAGCAGGCATGTGGCGCCGCAACCAGGCCTCATGGCGAACCTTCGTCGCCCACCCGTGCCGCGCACCCGCGCGCGCACTGGACGTCGAGGCTCCCATGGGCGGTGAGCGCGACGGTGATCGCGCCGTCGCGGTCGGTCCGCAGCGTGCGGATGCCACGCGCCGCGTACCGGGCCACCACCTCGGGAGCCGGGAAGTGAAATTGGTTGCGCCACCCGAGCGACATCACCGCCAGGCGCGGTGCCACGGCGTCCAGCAGCTCGTCGCTGGACGACGTCCGACTGCCGTGGTGAGGGACCTTCAGGACGTCGGCCCTGACCACGTCTCCGAGCGCGGGGCGGCCGGCCAGCTCGCCCTCGCCGTCGGCTTCCAGATCGCCTGCGAACAGGACCGCGCGCGCTCCGACGGTGACGCGCAACACGAGAGACGCGTCGTACACGGTCAACCCCGGCGGCGGCGCGATCGCGCCGTCGACGAACGGTGCTACCGCCTGAACCTGCGCGCCGCCCAGCGCACGGGCCGTGACCGGCGGCGTCGGGATGTGGCTCGCGCGCGCCAGGTTGAGCAGCCGGCGGTACTCCGGGTTGTGGCCGTCGTCGCCGCTGGACCAGAACATCTCCACCGGGAAGCGCTGCAGGATTCGAAAGAGGCCGTTCAGGTGGTCGGGGTGGGGATGGGACAGCGCCACGACCTGCAGCCGCGTGATCCCCCGTGCGCGCAAGAAAGGCTCGACGATGCGGGCGCCCGTATCGAAGGTTCCGTCACGCGACCCGCCGCCGTCGATCAACATGGTGGCACCGCCGGGCGCCTCCACGACGGCCGCGTCCCCCTGACCGACGTCCAGAAAAGTGACCACCAGCGCGTCGCGGTGCCGCCGGGCAAGGTCCCGCGCCACCAGGCTACCGGCGGCTGCCAGCGCGCAGCCGACGGCCGCGAGCCACAGCGCGCGCCCCCGCCGGCTCACGGCCAGGAGCGACAGGATCCCGGCGCCGGTCGCGCACGCGGTCTCGACGGCGTTCGGTGACCGACACAACCAGATGGGTGCGTGGGCGCGGAACACGTCGGCGATGGCCAGCGCCAGTCGCGCGGCGGCGCCAGCCAGGCGCAGCGGCCAGCGTCCGACGGGCGCCCACAGTGCACCTGCCGTCGCGCCTGCCAGTCCGACCGGGACGACCGCCAGCTCGACCAGCGGCACCAGCGCCAGGTTCCCCAGCGGCGCCAGGGGCGTGACTTCACCGAACCAGTGCGCGACCAGGGGCCCGGTGGCCGCGGTGGCAGCCATGGTCGCCTCGCCGAACCGCGCCAGCCAGATCAGGCTCCGGCGCGCGAGAGCAGCCGCCCGCGCCCGGCGTCCGCGCATGCACAGGGCGATGCCGGAGACTGACGCGACCGAGAGCTGAAACGACACGTCGAACAGCTGCAACGGCTGCGCGACCAGCAGGATCAACCCCGCGCCGGCGATCGTGGACGCCGGGCGCGCCCGCCGGCCGACGAGCAGCGCCGCCAATCCCAGTCCCAGCATCAGCGCCGAACGCTCGGTCGCGACGGCTTCGCCGGTCATGAGCGTGAAGAACCCGACCGCCGGCAGCGAAACCGCGGCCGCGACGGCGCGGGGATCGACGAACAGCGCCAGGCGCGGGACGCGGGCGGCGGTCCCGCGCACGACGAGGAACAGCAACGCCGCAACCGCGGCCAGGTGCAGGCCCGAAACAGACAGCACGTGCGTGGCGCCAGCGGCCCGGAATCCGTCCTCGACGTCGTCGCCGACCCCGCGCCGCTCGCCCAGGACGGCCGTCTTCAGGAATGCGGCGGACGGTCCGCTGAGCTCGCCGTCGATCGCCGCCCGCAGCTGGCGATGCGCGACATACGCGAGCCGGCGCGGACTCCACCCGGTGGGACCCGCCAGCCGACGAACGCCCGCCGCCGTCGCGACGGTCGCGAGCGCGTCGATGCCGGCCGCACGCAAGGCGAGAACGGGGTCGGGGACGCCTGGATTTTGCGTCCCGCGGAGCGCGCGGAGCCGCGCCGTGAAGGCGACGAGCTCGCCCGGCGCGAAATCGGCGTCCCCGCCCGCGATCGACAGCCCCAGCGTTCCGCCCGCGCGACGGCCGTTCACCTCCACGATTCGGATGACCAGACGCGAACCGGTGTCGGTCGGTTCGGGCCCGCGGGCGACCGTGCCGGCGACGGTGGCCGCGGCCTCCGAATCCATCGCCAGAGCCAGCGCGGGCGACGGGGGCGGCGGCCGAGCGGCCTGCAGGCCGCGCACGGCACCGAACGAGACCACCAGCGTCGTGACGGCGAGCCGCCGAACGGCCATGCGTCTGGTCCCTGGCGCTGCCAACAATCCGGTGGTCGCCCCCGCCGCGGCGATCGCGCCGGCGATCGTGACGAGCGCCAGGCGCGCACCGGCACCCACAGCAACCGCATCGCCGCACGCGAACGCTAGAGCCGCGATCACCAGACGCACCCCGTGTCTTCGGAATATCCGCGGCGGAGTTGCTGCTAGGAAACCTCTACTGGTTCGGTTACGGTCGTGTCATGCCGTCTTCGTTCCTGATCACCGGAGGCGCTGGTTTCATTGGCTCGTCGATCGCGCGTGCGCTGCTGGCCCGCGGAGATCGTGTCCGGGTCATCGACAACTTCTTCTCCGGCAAGCGCGAGAACCTGGCCGACGTCGCCAAGGACGTCGAGGTGATCGAGGGAGACATCCGCGACGACCAGGCGCTGGCCCGCGCCGTCAACGGGGTCGAGGTCGTCTACCACGAGGCGGCGATCCCGTCGGTGCCGCGCTCGCTCGCGGATCCGATCTCCAGCCATGACGCCAACGCGACCGGGACGCTGAAGGTGCTCGCAGCCGCCAAGAAGGCCGGCGTGCGGCGGGTTGTCTACGCGGCCTCATCCTCGGCGTACGGCGACACGCCCACGTTGCCGAAGATCGAGACGATGCGACCATCGCCGCTGTCGCCGTACGCGGTCTCGAAGCTGGCCGGCGAGCACTACTGCGCCGTGTTCGCGGGCGCCTACGGCCTCGAGACGGTCAGCCTGCGCTATTTCAACGTGTTCGGGCCGCGCCAGGATCCGACCTCGGAGTACGCGGCCGTCATTCCGCGCTTCATCACCGCGGCGCTGGCCAACCAGGGTGTGACCGTGTTCGGCGACGGCAACCAGTCGCGCGACTTCTGCTTCATCGACAACACCGTCGAGGCGAACCTGGCGGCCGCGTTCGCGCCCGCCGCTGCGGTGTCGGGCGGCGTCTTCAACGTGGCCTGCGGCGCCGCCACGACGCTGAACGAGGTCGTGAAGCTGGTCTCGGACATCGTCGGGCATCCGGTGCCGATCACGTACCAGCAGGGGCGCGTCGGCGACGTGAAGCACTCGCTGGCGGACATCACCGCCGCGCGCGAGCGCCTGGGTTACCGCGGCGCGATCTCGTTCGCCGAAGGCCTGAAGCGGACGGCCGCCTGGTACGCCAGCCTCCGCTGAGCGAGCGACCTCAGCTGATCTGGAGGCCGAGCAGGGTCAGGTCGTCGCGGGCGCTGTTGGTGGCCGATTCGGCGGTCGTGACGATCCGGCGGCTGATCTCGCCGATGTCGTGCGGCGCGCTGGTGACGAGATCGGTGAACTGGCAGACGCCCATCGTCGAGCACGGACGCCGCGGCGCGGACAGGATTTCGAACACGCCGTCGGTGGCCAGCAGAAGGATGTCCTTGGCCGCGACGGAGATGGTCTCTTCGCGGTACTGCGCATGCGCCACGATGCCCAGCGGCGGACCGGACGAGTACGCGACGCGCGACACGACGCCGGTCGACCGCCGCAGCAGCGGCAGCACGTGACCGGCGTTTGCGAAGATCCACCGGCGGTTCGGCGCGTCCAGCAGCACGCAGAGCGCCGTCACGAAACGGTCATCCTGCATGCGCGCGGACAGCGAGTGATTCAGGCGGTCGAGCAGCTCCGCGGGACCTGCGACCTCCGTGACCAGCCGGCGGATGTCGGCGCTGACGCGCGACATGGTGAGCGCGGCGGTCACGCCCTTGCCGGAGACGTCGCCGATGACGCCCATGACGCGGCCATTTCCAAGGTCCACGAAGTCGTAAAAGTCGCCGCCGACCGAGTAGGCCGGCATGTATTCGGCCACGACCCGCACCCCGGCCGAGTTCTCGCCCAGCGAGTCCGGCAGGAAGGTCCGCTGGAGGACCCCTGCGGCGGCCATGTCTTGTTCGAGCCAGGAGGTGCCAGCCGTGAGGCTCTGCGCCCGCGAGCGCGGCAGGATCTGCCCCACGCCCTCGGCCAGGGCAGCCAGCATCTCGAGGTCGTGGATGGTGAAGGCGGGCGCGTCGACGCGCCGCTGAACCACCAGGAAACCTTCCAGCGATTTGCCCGAATAGATCGGGGTGGACATCGTCGAGCCCCGCCCAGCCGCCGCGTCGCCAGGCAGCAGCGTTGGCGTGACAGGCATGAGGCCGCGCGCCGCGATCGGTCCCCAGACCGAGTTCAGCGTCGCGAGGAGGCCCGCGCCCGCGCGCGAATCGCGCACGCCACGCAGCGGACGCCCCTTCTCGGGCAGGAACAGATCGGAGTCGGCGACGTGCGCCCACAACATCGCCACGACGACCGCCAGACGCTGCGCGAGCTCCGACGGTGATTCGGGATCGCCCAGAGCCGCAATGGACTGCGCCACCGGGCTGGTCGTCGCCAGATCCGTCAATCCAGCTTCCACGAGCAAGGGGGAGCTCACATCAGGCTCGACATTGTGCGATAGCGATTTCATGTGTCCCCCCGAACACCTTCTTTTGGAGCTCGCCTAAGGTACCCGATGTCGGTTTTAGGCGCCATGCAAAAGCATGAGTCTCCGGGGCGCGGAGTAACAGGTCACCTTTTTGACGAATGTGCGAACTCAGTGCCGCGACTTGGATTTTTGGGCGGGCGGTGGGGTGCGGGAGTCCGCGTTCAGCATGACGCGATCCAGCCGCAGCAGGCGGAAGATCGCCAGCGGCTGGTCGCGGAGTCCCTTGATGACGACGCTGCCCCCTTGCGCCCGAACGCGCTTGTACAGGGACACCAGCGCACCTACACCGGAGCTATCGACCATGCGCAGCGTCGAAAGGTCGACTTCGACCAGCGTCGGGCGGGTCTTGACCAGCTTTTCGAGATCCGGTCGCAGGTCCGACACCGTCACCGCGTCGAGCTCGCCCTCGATCGCCAGTTGAGTGACGCCGCTGGCGTTCTTGATCTCGAATCTCATGTTGCACCTTCGGTCTTGCGCGACGCGCTCGAGCGCTCGACGAAGCGCTTGCTCAAGGTGAGCAGGTTGGGGCGTCCAGGTTTGTACGCCATCTCCATGAACGACTGCATGATGAAAAGCCCCAGGCCGGATTCGGGGAGCGTGTCGAACTTCGGCCGCGGCACCTCGGTCGGGTCGAACCCGGACCCCCAGTCGCGAAGCTCGATCCGGATATGGCCGCGCTTGGTCTGGATGCGAAGGTCGATGCTCCCCTCCTTTCGACCCGCGTATCCGTGCAGCACGATGTTGTTGAACGCCTCGCCTACGGCGGAGACCACCTGCATTTGGAATTCGTTCCATGCGCGCCCCTGCGGGCGAGGCGTACACAACTTGCACGCCGTCGAGACCGCACGGAGAGCAACGTCCCTGTGCTCCAATATTCCGAGGAGCTGGAGGCGGATCAAGGCGGGTATCTCTTCTGGAGAGGAAGCGTCCACGGTGTCATATCGGAAGTTCGGAGTTTCGGTGTAGCGTACGTGCGTGGTCCGGTCGGTACGCGTCGCAAAAAGAGTGATGGACGTCGTGGGCTCGCTTCTGGGCCTCGCCATTACTTTACCTTTTTTCCCTTTGATCGCCGCGGCAGTCTACATCGATTCGCCGGGGGACATCCTCTTCAGACAGCGCCGCGCCGGACAATTGACGCCTCACCCGGAGGGTACAGAAGCCGGCGGATTCTCGCCTCCGAAATTCCGTGAATTCTTCATGCTCAAGTTTCGGTCGATGCGGGCCGACGCGGAAAAGCTGACCGGGCCGGTCCTGGCCAGCACCGACGACCCCCGCGTCACACGGGTGGGGCGGTTCTTGCGTAAGACGCGGCTGGACGAATTGCCGCAGTTCATCAACGTCCTCAAGGGCGACATGAGCCTCGTCGGCCCCCGCCCCGAGCGCCCCGAGCTGGCCGAGCAGCTGGCGATGGCGATCCCATATTTCGAAGAGCGGATGCGTGACCTCAAGCCGGGGATCACGGGCCTGGCGCAGGTCACGCTCGGCTACTCGGGCAAGCCGTTGCCGGGCAGCGAAATCGAGCGCTTCGAGCAAGACCTGACGAATCCGTTCAAGGTCGACGGCGCCGAGGACGCGGTCGCCGACGACATGCGCGTCAAGATGCTCTACGACCTCGCCTACTGCGCGGCGATGGAGAACCTCTGGACGTTCCTGTCCCTCGAGACCTCGATCATCCTCCGCACCCCCCTCGTCATGCTCTTCGGCCGCGGGACCTGAGCGGATCGCTCTGAGCCAGAGGGCTCGCGTGAGCGTGTTCGAGTTCGTGTTCGAGGGAGGTGAGCGTGAGGCGTGAAGCGTGTCTGCGGCCACGCGAGCCGGAATACCGTTGATACGCGAGCCACCCTCGAACACGCTCACGCGAGCCCCCTGGCTCACAGATGTGATGAATCGCGAGCGAGTGCGCGCGTACGGATCGCGGACGTGGTACGTCCGGGTGCCCGAAGGTTACCCGTTCAAAATTTCGGAGATGGGGCCTGTGCAGAAGGACGACTCGCCGAACGTTTGCAGTGGGGTGCCCATGACCTTGGCGAGCGTCAGCAGGAGGTCGTTGTGGGAGCGGTCGCCCTTGGGCGGCATGTTGGGGCTCGAGCTGCCGCTTTGGTCCAGCGGGAAGGTGACCAGGTTGCCGGTCTTGAGCTGGCCGTTGGCGCCGCCGACCAGGACGAACGGCGTGTCGTCGTGGTTGTGGGCGGCGCCCATGTCGAGCTCGTTGCCCCAGCAGACCACCGACTGATCGAGCAGCGAGCCACCGCTGGCTCCGGTCATCGTGTTCAGCTTCTGCGACAGGTACGCGACCTGCGTGGCGTAGAACTGATCGATGGCTTCCTGCTGCGACAGGTTCTGGTAAAGGTTCGTGTTGTTGGGGGAGTAGATGTCGCTGTAGGCGGTGCAGTGGCCCATGTTGTCGTAGCTGCCGACGCACATGCCCCCCAGCGAATAGAACGACGTCGGCCCGTTGTGCGAGTAGTTGTGGTGCGTGTCGGTCTGGTCCGTCCCCAGCCACTTGTGGGTGACCTGGCTGGTCGCCGTCGAGAACTGCAGGCTGCAGACGCGCGTCAGGTCGCACGCCAGCGCCAGCGAGATGATGTCCATCTGCAGCTTGGCGCTGGTCGGGAAATCCGGCTTGGCCGGCGCGGCACCGGGCGCCATGCAGTTCGCGGCAGCCATCGCGGCCGCCTGCAGCTGCGCATAAAGGTTGTTCCACCCGTCCTGCAGCGCCTGCAGCTGCTGGCGATCGCTGGTGCACAGGCGCGGCATCAGGCTGTTGAGCTCGCTGTTCAGCGTGGCGCTGGACGACCCGAACAGCTGCTGGCGGATGTACGTGTTCTTGTCGGGCCCGGCGGAGCCCGAGCTGGGCTTGCTGGGGAAGAACGTGGTCGCGGCGTTGGCCGGGTTGTCGATCGGGTCCACGTACACGCCCGACGCGTTGTAGATCATCCGCGTCTTCACCTCGCGATCGGTGAAGTCGGCCGCGTCGCGCACCATGAGCTGGATGGACGGGAACGGCGTCCCCGCCGCGAGCTTCGCCGCGATCTGCTGGTCGATGCTGATGCTGGTGGCCGCGCTGCCGCTGGAGATCTGGCCCGTCCACAGCGACGCCATGCCGGCCTCGTGCGAACCCTGGGCGGCCTTGTTGTTGAGCCCGTCGAGGACGACCACCTTGCTCTGCAAGTTCGTCGTCCAGCTGGTGCCCGCGACGGTTCCGCCCGAAGCGAAGGGCTTCAGCGTGTTGCGGAAGGTGAAGTTGCTGGTCACCGTCCCCGGGCTGCCGGCGGCCGGCCGCTTGACCGATCCGCCCGACGCGTCCGTCGCGCCCCACACCGGGCGCACGCATCCGCAGGGCGTGAACACCAGGATCAGGTAGGTCGGCGCGCTGCCACTGGCCGCCGCGTAGCTGGGGACGCCGCGCAGGAAGGGATAGGTCAGCGCCGAGGCGCCCACCAGCTGCAGGAAACGCCGTCGCTCGAGGGAAACTTTACGGGGGTTCATTTGCAATCGCCTCCGGCGTTCACCGCCGTCCGGTACATGAACGCGTCGCTGCTGACGACGGCCACGATCAGCTTCTGCAGGTTGTAACCGTTGGACTTGAAGGCCTGATAGACCTGCTGCGCCGAGCAGGCGTCGGCCGTGGTCTCGGCCCGCAGCAGCGCGTATCGCATCTCCTGCAGTGCAAAGCACTGCATCGCCTGTTCGGACATCGACAGCTGCGTCACGAGGTCGCTGGTCCCGCTGAACGTCCCCGACATGCCGTTCGGGTTGTTCGGGAACGGGACGAACTTGCCGCCGGAGTCGACCTGGTTCCCGTTCTCCATCGGCTGGAAGGCGCCGGTGGCGTCGTACTGGTCGAACCCGAAGCCCAGCCAATCCATCCACTGATGGCAGCCGTTGCAGGCTCCGTTCGCGGCGACGTGCTGGATGTACGCGTCGCGCGTGGTCCCCTTCGTGACCGTCGCCGGGGGCGGGGGGATCGGCATACCGCCGACGGCCGCCGGCGGGTCCGGCACCTCCTCGCACATGATCTGCTGCCGGATCAGGCGACCGCGCTTGGTGGGCGAGGGCAGCGACGTGTGCGCGTGGCCCGCCAGCACGCTTCCCTGGGTCAGAATCCCGTAACGCGGGTTCGACGCGCTGTTGACGTTGGTGGCCGTGTTGAACGACGGGCTACCCCCAATGCCGTAGAAGCTCGCCAGGTTGCCGTTGATGTACGACGACGGCGACGTCAGCAGCGTCTTGTAATCGCTGTTGGTGATGACCGCCTGCGTGAAGGTGGTCAGCGTCTCGGTGTGCAGATCGCTGGCGACGCCCGCCGTCCATTTCATGAACTGCGTGTCCTTCGTGACGGCGTTCATGTTCTCGATGTCCAGCCACTGGTCGGCGAAGTCGGCCAGGGCCGCTTTGGCCTTGGCGTCGGCCAGCATCCGCGTGGCCTGCGTCGCCACGTCGGACGGAGTGGCCAGGTGGCCGTTGTTCGCGGCGTCGATCAGCGTCTGGTCCGGCAGCGAACGCCACAAGTAGAGGGCCAGACGCGTCGCGAGCTCCAGCGGGGTCAGCGGCACGGTGTCCCCGGTGGCGTTCGGCTGACCGAACTCGAGCACGTACAGGAAGCGCGGCGACGTCAGGATGGCCTCGATGACGGCCTGGATGCCGGTCGCAAAGTCGAACTTTGCGCTGACGTTCGTGAACAGGTTCGTGAGGTTCGTCGTCTCCGTCGCGTCCAGCTGCCCGCGGAAAGCCTTGCCGGCGAAGTTCGTGATGAACTGCTGCGCGCAGGCGGCGTTCTGGGTGTTGCAGCCGACGAGGTTCGTGAGCTGGTTGTTGTTGTTCGCCGCCACGGCCGACGCCAGCCCCTCGGCCGCCTCGAGGTACTGCTGGTTCATCAGCGTGCCCGAGACCGTCGCGTAGGTGTTGGTGTTGAAGTTGCCGGCCTTGCCCGTGTCGATCTTCTGCTCGGAGACGAACTGGTTGCCGGGCTGGGTGTTGTTCGGGTCGAGGCCCAGGTCACGGACCATGTTGTTGTATTCGACGCGCGAGATGCGCCGGACCGGGGTGCTGCCGACGCTGGCCTTGCCGTCGCTGCAGGTCGCGCTGAAGACGCCCAGGCCAGCGGTCGCCTGCTGCGCGACGACGCTGCCACCGGCGCCCGGGTTGTTCCCGCCGGCGCCCGGGGTCCCACCCGTGCCGCTGCCCCCGTTGCCCGACCCGCTGCCCCCGCTCCCGGGGCTTCCGCCGCCACGTCCCGCGCACCCGGCTGCAAGAGCCAGCGCCGCGAAGGCGGCAGACCAACACGAAATCCGTTTCATCCGCGTCCTTATTTTGGGTTAGGCGGGACTCAGTCCGGGCGTTGTTACGCCCCTTTTTCGGATCCGCGACGCGCCCCAACGGACCTCGAAAGACACCCAACCCCGCGCGGCCGGACAGAGCCGGGTCCACACAAAGTCACTGCTCGCCAAGGATAAGCACCCGGGGTGGTGAGGTGCAAGGCGCGGGGTGGCCATAAGTGACGATTCGTGGGATTCGGCCCCTGATGTCGGATAACGCCGCCCATGTCCGTCTTGCGTGGCCTCTGGTAACGTCGCGCGGACGATGATCAGGACGGCGGCCGCGCTGGCATTACTCGCCGTTGGTGTAGCCGCCAGCCCGGCTCAGGCTCAGCTGGACGGGGCGGCCGTCGCGAACGTCGCGGCCGGGGCGACGAACAACCCGCTCAGCCTCGACGACACGTTCCCGAAGAACAACGACGAGTTCACGTTCATTCGCGCCGGCCTTCAGGCCCGCTACGTGGGCCGACGCAGCCAGCAGGCCCTGTCTTACACCTACGGCGGGACGTTCTACGCCGAGACGAAGGCCGCCAACACGAACGCCCACGACCTGCTCTGGGCCTTGCTCGCGAGTCCGACGGCGCGGACGGAGCTCCAGGCGCAGGTGGACGGCACCTACGGTAGGTTGAACAGCCTCAACCCGATCGCGACGCTTGGCGCGATGAACGCGCAGAGCGTCGCGGGGGCAACGTTCGCGGGCCTTCCGACTGGCCCCGTGACGTACGCGGCGGTCATGGCCAGCCTGAGCGGTCTGTACCGCCCCACGGCCGTCAAGAACTGGTCCGAGCTGACCACCTTCACGGAGTTCATCCCCATCCACGGGGACGCCTCGAAATCGTTCGTCTTGGCGCAGTCGGGGCACTTCGACCGGAGCTGGGGGCGGGACGCCCTGACGCTGGACGTGTTGGGCAGCTACTTCAATTCGTCACCCACGCCGGCCGGCGCTGGGGGCCAGCTCCAGCTCCCCGGGACCAACACGGTGGATGCGCAGGGGCTGGTGGGGTGGCGTCACGAGTTTTCGCCGGCCGCGTTCGTGGCCGCCAGCGGCGGCATCGTGGTGCTCGACACGCCCGGGTCCGGCGGCACGCTGAGCGTGGAACCGGTCGTCTCCGGGACCGCGCACTATCAGACGAAGGTGGCGCTGGCCGAGCTGATCGTCTCGCAGTCGGTGCAGTTGAACGTCTACCTGGGCCAGCCGCTGCTGGTCGACGGGGCGATCGGCCGGCTGGTGATTCCGCTCGACCGACTGGAGCGTCTGAACCTGGTCGGCGTCGGCACCGCCCAGCGCCAGTGGACGTTCGGACCGCCGGTCGCCGCCGCCATGGATCTGCTGGCCGCCAACGTGGGTCTGGCGTTCGTGCCGCTGACGTACCCGCTGGTCGCCGCGATCGACTACACCGCCCAGGAGCAGATCGGGCATACGGTGGGCCCAACCTCCTACCCAAGCCTGCACCGGCAGGTCGTGATGTTGACGCTGACGGCGCGGTGGGGAACTACCCCTGCGGTCCGTTGACAGGTCGCCGCGGTGCATGGGACCATGAGCGACCCAAAATGACGTTGCTCGATCGGATCAAGACGAAGGAAGCGCGGGTCGTGGTTGTCGGTGCCGGTTACGTCGGCCTGCCGCTGGCCGTGGAGGTCGCGAAGGCGAAGTTCCAGGTCACCGCCTACGACAAGTCCGTCGAGAAGGTGCAGCTCCTCAACAAGGGCGTCTCGTACATCAAAGACGTGCCCTCGTCGACGCTGGAGCCGCTGGTCAAGGCGGGGACACTGACCGGGTCAGCCGACCCGGAGGTGCTCGGGGCGGCGGACGTCATCATCATCTGCGTCCCGACGCCGCTCAACAAGACCAAGGATCCCGACAACTCGTTCATCATGGACGCGGCCGAGATGCTGGCGGCGCGCATGAAGCGGCCGCAGCTGATCGTTCTCGAGAGCACGACGTTCCCCGGCTTCACGCGGGAGGCGCTGCTGCCGCTCTTCGTGCAGGCGGGGCGCAAGCCGGACGAGGACTTCTTCCTGGCGTTTTCGCCGGAGCGGGTCGATCCAGGCAATCCCAAGTTCTTCACGCACAACACGCCGAAGGTGCTGGGCGGCATCTCGCCGAAGAGTCTCGAGGTCGCGACGGCGATGTACAAGCACTTCATCGAGACCATCGTCCCCGTGGCGTCGACCGACGCGGCGGAGATGGTGAAGCTGCTCGAGAACACCTTCCGCGCCGTCAACATCGGCCTCGTGAACGAGGTCGCGATCATGTGCGGCAAGCTGGGGCTCGACACCTGGGAGGTGATCCAGGCGGCGGCCTCGAAGCCGTTCGGGTTCATGCCGTTCTACCCGGGGCCGGGGCTCGGCGGTCACTGCATCCCGATCGATCCGCTTTATCTGTCGTGGAAGCTGAAGACGCTGAAGTACAACGCGCGCTTCATCTCGCTGGCTGACGAGATCAACTCGTCGATGCCGGAGTTCGTCGAGGTCATGGTGGCCGACGCGTTGAACGCGCGCCGCAAGGCCGTTCGCGGCTCGCGCATCCTGGTCTGCGGCGTCACGTACAAGCGCGACATCGACGACGTCCGCGAGTCGCCGGCCCTGGACATCATCGAGCTCTTGCAGCGGCGCGGGGCCGAGGTGAGCTACAGCGATCCGTACGCGCCCACGCTGCGCATCGGCGAGCATGAGATGAAGAGCGTCTCGATCGACACGGCCGGGACGTACGACTGCGTTCTCATCACCACCGATCACCGCAACGTCGACTACGCGACGCTGTGCGATCGCGCGCAGCTGGTCATCGACACCCGCAACGCCACGCGCGCCCTGCGGGAAAAGCACGCCGACAAGATCGTCTCGTTGTAACCAGGCGGAGACCCAAACGCGGGACCCTGGACGGGCCCCGCGTTCGTCGCTGGGTTCAGTACCAGTTGAAGCCGAGCATGACGCCGAACTGGTTGAGGTCGCCATCACCACCGCTGCTGTAGTCGGCGTTGCCGTAGCGAAGCTGCAGGTCCAGCGCGAAGTTGTACGATTGCACGAGCTCGACGCCGGCGGCGAGCATGAACGCGAAGCCGCTCTCGTCGTCGACGTTGCCGTTGATGTCGCCGCCGACGTAGTCGCTCGAGATCTGAATACGCCCAAAGCCGATGCCGCCCTTGATCCAGATGATGTCGTTCACCCAGAACTGCGCGGCCAGCGTGTAGATCCCGTTGTAGAGACCGCCGCTGCCCAGGACCGGGTGACCCGAGTAGTAGCGACCCGCCTCCCAGAAATCGCCGATGATCGCGAGCCGCGGCGACACCATGCCGCCGATGTGGAACTCGCCCATCCCCACGACCCCGCAAACGGTGCCGCAGTCGGGCAACGACGTGTCGCCGAGCCCCAGCGAGAAGCCCCAAACCAGGCCGCTGCGGTACACCCCGCGCGGCGGCGGGGGCGGCGGCGGTGGGGGCGGCGGCGGGTAGTAGTACGGGCGCGCGTACTGGGCCTCGGCCGCCGGGGCGGCTCCCAGCAACGCCGCGAGGACGATGCCGGCCCCCAGGGCGAAGGTGACGGTTCTGCGGTGGCTCATTTCCGGGCTCCTTTGGCGGGGGCGCGACAGCGCCCGTCGTGGTTCATTAAGTTTCGTTCGAGATTTTGGCAACCTTTTCCGATCTTCGCGGTGTCCGCGGTCACGCCCCCGGCGGACATGCTAAACGCATCTCGATGGCCTGGCACCAGACGCAGATTCGCCTCAAGCCGCGGGCGCGCGGCTTTCATCTGATCACCGCGGAGCTGACTTCGGCACTTCCGGAGCTGGCGCGCTTCAACGTCGGCCTCGCGCACTTCTTCATCCAGCACACGTCGGCGTCGCTGTGCGTGAACGAGAACGCCGATCCCGACGTGCGTGCGGATCTGGAACGCTGGTTCGATCGCGCAGTTCCCGAGGGCGCCGAATATTTCCAGCACACCGCCGAAGGCGACGACGACATGCCGGCGCACGTGAAGTCCGTCGTGGCGGGCGCATCGGTGATCCTCCCGATTCGCGACGGTCGGCTGGCGCTGGGCACGTGGCAGGGGATCTACCTCGGCGAGCACCGTGACGCGGGCGGCGCCCGCACGGTCGTCGTCACGCTGAACGGCGACCGCGACTGAAGGTCAGTCGAGCCGGTTGCGCCGTTCGCCCGCGAGAAAGGCGGCGACGTTGCGCGTGACTTCGGCCACCAGGCGCGCGCGCGCCTCGACGGTGCCCCAGCCGATGTGGGGCGTGATCACGACGCGGCCCGCCCAGGGGGCGCGCGGATCCGTCAGCGGGTGAGCGGGCGGCGGCGGCTCGACGGACAGGACGTCCAGTCCCGCGCCGCCCAGGCGGCCGCTCTCGAGCGCCGCGACCAGCGCCGCCTCGTCGATGAGGCCGCCGCGGCTGGTGTTGAGGAGGATCGCGCCCCGCTTCATACGGGCGAGGAACGCCGCGTTGACCAGCCCGCGCGTGCGATCCGTCAGCGGGCAATGAAGCGACACGAAGTCACCCGCCGGCAGCGCCTCTTCCAGCGGTGTGCGCGTCTGCCCGGGGCGCGACGGCGCGCCCGGCACGGCCGCGCGGATCACCTGCATGCCGAACGCTTCGCCGATGCGCGCGACGGCGCCGCCGATCGCACCGGCGCCGACCAGGACCAACGTCTTGCCGGCCAGCTCCATCAGCGGCTGCCGGAAGAAGCAGAAGTCCGACCAGGACGCCCAGACCCCCGCCTTGACGGAGGCGTTGTGTCCGGCGACGTCGAACGCGAACTTCAGGATCATCCCGAACACCAGCTCGGCGACGGAGTCCGTCGCGTATCCGGGGACGTTCGTGACGGCGACGCCAGCGGCGCGCGCGGCGGGCAGATCGATGACGTTCGTCCCGGTGGCGGTCACGCCGACGTACCGAACCTGCGGCAGCGCCTGCAGGTCGGCGGCGCTCAGCGCCACCTTGTTCGTCAGCACGGCGATGGCGTCGCGCGCGTGCGCGCCCACTTCCGCCGGCTCGGTCTGCGGATGGACGATCAGCTCACCCAGCTGCGCCAACTCGCGCCAGGTCGTTTCGGGCTCGCCCTGATCGATCGCGAAGCTGTCGAGGACGACGATGCGCGGCTTGGCCGCCGGCGCGGTCATCTGGACCGCTCGGCGTCTTTGAGCGCCTCGGCCTGGAAGTGGGCGCGCAGGCTGTTGATGACCTCCTCGAGATCACCGTCGAGCAGCCCGGGCAGGTTGTGGCGGGTGAGGCCGATGCGATGGTCGGTCAAACGGTCCTGCGGAAAGTTATAAGTCCGGATCTTCTCGGAGCGGTCGCCGGAGCCGATCTGGCTGCGGCGGGCGTCGCGCTCGGCGGTCTGCCGCTTTTCCTCTTCGATGTCGTACAGCTTGGCGCGCAGCAGCTTCATGGCCATCGCCTTGTTCTTGTGCTGCGACTTTTCCTGCTGGCAGTGCACGATGAGACCGCTGGGCAGGTGGTGGATGCGGACAGCCGAGTCGGTCGTGTTCACCGACTGACCACCCGGACCGCCCGACCGCATGACGTCGATCTTCAGGTCCTTGGCGTCGATCGAAATCTCGACGTCCTCGACCTCCGGCATGACCGCAACCGTCGCCGTCGACGTGTGGATACGCCCCTGCGTTTCCGTCGCCGGAACGCGCTGGACGCGGTGGACGCCAGACTCGTACTTCAGCTGTGAATACGCGCCGCGCCCGTTGACGCCGGCCACGATCTCGCGGATGCCACCCGCCGACGCGTTCGAGCTGGACAGGATCTCGACGTTCCAGCGGCGGCGCTCGGCAAAGCGGCTATACATCCGGAACAGATCCGCGGCGAACAGCGCCGCCTCCTCGCCGCCGGTGCCTGCGCGGATCTCGAGAAGGATGTTCTTCTCGTCGTTCGGGTCCTTCGGCATCAGCAGCTCCTTGAGCTGCTTTTCCAGCCGATCCTCCTCGCCGGAGAGCTCCGTCTCTTCCTGGCGCGCGAGGTCCCGCATCTCGGGATCCTTCTGCATCTCGCGCGCCTCGGCCACGCGCCGGGCGACCTCGCGGTGCTGGCGCAGCACGTCGATCAGCTCGCGCAGATCGGCGTGCTCCTTGCTGAGCTTCTGCATCTGCTGGCGGTTCGCCAGCACGTCGGGGTCGGACAGCAACCCCGACAGCTCTTCGTAGCGCGCCTCTACCGCCGCGAGCTTTCCAAGCAGCAGGTCGTCAAGCACGAGTCAGCCGCCGACAGAGATTCGGCTGGAACAAGGCTTACGAAGAAGCGGGAGGAGCGGCCTTGCCCTTGCCGCCGGCGTACTTCTTCTGGAAGCGCTCGATGCGGCCGGCGGCGTCCACGAACTTCTGCTTGCCCGTGTAGAACGGGTGGCAGGCCGAGCAGATTTCGACCATGAACGTGCCGCGCGTCGAGTACGTGTCGACTTTGTTGCCGCAGGCGCAGGTGATGGTCGATGCCTTGTAGACGGGGTGAATGCCTTTTTTTGCCATGATGAGTTCCCGGGGAACGGGGGTTTATAAAGGGACGGGACCTAAGATGCAAGGGGGCGTCTAGACGTCACACCTTTCCTTGGCGCGACGGCCCCTAGGTATATAGTCCCAGCCGCATGCCCGAAGAGGTGAACCCCGAGCTCCGCGATCGCCGCCTGACCCTCTACGCCTATCTCGAGCCGCTATGGCCGGGACGGCGCGTCCTGGAGGTGGGACGGCCCGGGGCAGCCGACCTCCTGCGGACGCTGGGCGCGGCCGAGGTGGTCGTGACCGGGGACGCGGATCCGCCGCCCGTCGGCACGTTCGACGTGGTCGTGGTGGCCGACGGCGCCGCCGCCGTTCGGCGACCGGGCGCGGTGGCGGCCTGGCGGAAGCTGCTGCGGCTGGGCGGGCGCCTGGTCGTGGCGGGCGGCAATGCCGACCGGCCGGGTGCCGGCGCTACCGGCACCATCGGTTATTACGACCTTCATGGCGCGCTGGCCGGGCACCTGCCGGCCGTGCAGATGCTGGGCATGACGCCGTTCGCGGGCGTCGGGGTCGTCGAGTTCAATGGGGCCGTCGACGCATTGCGGATCGACTCCCGTCTGGTGAAGGAACCCGAGCCGCCCATCGTCTATGTCGCCGTCGCCGGCACCGACCCGGTGGCGGGGCTCGGGTATGCGCTGGTCCAGCTCCCCGCGGGCGCCGCAGGGTCCCAGCGCGAGGAGGTGACGCGCATCTCGGACGTTCGCGCCGAGGAGATCGAGGAGCTGCGCGCCCGCTTGCGGCGCGCCGCCGAGGACCGCGCCATCCTGGACACCGAGAACGCCCGGCTCCGTCGTGCCCTGACTGAAGCCGACGAGACGGTCATGAACCTGACTCGGCGCACGACCGAGGAGATGGCCGCCGTTGCCGACCGGCTGGCGGCCGGCCTGCGCGCGCCGGCCGAGGCTGAGGCGCGTGCTGCGGCAGCCGCGCTGGCCGAGGCGCGCGAAGAGGCGGACCGCCTGCGCGTGCGCCTCGCGGAGGGGGAGGCCCGTGCGGCCGCCGCCGAGCAGAGGCTGGAAGAGGTCGCCACCCGCGCGCGCGAGCGCCAGAGCGCGCTCGACGACGCGCTGGAGCGGCAGCGGCTGGCCGAGAGCGATCTGGCTCGCGCCCGTCGCGAGCTGGTGCGCGTCGAGACCGAGGCGAAGTCCGGCGTCGCGCAGGCCAAGGCTCTGGAAGACAAGACCCGCGCGATCGCCGAGCGCGACGACCGGATCCTACGGCTCGAGGAAGAGAAGCAGGACCTGGCGTGGCGGCTCGCCGAGCTGGAAGACAAGCTGCGACAGTCCATCGCACGGGCCGTGCAGGCCGGTGCCGGGCGCGGTGAGGGCGCACGACCCGCCGCCGTCGAGGCGAGCGCCCGGGCCGTGGTCCCCGCGGCAGCTTCGCAGGCGCCCGATCCCGATGCCGGGCACGCCGCGCGCGCGCGGGCTCTGGAGGATTTCCACCGCGCCTCGGCCGCGCACCTCGCGGAGCTCACGGAGCTGAGGGCGTCGCTGGCCGAACAGACCGCGCTCGTCTCCGAGCTGGAAGACGAGCTGGTCGCCGCTGAAGCGCGCGCCGCCAGCGCGGGGGGCGAGACGGCAGCGTTGCGGCAGACGGCCAAGACGCTGGAAGAAGCCGACCGCACCCGCCGCGCTCGCCTGGCCGAGCTCGAGGGCAAGCTGCTGCGGCTCGAGCACGAGCGCAAGTCCGCCCAGCCGGCGCAGGGGGACGACCAGCGCCTGCGCGCGATCGAGGGCGAGCGGGATCGGCTGAGGGTCCGCGTCGGCGAGCTGGAAGCCGCCGCCCGCGCGATCAAGCCAAACGGTCACGCGGGCGCGGGCGCCAGCGTCGCCGTGGCGCGCGAGCTGGAGGCGATCGAGGCCGATCTGCGGCTCGAGGTTCGCCGGCTCGAGTCGCTTCAGGGGCAAGCGGCCGGCCGCGGGGGCGGGGGCGGCGGCGATCCGGAGCGGCTCGCCAACACGCTCGAGAACTACCGGTCGCGCGCCTCGCGGCTGCGGGACGACCTCGAGGGCATCCGCCGGCGCCTGGATTCGCTCTCGCCTTCGGAGATCTCGGGATTCCTCGAGGAGTTGCGCGAGGACCTGGCGGAGCTCGGCGCATGACCGCCGCACCACCGGTGGCCGTCGCCGTGATCGGGCTCGGCGCCATCGGGCGCGAGGTCGTCAAGGCGGTGCGGGCGCGCCCCGGCCTGGCGCTGGTGGGCGTCGCCGACCCGGCGTTCGTCGGGCGCGATGCCGGCGAAGTCGCCGGAATCGGAGCGGCCGGCGTGCCGGTGCGCGCGACCGCCGCCGAAGCGCTGGTCGGTGTCGACGTCGCGCTGGTCCTGACCGCTTCTTCCGTTTCCGAGCTGGTGCCGATTGTCGACGCTTGCGCCGCTGCGGGCGTCGACCTCGTCTCCACCTGCGAAGATCTGTCCTACGCGCCGCTGGTGACCCCCGAACTGGCCCGTCGGATCGACGAGCAGGCTCGCGACGCCGGCATCACGGTGGTGGGAACGGGCGTCAATCCGGGCCTCGTGATGGATCGCCTGCCGGTGACCCTGGCCGCCGCCTGTGTCCGCGTCGATCGGATCGCCGTCACCCGGGTGGTGGACGCCGCGAAACGGCGCGGACCGCTGCGCGCCAAGGTCGGCGCCGGTCTGACGCCCGACGAGTTTCAGGCCGGCGTGTCGGCGCGGCGGCTGGGGCACCGCGGCCTCTCCGAATCGTGCGCCCTCATCGGGCTGGGGATGGGGTGGAGCTTCGACGAGATCCGCTCGAACATCGGCCCCGTCCTGGACGCGCGCGAGGGCATCGCCCCGGGGCACGTCGCCGGGTTGCGCCAGTCCGCCGTCGGTCTCGTCGACGGGCGCGAGCTGGTGCGGCTGGATCTCGAAATGTCCGTCGCCGCCCCCGAACCGCACGATCGCGTCGTCATCGAGGGTGACCCGCCGCTGGACATGATCATCCGCGGCGGAACGCACGGCGATCGGGCGACGGTCGGGACGGTCCTGAACGCGATCGGCCCGACGCTGGTGTCCGCACCCGGCCTGCGAACCGTCCTGGACCTGGCCCTGCGCGGCTAGCTCGCCTACGCCGCTCCTACCGGTGGGCGACGACCAGCACGGCGCACTGGTCGGCGGACGACGAGGCGGGGCGGAACTGCGCTGCCGCGTAGGACACGACGGCCGACGGCTCTTCGATCAGCTTGGGCGGAAGCTCCAGCGTGCGTCCGCCGGTGCAGTCGAGCAGCCAGGATTCGACGCGGCCCTGGTAGGCCTTCTCGCCCCAGGCCTCGATCGCGCGCTGCGCGCCCGGCGCCGAGGTGCGCCCGGCCTGTAGATCGTCGGCGAAGTTGCGGATGTCCGCCTGGTTACGCGGCGTCACGACCGGTTCAGGCAGCCCCCGCGCGCGTCGCGCCGCCGTCAGCGCCGTCATGAACTGGTCGGCGACCTCCACGTTGGCAGCCTGGCTGACCGTCACCGGTTTACCCGGCTCGTCGGGCCAGCGGCTGGTCGCGCAGGCGGCCAGCGCCATCGCAAAGGTGACGCATGGCAGACCACGGCGGAAGCAGCTTGGTGTTGGCAACACTCCAGATCGTAACAGACCATGCAAATTTTCCCGTCAGCCACGGCTGGATTCTTCGCGCCCGGCCAGCAGCGCAGCCGGCAGCACCGGCACGAACAGCAGCACGGCGGCCGTGGCACCGGCGTTCAGCCAGACCAGTTGCTTGAAGCCGACGTGGTACCGGCTGTAAAGGCGCGACCCCAGCGGGTCCGAAATCACGAAGAGCGCGATGTTCCGGATGCTCATCATCAGCGAGAACGCGAAGCTCTCGACACCGGGGGGCGTTGCCCGCGCCAGCAGATCGTAGATCGGCAGGGTTGCCAGCGTGCCGACCAGGGCGGCTGCGGTCTCGATGACCGCCGCTTCCATCGGCGAGTCGTAGCGCAGATACATCAGCGTGGTCAGCGCGTTCACGATGATCCCCGCGATCAGCGACACGCGCAGCGGCACGCGGCGGCAGACGGCGGCGTAAAGCGCGGCCCCGATGATGCCGCCGGCCCCGCTCAACAGCTGCAGGAACCCCATGAAGCGGGGATCCAGCTTCAGGACGTCCTGCTGATAGTAGAGCATCGGGGTCTGGAACCCGGGCGCCAGGTAGACCAGAAAAAGCAGCCCCGTCGCGCCCCACATGGCGCGCGATCGGGCGATCACGCGCAGGTGTTCGCGCGCCATCGTCCAGACCTGCCGGTTGGCCTGGGCGCCCCGCGGCTCGCGATCCAGCAGCAGGACGACCGGCACGAACGAGAGCACGACGAGCGCGCCGCCGAGCGCCGTCCAGCCGAACGTGCGTACCGCCAGCCATCCGCCGACGGGCCCGGCCAGGAGGCTCATCACGCCCTCGAGGCCGTTGCGCAGCGAAGCCAGGCGGCCGGTCGCGCCGTACCGCTGGGCCGCCTCGATCTGCAGCCCGCCGACGACCGTGCTGACGAACACCATGCCGATGTTCAGCGCCGTCATCACCAGCACGAAGCTGCCGTACCGGCGTGGCACGAACGCGAACGCCAGCCAGAACAGCCCGGACACCAGCGAGCCGGCCAGCAGGTACCCGCGGCGCCGCGTGCCGAACAGCGGGTACGCGTCGCAGATGAACCCGGCCAGCGGCTTGACGTACCAGGCGAAGGTCGCGATCGCCCAGAAGTCGGCGACGCGGTCAGCCGGCAGGTGCAGCTGATTCTTCAGCAGCAAGCTGAACGGCAGCCGCCCGATCAGCCCCGGCCAGCCGAAGCCGGTCACGAAGATCCCGGCCGCGACCACCGCGATCAGCGCGCGGGCCGGCGGGGCATGGTCAGGCGCGTCGGTGGCGGTCGGCATGCGTGCTAGAAGAGCGTACAGCGTCGAATGAAGATCGCGACCTGGAACGTGAACGGAATCCGCGCGCGGCAGGACGAGGTGGCCGCTTTCGTCGCCCGGGAACAGCCCGACGTGATGTGCCTGCAGGAGATCAAGGCGGGCGCGGACCACATCCCCAAGACGGTCTCGGACATCCCCGGCTACTGGGGGTACTTCCACGGACACAAGGGGTACTCGGGCGTGGCGCTGCTGATTCGCAAGGACCTCGCGCCGGATCGGCCGCTCTACGTCCACCCCGAATTCGACCACGAGACGCGCATCGCCGCCGCCACCGTCGACGGCGTGCTGATCGCGTCCATCTACGTGCCGAACGGCGGCAAGGACTTCGCGGCGAAGGTGCGGTTCCTGGAGGCGATGGCGGCGTACGCGCGCCAGCAGCGCGCGATCGGCACGCAGCTGGTGCTGTGCGGCGACCTCAACGTCGCCCGGGCGGAGATGGACGTCCACCCCAAGCTGCGCGACGCGCGCGCCATCGGACAAACGGCCGCCGAGCGGGCGCTGTTCGAGGGGATCCTGACGGCCGGCAGCCTGCGCGACGTCGGCCGCGACCGCGAGCCGGACAACGACGCGCTTTTTACCTGGTGGGCGCCCTGGCGCAACATGCGCCAGCGGAACATCGGCTGGCGGCTGGACTACCTGCTGGCCAGCGAGGGGCTGGCGTCGCGCGTGCAGAGCTGCGTCGCCGAGCGCGAGTTCGGCACCAGCGACCACGGCCCCGTCACGGCGGTGTTCGCTTGATCCTGGTCTCGGACTTCGACGGGACGCTGACGATCGACGATGTCACGACGCTGCTGTGGGACCGCCATCTGACGTACGACTGGCGCGGCGAGCTGCTGCCGCCCACGTACGGCGGCCAGTGGACGCCGCTGCAGATGATCGCCCGCGGCTACGGCGACATCCCCGTCGGGCCGCAGCAGCTGCTGGCCGACGCGCGGGCGCACGCGCGGCTGCGGCCGGGGCTGGACGCGCTGGTCTCTTTTTGCCGGGCGCGCGGCTGGCCGTTCCTGGTGCTCAGTCACGGGCTGACCTTCTACATCCAGGACCTGTTGCCGCCGGACGTGCCATTCACCGCCTTCGTCGGACACTTCGCCGACGGGCGATGGAACGTGACGTTGCCGCCGGACGTGGAAGTGGCGTCCGGCCAGGACTTCAAGTCGCGCGTTGTCGCCGATCTGCGTGCCCGTCATCCTGGATCGCCGACGGTGTACCTGGGCGACGGGCGCCTGGATCTGCCGGCGGCAGAGACGTGCGACCAGGTGTTCGCGGTACGTGGCAGCAAGCTGGCCGAGCTGTGCCCGCGCGCGCGTCTCTTCGACACGCTGGACGAGGTCGTCGCGGCGTTGGAAGTGCGTTAAGCTCCGCGCCCATGGCCAACCCCACAGCGACGCTGTCCACCTCGATGGGCGACATCAAGGTCGAGCTGTTCACCGACAAGATGCCCATCACCGCCGGAAACTTCGTCAAGCTCGCCAAGAGCGGCTTTTAC